>NZ_MUGR01000022.1:0-189455 GCF_002217195.1 Flavobacterium aquidurense | reverse complement strand
GAGACGGCTCCTTTTTTTGTTTGCTATATTAAGTTTAAAATCTTCAAAAGATATCAAATCAAATATAGATTATCCTATTACATATTAGCTTGGATCTACACACTCAGAATAAGCAACAATATGTTTTGTTAAATCTGTCCATTTTGGCTCTGGGTTTCCAGCTACTACTTTTTCACAGCTTCCCCATAATGGTACAAATTCTTTTTTGTAATCTTTTTTCTTTAACAAAAATGCTGGTGAATCTTTTTTAGCTACATAGTAAGATTTTGCATCTCCACCAATAAATTTAACTCCACCAACTCCTAAAGAAGTAGTTTCTTTTGCATAAGGATCACAATACACTTTAAAATCTTTACTGAATGAAGGATTAAGTAATTGCATTAACAATTTGCTGCTTTTCTTTTTGATTTTTACATCAGTCGTTTCAAAATAAGCATATCCTTGGTTTAAGAAATCCTGGTTTAACTTAGTGTCATTCCATTTTTTGAAATCTTCAAGAAAATTAAGTTTCTTACCTAAATTGTCAAGTCCGCTTGGAGGTAAGTACATAAACTTAATATTTTCCGGTTTTAGTTTGTGTTTTTTCCCAGCTCCGTCTTGTAATTTAATATACTCGATTAACCCTTTGTCTCTATCGATATCTTTGATAGTTCCGTTAATTTCAGTTCCGTCAGCCAAAGTGATGTAAGCTGTTTTGCTGTGAGAAAAGCCATAAGAAGGCGAAATTAAATCTTGTGCATTAATTGTACAACATACTAGAAGAAGTGCTAGTAATAAAAAAGGGTTTTTAATCATTGTTTTGGGTTTTTAGTTTTGCTTACTCTTACGATTTTCAGCTTCCTCGATTGTCTTAAAAGAGAATAAAAATTAGCTCATCTCCTATATTTAGTGGTTTTTTAGACTTTTTTTATAAATCAATTTCTTACCGTAAACTTAGCTATAAAAACGACATTTGCAAATGTTAATTTATTTTTTTTACAACAAAATTTTTGTGTAAAATCTTTAACCATTTCATAATAATTATTTCATTTTTACGAACAAAATAATCATCAATAAAAAACGCTATTTCATAAAAAAGAGCCGATAATTTTACCATTATCGACTCTCTTGTTTTGATACTTATTTAATACAATTACATTCTCTCAGGAACTTCTATTCCTAATAATGTAAAAGCAGCTTTTATTACCTCGGCTACTTTTTGAGAAAGCTGTACTCTGAATATTTTCTTAGTCAAATCTACTTCTCCTAGTATATGCACTGACTGATAGAAAGAATTGTATTCTTTTACCAAATCATAGGTATAGTTTGCAATTAATGCAGGACTGTGATTTTGAGCTGCATTCTGGATTACTTCCGGGAAAAGTTCGATTTGTTTTACCAATTCTTTTTCTTTTTCATGTAATTCTTCTGTATTCGTTGCAACTGAAAAATCAAAATCGGCTTTACGAATGATCGACTGAATTCTGGCGTAAGTATATTGAATAAACGGACCTGTATTTCCTGCAAAATCAACTGATTCTTCCGGATTAAACAAAATACGTTTTTTAGGATCTACTTTTAAAATGTAATATTTCAAAGCGCCAAGACCGATTGTTTTGTACAATTTTGCTTTTTCTTCGTCAGAATAACTGTCCAGTTTCCCTAAATCTTCTGAGATTTGTTGTGCTGTATCTGTCATATCCTGCATCAAATCATCAGCATCTACAACAGTTCCTTCACGGCTTTTCATTTTTCCTGATGGCAAATCTACCATTCCGTATGATAAATGATACAAACTTGAAGCCCAGTCAAAACCTAATTTTTTCAGGATCAGGAACAATACTTTAAAGTGATAATCTTGTTCGTTACCCACTGTATAAACCATTCCGCCAACATCCGGCATGTCTTTTACACGCTGAATTGCTGTTCCTATATCTTGCGTCATGTAAACAGCTGTTCCGTCTGAACGCAATACAATTTTACGATCGAGACCTTCGTCTGTTAAATCAATCCAAACTGAACCGTCAGGATCTTTTTCAAAAACACCGCTATCAAGACCTATCTGAACAACATCTTTTCCTAACAAATAGGTATTACTTTCGTAATAATATTTATCAAAATTAACTCCAAGATTGGTATAAGTAGTAGCAAAACCATCATAAACCCATTGGTTCATTTTTTTCCAAAGAGAAATTACAGCATCATCACCGGCTTCCCATTTTTTAAGCATCTCTTGCGCTTCAATAATAATTGGAGCTTGTTTTTTAGCTTCTTCTTCCGTTTTTCCAGTTTCTATCAATTGAGAAATCTCAGCTTTATAAGCTTTATCAAACTCAACATAATATTTACCAACTAATTTATCTCCTTTTAGACTGGAGCTTTCCGGAGTTTCACCATTTCCAAATTTCTCCCAGGCCAGCATCGATTTGCAAATATGAATTCCACGGTCGTTGATGATTTGTGTTTTGTATACTTTTTTTCCTGAAGCCTTAATAATTTCGGCTACAGAATATCCTAGCAAATTGTTACGAACGTGACCTAAATGCAAAGGCTTATTGGTGTTTGGCGAAGAATATTCGACCATAATGGCTTTATCATCCGGATTTGGAGTAACGTATCCAAATTTTTGATTGTCTCTTATTCCATTAAAGAAATTCAAATAATAACTATCTGCAATTACAATATTCAAAAAACCCGAAACAACGTTAAAACGGGATACTTCAGGAAGATTTTCTACTAAATAATTTCCTATTTTATTTCCTAATTCTACCGGATTGCTTTTGATCACTTTTAGTAAAGGAAAAATTACCATTGTAATATCGCCTTCAAACTCTTTGCGTGTAGTCTGAAATTCGATTTTATCAACAGTAACATCAAATAATGCTTGTATTGCTTTTTGTATAGAAGGTGTAAGAATTTGTGATAATGACATGTAAACTTATTTTTAAAGTGAGCAAATATACTGCTTATTCGTCAATTACAGAAAATGAAAAACATATAAAATACAACAAAACTCTTAGAAATCTGTAAAAAGCATTTTGTTTTGAATGTTAAAATTATCAAAAAATTAAAATGCTAATCTCTTCAAAAACAGGCTGTCTTAAAAAAAACATAATCTTTTTCATTTTTTTCTGTAACATATCGATGATAAAAGAGTCTTAATAGGGACTTTGAATTCGTTTGAAGCAAAAAAAATTAACAAAAAAAAACAATCATCATCAATCAAATCAAAACAATCGATACCAAAATTATGAAACTAAAACTTTTTCTGTTCGCATTACTGGGGGTATTTGCAACAGCTCAGGCCCAGAACACCGGAACGGTTTCCGGAAAAATTACCGAAAAATCCAATAATGCACCGATCTCTTACGCAACCGTCTCCATCAAAGACAACGGAAAAGCAGTTACGGGAGTTAACACAGATGATAATGGTGCTTTTACTATCAAAAATTTAGCTTTAAAAACCTATACGATCGAAATTCAATACATTGGATTCAAAAAATATACAGGGTCAATCGTTTTGAGCGATAATAAAAAGACAGCCACAGTTAATGTCTCTCTTGAAGAAGAAGCAACCCAGCTTAAAGGGGTAAACATAGTAAGTGACCGCTCGACAATAGAACAAAAAATTGACCGAAAAATAATTACAGTTGGTAAAGATTTGACAACTGCAGGTGCATCTGCATCAGACATTATGAACAACATTCCGTCTGTGAATGTCGATCAGGACGGAAAACTTTCTCTTCGTGGAAACGATAATGTTCGTGTATTAATTGACGGACGACCATCAAATATTGACCCTGCTCAATTACTAAAACAAATTCCGTCAACTTCTATCAAAAAAATTGAGCTGATCACCAATCCAAGTGCAAAATACAATCCGGAAGGAATGTCAGGAATCATCAATATCGTTTTACACAAAAATACCAACACTGGTTTTAACGGAAGTTACAGTGGCGGAATTACTTTTGGAGAAACGGCTAAATACAACCAATCTTTGAATTTGAATTACAAAACCGGAAAAGTAAATTTCTTTGGAAATGCAGGACAAAATTTCGGAACGTATCAAAACGACGGTTTCATCAAAAGATTTGATCCGGAAGTTGTTCAGAAAATTGATGTTTTAAACGATAATGATTCGTACTTGTATAAAATTGGAATGGATTATTTAATTGATGATCATAATACAATATCGATCTACACGAATCAGAATAAATCCAACGGAAAAGGATTTGTCAATACTGGTATTGACTATAATAACGTAACCGATTCTGACATTTCAAAAATCTTTCAGAAATCTAAATATTCAGGACCCGATGAAGTTGGCACTTATAATTTAGCTTACAAACATATCTTCAAAAAAGAAGGACATACCTTAGATTTTGAAGGAAACTACAGCGACAATAAAGAAACACAGTATTCTTCTTTTGATACTCAGACCATAAATACTGACAATACCCAGAACAATGTCATTTATGATGATTATATAAAAGGAACACGTAAACTGACTACTTTAAATGTTGATTACGTAAATCCTTTAAATGAAAAAACAACTCTTGAAGCGGGCGCCGAGGCGAGAATTACTAAAACGGACAATGACTATATTACCGGAAATCCACTTGCAGCAATCCCGGTTTCTAATTATACTTATGACACTGATATTTATTCAGCTTATGTAACATTTGGTCAGAAATTTAAAAAATTCAGTTACCAATTGGGTGCTCGTTTTGAAAGCTACAAAGTAGCCGCTAACCTAAACCATGGTCTTGAAAAATTCAATGATGATTATATTACTTTATATCCTTCGGCTTATTTAACCTATAACCTGAATGAGAAAAACACTTTGCAATTTAGCTATAGCCGTCGTGTAGACCGTCCTAGTTTAGAGCAGACAAAACCTATTCGTGAGTTTTCTACTCCGTTAGTAACATCTATAGGAAATCCTGAATTGCGTCCGCAGTTTACAAATTCTGTTGAAGTAAATTACACTAAAACTTTCACAAAAGGAAGTTTTACGACTGGCGTTTTCTATAGAAGCATCAATGATCAGATTAGCCGAATTTTATATCCGGATGATACAGACCCAAGCGGAAACAAACAAATTCTGACTTATACAAATTACGATCACAATACTTCTTATGGTTTTGAGGTTTCTTTTAACTACAAAATCACAAAATGGTGGGATATTGCGCCATCTATTGATTTCTCAAGTATCAACCAACAAGGAGTTGTGTTCGCATATGATCCTGTAACACAAACAAGCAGCCCGATCGAAAGAAAAGTTACTGTGGCAGCATTTAATGGCCGTATGAACTCCAACTTTAAAGTAAACAAACGTTTAAGCTTCTTATTATTTGGTTTTTACAGAGGTGGAGTTGACGGACTTCAAAATAACAGTCACGAAATGTACAAAATGGACATGGGTTCACGTTATACATTGTTAGACAACAAGATGAACATCAGTTTACGTTTTAACGACGTATTCAATACTATGAAATATTCTTTTGACGCTATGTATCCTTATGCGCATGAAGGACAATTTAAATGGGAAAGTCAAACTGTTTATTTAGGTTTAACGTATAATTTTGGTGGAGCTAAAATCAAAAATTTAGAACGCAAACAAAGAGAAGATAACACTAGTAAAGGTGGTGGCGGAATGTTTTAATCCCGCTTTTATTAGTAGATTTTAATAGTTCATGTAGAAAAGAAAAGCCTGGAGTTTGCCAACTCCAGGCTTTTTTAGTTTGTACCAGCCGCTTATAAAAAATTGCGTAATTCTTTTATTTCTTCCGGATTTGCTGTTTCGGTATTATTTGTAATAGCCGATGAGTGATAAAAAGTTGGCTGAAGTTTTTCCTGAAGTAATTTAATGTTTGAAGATCGCAAACCTCCGCCAGGCATAATTTCGATTCGGTCTTTGGCCAATTTCTGAATCAGGATCAAATCATCAATTCCTTCTTCGACATTTTTTCCTCTCCCGGAAGTCAGAATAGTTTGAAAACCACAATCGATAACATCTTCAAGGGCTTGCTCTATAGAATTAACGTGATCAAAAGCACGATGAAAAGTACAAGAAAACGGACTTGCCAAGTTTACCAATTCCTCATTTTGCTTTTTATTTACACTTCCGTCCGGATTTAGAATTCCAAAAACAAAACCATCTATACCAAGTTTTTTAAAGGATTTTATATCTTGTTTCATTTCTGTAAACTCTTCATCAGAATAAACAAAGCCCCCACCTCGCGGCCTGATAATAACATGCATTTTTATCGACAGCTTCTCACGGACTCTTACTGCCAGAACAGCGTTGGGTGTTGTTCCGCCAAGCTGCATATTGTCACACAATTCGATTCTGTCTGCACCGCTTTCCTGCGCAATTATTGCCGATTCATAATTGAAACAGGCTATTTCTAATTGATTTTTTTTCATTTTTATGTAAAGATGTTTTATCATTTGTCATTTCTGACTTAACAAAAATATTAATTAAAACCGAAATGCCATACACGAAATAAAAGACTTGCTAATCGTAACATGGGCTTCGAATCGGCCGACCTGATAAATGAGTACAAAAAAACCTGCTCCAAAAAGAGCAGGTTTCAGAATATAATGCAAGATGAATTAATTTACCATTTAATAATTGCGCTTGCCCAGGTAAAACCACTACCAAAAGCTGCCAGAACAACAGTATCTCCTGATTTGATTTTTCCTTGCTCCCAGGCTTCTGTTAAGGCAATTGGAATAGACGCTGCGGTTGTGTTTCCGTATTTCTGGATATTATTATGAACCTGATCATCCGTGAGTTTGAATTTGTTTTGAATGAATTGTGAAATTCTCAAATTCGCCTGATGCGGAATCAACATATCAATATCTGAAACTTGCAGACCGTTTGCTTCTAAACCTTCATTGATTACCTCAGCAAAACGAACTACTGCGTTTTTAAACACAAATTGCCCGTTCATATACGGATAATAACTTTCGTCATTCGGGTCATTATCTGCTAAAATATCAGTTACCCAGCGCGCTCCCATTCCCGGTGCCTGCAAAGCCAGTTCTTCGGCATGTTGTCCTTCTGAATGCAGGTGAGTTGATAAAATTCCTTTTGTCAAATCTTCTTCACGGCTTAAAACTGCTGCTCCTGCTCCATCTCCAAAAATTACCGAAACACCGCGACCACGAGTAGTCATATCTAATCCGGTTGAATGAACTTCTGAACCAATCACCAAAATATTTTTATACATTCCGGTTTTAATATACTGATCAGCAACAGAAATAGCGTACACAAAACCAGAACATTGGTTTCTTACATCTAATGCTCCTACAGTTCTTAATCCTAAATCGCGTTGTACTAAAACTCCTGGTCCTGGAAAATAGTAGTCCGGACTTAATGTAGCAAAAACTACAAAATCAATATCTTCTTTGGCTACGCCAGATCGTTCTATAGCAATTTTGGCTGCTTTTACTCCCATTGTAGTTGTGGTGTCTTCTCCACGAATAATATGTCTTCGCTCCTTAATTCCCGTACGCTCCTGAATCCACTCATCATTGGTATCAATAATCTTAGACAAATCGTCGTTGGTCACAACATTTGAAGGAACATAATATCCTAAGCCCGTTATTTTTGAATGATACATATTCTTCTATTATTTATTAAAAAATTGGATTGCAAATCTAAGTATACTTTAAAACATTAGTGTACAAATTAGTGTTTTTTTCGTTATTAGCAATTCAATATACTCTAATTATATCGTCAATTGAAGCTATTTATATCATGAAAAAACAGTTTTCATACTAAAACAATGAAAAGTATGAAAAATAACGCATAATATGTAACAACTTTAAAGTACTTTAGTCAAACATTACGAATACCTATTTTTTAAACTCCTAAAATTCACATTATGAAATTAAAGGTTACACTCCTCTTATTTCTTAACATTGGCTTTTTTGCCTCTGCCCAAGAAAATTTAACCTATCAAAAACCATCAAAATCTATTTTAGATTTAGCTGATTACGAACGAGCTCCTACAGTATCAATGGATACAAAAAAAGAGAATATTTTATTTTTATACAGAAGTACTTACAAAACATTAGACGATTTAAATCAGGAAGAACTTCGTTTAGGCGGTTTAAGAATTAATCCCGTAACCAATATTTCCAGTACGGTAACTTATACCATAAATCTAAAATTAAGAAAAGTTAACGCAAAGGAAGAAGTACAAGTTTCAGGTTTGCCTCAGAATCCTAAAATAAGTAATATTCTATGGTCTCCAAACGATAAGAAAGTTTTGTTTTCGCATACTACAAATTCAGGAGTTGAACTTTGGGTATTGGATGTAGCAACAGCAAAAGCAACAAAACTTACTGATGCCACGGTAAATGCAAATCTTGGCAATCCGTTTAGCTGGTTTTTAGACAGTGAAACTATTTTGGTGAAAATGCTTCCAAAAAACAGAAAGCCTTTACTGGATTCTAAAAAAGATTTACCAACCGGGCCAATTATTTCGAGCACGGCAGGAACCAAATCCCAGAACAGAACCTATCCTGATATGTTGAAAAATCAGAATGATGAAATAAATTTTGAGAACATCATTACTTCTGAATTATACAAAGTCAAACTCAACGGAACAGCTACTTTATTCAAAGAAGCAGCAATGTATGCAGGAGAAAGAATTTCACCGGATGGCAACTATATTATGGTAACGACCATACAAAAACCATTTTCGTATGTTGTACCTCTGAACAGATTCCCATCTAAAACAGTTGTTTATGATGCTGCAGGAAAAGAAGTTAAAACGGTAAACGAAGTTCCTCTAAACGAAGTAATTCCTAAAGGTTTTATGGCGGTAAGAAAAGGAAAAAGAGAAATGACCTGGAGAAATGACAAACCGGCAACATTATCGTATGCCGTAGCTCTTGACGAAGGTGATCCAGCCAACAAAGTCGATTTTAGAGACGAAGTTTATCTTTGGGATGCTCCTTTTGCCAACAACGCAACTTCATTAGTAAAACTACCTCAACGTTACAGCGATATTACCTGGGGAAATGACAATGTTGCTTTTATTACAGACGAATGGTACGATACGCGTAATACAAAAACATATCTGATCAATCCGTCAAATCCTGCTCAGCAAGCAAAAGTAGTTACTGATAGAAACCAACAAGATGTTTACTCAGATCCGGGAATTTTTGAGACTAAGAAAAATGAATACAATAAATATGTATTGGCCATCGAGAAAGATAATGCTTTCCGCATTGGTGAAGGATATACAAAAGAAGGACAGTTTCCTTTTATAGATGAATTCAATTTAAAAACATTACAATCAAAACGTATTTACACTTCTACTTATAAGGACAAAAAAGAAGATTTGCTTGGAATCGAAGATTTTAAAACTGGAAAAGTTCTGGTGCAGATTCAGTCTAAAAGTGAATATCCGAATTATTATTTCAGAAATATTAAAAAGCAAAATAGCTTAACAGCAATTACTTCTTTCAAAAATCCGTTCGAGAGTATTAAAAATGTGAGCAAAGAAGTCATCAAATACAAACGTAAAGATGGTGTTGAGCTTTCAGGAACTTTATACCTGCCTGCTGGTTATGACAAAGCAAAAAAAGAAAAATTACCATTATTGATCTGGGCGTATCCGGCTGAATACAAAGACAAAAACAGCGCAGGACAATCGACTCAGAATTCAAATGAATTCACGTTCCCGTATTACGGATCGTTTGTATATTGGGTGACTAAAGGATATGTTGTTCTTGATGATGCTGCTTTTCCTATTATTGGCGAAGGAACGACGGAACCCAATGACAACTTTATTTCTCAATTAGTAGACAATGCTGCTGCTGCAATTGATGCCGTTGATGCTTTAGGATATATAAACCGTAAAAAAGTGGCGGTTGGCGGACATTCTTACGGCGCTTTTATGACGGCTAATTTACTGACACATTCTGATCTTTTTGCATGCGGAATTGCCAGAAGTGGTGCTTACAACAGAACTTTGACCCCATTTGGTTTCCAGACTGAACAACGTAATTACTGGGAGGCTCCTGAAGTTTATACAGCAATGTCTCCTTTTATGAATGCAGACAAAATGAAAACACCAATGTTACTGGTTCATGGTGAAGCGGATAACAATCCGGGAACTTTTACTTTGCAGACAGAACGTTATTATCAAGCATTAAAAGGCTTGGGAGCAACAGCAAGAATGGTCATTTTACCAAAAGAAGCACATAGCTATGTAGCCAAAGAAAACATCTTACACCTACTTTGGGAACAAGATCAGTTTTTAGAGAAGTACTTAAAAAACTAAAATTTCATTTATTTTCTATAATAAAAAAACCCGACAGTTTTTCAAAGCTGTCGGGTTTGTTATTTTTATAGGCGAAACAATTATCTAATTTTCAAATTGGCAATTCTCTAATTACAAATAATTTAAACCCAAAAATATTTCCTGTTCGAGAGGTAAATCTATTTCGCTCTCAAAAAAGACCAGTTGCCTTTTATAAACAGTTTCTATCAGATAATGATTTCCTCTAAAATAGGTCCTTCTGATTTTTACCGGCAAATTAGATTCTCCCACCATTTTAAACTGATGCGGATATACAAGTGTTTTATGCGTTTGATCTTCATATGGCAATAACAAATGAGTTGGCAACTCATTTACTTCACCAAAAAGCGAAGCCACATATTTAGTTTCCGGATCTTCGTAAATTTTTATAGGATCACCTTTTTTAATGACTTCCCCGTTACGCATTACAATTGCCTCATCTGCAAATGATAATGCGTCTGTACTATCGTGTGTTGCAATTATACAGGTAATTCCTTTTTGTTTTAAGTATCGAAATAAATTTCGGCGTAAAGCATTTTTACGAAAAGCATCGATTTGACTGAAAGGCTCGTCCAGTAAAATTACTTCCGGTTCTAAAGCCAAAACTCTTACCAGCGCAACTCTTTGTTGTTGTCCCCCGCTTAAAAATTTAGCTTTTACATTTGAGAACGATTCCATTTCTACCATTTCCAGCAATTCCTGAACACGAAGTTTTTTCATATTCGCAAAACCATTTGAAAGAAATTTTCCAACATTTTCAGCTACAGTTTCAAAAGGCGACAAATCAAAATCCTGAGCTAGGTATTTCATATAAGGCATTCCGGGAATCAAATTGTATTTAGGTCCTAAAATTGGCTTTTCGTTATAAAAAATCTTACCCTCATCTAAGTTATACAAACCATACATAAGTTTAAGAAGCGTACTTTTCCCGCAGCCGCTCTCGCCAATAATGGCAATATTTTCGCCTTTATTTATAGTAAAAGAAACGTTTTTTATAACAGGATTTTCGGTATACGAAAAAGAGATATTTTGAATGTCGAGCATGGGTTATATTTGAAAGGACAAATTTACAATGTTTAATTTCTAAAGTCAAAAAAAAGCTGCTTCAATTATGAAACAGCTTTTAAGAAATTTTATTGCGTTTGAAACTTATTTTCCAGCTTCGGCTTTAGCATCGTTAACCATTTTGTCATTTGCAGTAATAGAGAATTCTACACGACGGTTTTGAGCTCTTCCTTCCGGAGTATCATTTGTTGCAATTGGATCAGCAATTCCTAAACCAGAAGTTTTGAAACGGCTTGCTCTTAATCCTTTTGAAGCCAGATAAGCTTGTACAGATGCCGCTCTTTGTCCTGAAAGAGTCAAATTGTATTCTGGTTTTCCTGTATTATCAGTATAACCAAAAATTTGAATATCAGTATCTCCGTACTCGTTGAATACAGGAACTAATTTATCTAAATTTGCTTTTGCCTGAGCAGTCAAAGTTGATTTATTAGTATCAAAACGAACAGAGTTTTCATTTAAAGTTAAGTGAATCCCCTCTCCAACTCTTTCTACAGATGCACCTGGTAAAGCCTGATCGATTTCACGAGCCTGCTTGTCCATTTTGTTTCCAATAAGAGCACCAGTTCCACCACCTACGGCAGCTCCAATAGCAGCTCCTAAAGCAGCGTTTCCACCGCGTCCTAAATTATTTCCTAAAATACCACCAATAAGACCACCGGCAACTACTCCAATTCCCGCTCCTTTTTGAGTGTTATTAGCGTTTTTTACTGAATCGCAACTTGTAAAGAAACTTACTAATACAAGTAAACTACTCAAACCTAAAACTGTTATTTTTCTCATCTTTATATATTTTAATATTAATTAGCTCTTTGAAATTGGTAAGTTACATCCTTAATTTGTCCACCAACATTGATATTATCGATCAATTGAAATGAATTATCAGTTAATCCAGCCACTTTAAGTAAATATCCGTCTCTTACTTTCTTAGCTTTTATACCAGCATCAAGAATTTTAAGCACGAACATACCCTGATTGTTAATACTCCATACGATAGGAGAATTAAATCCTGTACAACTTGGCGCTGTCAAAGCCATACTTCCTTTATTATTATTTGAAATAAAGTTCCAGGTACTACCAATAAAACATTTAGAATCCGCAAGATCAAAAGAGTTTACCTTGATATACTCAGAACCCGGATAAGATACATTGGTTAAAACCCAATTTCCTTTAATAGCAACCTGACTTGGTCTGTCTAGTTTAGTCGATAGCGTTGTTGCTTCTGTTGAAGCTGTAGACGAAGCTGATTTACACGCAAAAAACATCGCGGCAATCATGCACATGAAAATAACTTTCTTCATTTTGTACATTATTTAAGTTAATACTTACCCATTTAACAATTATTATACCACAAAGATACAATTCACAGTAATATCTTTTGTTCCAGAATACAATTATTTTCTTGCAGAATTAACACTTACGACATTTTGTCACTCAAAAAACAATTGGTATTCTATTTGAAGAAATGAGAATCATCACATTAAACTAAAAAATTAAAATAATATGACAACAGGTAAAATTAATGTTTCGGTAGAAAACATCTTTCCCTTAATCAAAAAGTTCTTGTATAGCGATCACGAAATCTTTTTACGTGAGCTAATTTCAAACGGAACGGATGCTACTTTAAAATTAAAACACTTAATCAGCATTGGTGAAGCTAAAGTAGAATTCGGAAACCCTGTTATTGAAATCAAGATTGACAAAGAGGGGAAAAAAATTCACATCATCGACCAGGGATTAGGTATGACAGCTGACGAAGTTGAAAAATACATTAATCAGGTTGCTTTTTCAGGAGCTGAAGAGTTCCTTGACAAATACAAAGATTCTGCTAAAGATTCCGGAATTATTGGTCATTTTGGTCTTGGATTCTATTCTGCCTTTATGGTTGCAGAAAAAGTAGAAATCATTACTAAATCATACAAAGACGAGCCAGCTGCACACTGGACATGTGACGGAAGCCCTGAATTTACTTTAGAGCCGGCTGACAAAACTTCACGTGGTACAGAAATCATCTTGCACATTGCCGAAGATTCTCTTGAATTTTTAGAAGATTCAAAAATCAGTGGGTTATTAAACAAATACAACAAGTTTATGCCTATTCCGATTAAATTTGGAACAAGAACAGAAACACTTCCTAAACCGGAAGATGCTCCTGAGGATTACGTAAACGAAACTATTGAGGTTGATAACATCATCAATAACCCAAATCCAGCATGGACAAAACAACCAACGGAATTATCTGATGAAGATTATAAAAACTTCTACAGAGAATTGTATCCAATGCAATTTGAAGATCCGTTATTCAACATTCATTTAAATGTAGATTACCCGTTTAACTTAACCGGAATTTTATATTTCCCTAAGTTAGGTTCTGACATGCAAATTCAGAAAGACAAAATTCAATTGTACCAAAACCAGGTTTACGTTACGGATAACGTAGAAGGAATTGTACCTGAATTCCTGACCATGTTAAAAGGAGTTATCGATTCTCCGGACATCCCTTTGAACGTTTCCCGTTCCGGATTACAAGCGGATGGTGCCGTTAAGAAAATCTCTAACTACATTACTCGTAAAGTAGCGGATAAACTGAAAGCGTTATTCAACGAGAATCGTGCTGATTTTGAAGAAAAATGGAATGATATTAAAATCGTTTTAGAGTACGGAATGCTTTCTGAAGATAAATTCTACGAAAAAGCAGGTGCTTTCTTTTTATACCCAACGGTTGATGATACTTACTTTACTCTTGAAGAATTAAAAGAGAAATTAAAAGAAAACCAAACTGACAAAGACGGAAAACTGGTTGTTCTTTATGCAGGTAATAAAGATGCACAGCACTCTTATATTGAAACAGCAAAAGAAAAAGGATACGAAGTATTGCTTTTAGATTCTCCTATTATCTCGCATTTGATTCAAAAAATCGAAGGCGATAATAAGGATGTAACTTTTGTTCGTGTAGATTCTGACCATATTGATAATTTAATCAAAAAAGACGAAAACACGATTTCGAAGTTATCTGATGAAGAAAAAGAAACATTAAAAACTTCATTAGAAGCTTATATTCCCAAAGCATACAGTGTTCAGCTGGAAGCTATGGATAGTCAGGCTGCTCCGTTTATTATCACGCAGCCGGAATTTATGCGTAGAATGAAAGAAATGAGCCAGTCTGGCGGTGGTGGAATGTTTGGAATGGGTAATATGCCTGAGATGTACAATCTGATTGTAAATACCAATTCAGATTTAGCAACAAGCATTTTGAATACTGAAGACAAAACACATCAGGAACACTTAGTAAAACAAGCTTTAGACCTGGCTAAATTATCGCAAAACCTATTAAAAGGGGAAGCTTTGACTGCTTTTGTAAAAAGAAGTTTTGAGATGATTAAATAATATTCTTAATCGAATAAATACTCTAAAATCCTGTAGGCGCTGCTTACAGGATTTTTTTATGTTTTTATTTTTAAACTGAGAAATCAGATCCGTGAAATACACTGAAATTTATTTTTAGCAAAATTTAAACACGACATCCTCACATTCAAACTATTTTCTTTATTTTGCAGCAAAATCTAAAAAACCAATGAAAAAATCAATTATTGCTTTTGTTACAATCGCACTATTAGCATCTTGTAGCAAAAAAGAATCAACTGACGGTTTGCACCTTACAGGAAATATAAAAGGATTAAAAAACGGAACTTTATACATTCAAAGAATCGTTGACACCTCTCTTGTAGCGATCGACAGCATCAAAATAGATGGAAATTCCTCTTTTGAAAGCAACATAAAACTAGAATCTCCTGAAGTGCTTTACTTATATCTGGACCGCGGGGTTACCAATTCGCTCGACAATAATATTTTATTCTTTGCTGAGCCTGGAAATATCAATATCGACACCAACTTAGACAACTTTATTTACGGTGCAAAAATTACAGGATCTAAAAATCAGGAATTGTATGAGGAATACAAAAAGATAAATTCTCGTTTTACTGAAGAAAGCCTTTCTATGGTTGAAGCAAGATTTAAAGCAATGAAAAGACAAGACCAAAAAGCGCTGGACAGCATCAACGTAAAACAAGAATCGAATACCAAAAGAAAATACTTATACGCAACCAACTTTGCGCTTAACAATAAAGACCACGAAATAGCGCCTTATATTGCTTTATCTGAGATTTATGATATCAATGTCAAATTCCTTGATACAATCCAGAAATCGATGACTCCAAAAGTAGCACAATCACTTTACGGAAAAAAACTTACCAAGTATGTTGCTGATATTAAAAAAGAAGAACAAAAATAATATACAACTACATAAAACAAAAAAAGTCCTGAGAATCTCAGGACTTTCTTGTTTTATAGCAAATTCCAAATCCTAATAAACCAATAATATTGATTCTGTCAATTGTTCGGGATTTAGATTTTTTAAAGTTTGATTTTTTATTTCATTTTACCTTCCTAATAAAGCTCCAAACATAGAAAACACAAATATCAATCCGTACAATACCAGAATTGCGATCATAAAAATCCCAATAAATTTGTAATGCGATTTTAAGTAACTGAAAGAAGCTGTTAATGCTACATTGTCATTATCCCTAAAAGCTTTTTTCCCGTTTGCACCAAATTTAAACAGATAGTAAACAGGAAAGAAATAAATTGCTGCCAGCACAACATAAACAAGAGTCATTATTGTCCCAAAAGAACCGCCATAAGCTCCCATACCTGCCATTGAACTTCCTAGTGTAGAAAAAATCGCACCTGCAAAAACTGCAATGAGCAATATAAATCCGATACCAACGAATCCTACTATACCTAAAAAGTAAGCCCACTTAACGGTCTCCTTCAAAAAATCTTTTGCAGATTGGTCGAGCTGCAACTCAAATTTCTCAAAAACTGAATTTTCTTCCATTTGTTATATATGTTTCGGTTAAGTAACAAACATAAGAAAAATATTATTACAATTTACTTAATAAAGAAATTACAAATTTTTAAATTCCAAGTAGCTTTTCAACTTAAAAAATCTTACCACTCCTCTTTCTCTACTTTTAATATCTGTTTTTACAAAAATATTTATTTTCTTTTATGAGCTTTCATAAATATTCCACTTCTCTTTTTAAACTGAAGTAAACATTCGTAAAGCTACACCAGTTTAGCAAGCTCAATGGGAGCTGGCTGATTTTAATATTTGAATTACTGAAATATTATCCTTGTCATTAACTATACGACCACTAATACTGAAGATAACTTCTTCTGAAAAAATTCTTAATTCCTTTCAAAGTTAAACCTAGCACTTTTGCAATTTCCGTAAGTTTATATTGGCTACTAGTTTTGTTATTTTCTGTAGCCCAACAGTCTACTAATTATTTCTTTTTAGACTTCTGCTATACCTCCTAATTTTGCAAATTTTCTAAAAGACAAATATTATCTTCATTTTTAAATTACATTAAGTAAAGTTTTTCCCAGCTTGTGTAAGTAATTGATATTTCTTTTTTTCTAGTTGATGAAATTGAAAATAAGAAATATCAATTTTATTTCAGAGCCATCACTTTAAAGTTTTAACTACAAAAAGCCCTTCAGAAATAACTTTACTTGTTTTTGATATAATGTTTTTTAAATAGTGTATCGCTTTTCAACAAAGAATAATCCCATAAATTATTCATAATTAAAAAGTCATTTCTAACAGAAATACAATTACAAATAAACGTGATAAAACTATATTTTTCTTCCATCAAAAAAGGTATAAATACAGTTAATTTTTAAATACTAAAAAAATAGCTCTAATGAAAAATAAGAAAAACGCTTCTTTTCATCTTATTAGCAATGAAAAAAGCCTGTTTTTTAAAAGTTTTAGCCTGTTTTTGGTAACAATCTGTAGAACAACCTGTTGTAATTTTGTTTTCGCTCCAGCTTCAAAGAAATGAATCGTAATCAAAATGGTTTTATTTTTTTGAGTTTACTAGAATTTTAAATTTCACTATTTATATAGGGAAAAAATCAGAATGATCTAAACATTTTACAATTATAGTCAACTAAACAATCAGAAAACATGAGATTAAGTATAGTAATTAAAAATATAATCATCAACACCGTTTGTATATTCTATACATCTTTATTTGTTTATGCAGCAGTAAGTAAATTGCTTGACTTTGAAAACTTCCGAGTACAATTAGGACAGTCACCTTTATTAAGTGCTTTTGCAGGTTTCATTGTCTGGATAGTCCCATTAGCAGAGTTGTTCATTGCATTACTTGTCATGTCAAAAAAATGGAGATTAATGGGGCTCTTTGCATCTTTTAGTCTTATGATTATGTTTACTGCATATATCTATATTATTCTAAACTACAGTTCTTTTATTCCGTGTTCCTGCGGAGGCATTTTGGAAAAAATGGGATGGAGGGAACATTTAATTTTTAATTCAGTTTTTATAATTCTGGCAGCAGCAGGTATTCTGATACTGGCCGGTATGATGCCAAAAACGCATCTCACAAAGCCTGCTGTTCTTGCCAGTACTTTATCAATAACTGTTTTTTTTAGTATTGGTATTGTTGCATTTCTTTTTATACTATCAGAAGACATCATTGAGCATCGAAATAATTTTGTACGTCGTTTTCCTGGCAATGCTGTAAAACTAGGAGAAATTGACCTTCAGTTTAGTTCCTATTATTTTGCTGGAGCCACGAAAGAAAAGATATACTTGGGCAATTACACAGCTCCTTTACTAATCACCGCATTTGACAGCACCTTGCAAAAAAGAGATGATTTTAAGGTTCATCTAAATCGAATTGATTTTCCATTCCAATCTGTTCAGGTTCGTGTTTTATATCCCAATTTTTATCTTATCGACGGTTCAGTTCCTGTTATTTATAAAGGTCTGATAAAAGACTGGAAGGCATCTGTAAAATGGAATGGAAGCAATACTTTTTCTCATTATCAACTCATGGATTCAATTAACTTGGCATTTCGTTCCAATTCCAATACAAAAGGCGAAAGCATACTGGGATCACTTCAATTTGGAGACAAACCACAGGTAATTTTTAATGCAAAATTATTACAGAAACAAATAGATGGAATTTTCGATGTCGACGGAACACTCAATTACGACAAAGATCTTCAAAGGCTGATCTACATTTACCTGTATCGCAATGAATTTATTGTAACTGATAAGTATCTTAATCTGAGCTATCGCGGTAAGACAATAGATACGGTCAATAAAGCCCATATCAAAGTGACGACAGTTGCCAGCAGGCAGGAAATAAAATTGGCAGCTCCTCCTTTACTAGTCAATAAAACAAGTAGCGTATTTAAAAATTTGTTGTTTGTCAATTCAGCATTATTAGGTAAATATGAACCTGCTGAAATGTGGAAGGATGCCAGTATTATTGATATCTACGACCTTAATACCAATTTTTATAAAGGTAGTTTTTATATCTATCATATCAAAAACCAAAGACTGAAGAACTTTTTTGTTCTCAATGATAATTTCTACGGTTTTATTGGAAAGTATATGGTCCATTACAAATTAAATAAAAGGCTAACGACTGCCTATAAAAATAAAAGTCAAAAATAAAATCTCATCATGAAAATATACTGCAGTGTCAGGGAAAAGACCGAAAACCTGTAAAAGAGTAGGTCGCTAACATATTAAATTATAAATCATGAAAACAAAATTTTCAAAACAGGTTCTACCTGTTGCCGTATTTGCTCTTGCAATAGCTAGTGCTTTTACCACCCATGCCATGAATGTGCGTTCTAAAGCAGCTACACCAATTCAAGGGTACATCAAACTGAACCCACAAGGAACATCTTGTGAGCAGCGTGATATGTGTTCTACAGACAGTAACGGATTTGTTTGTACCGTAGGACTCACAGCAGGTGGCGCCCAGTTATTTGGTAAAAATTCGGCCAATCAATGTGTTGTACCGGTTTTTAGACCATAAGGCTATTGCTTGTATAATGACAATGCAGCTCCAAATGGAGCTGCATTGTTTTTTTTATCAAATCCTATTGTTTTACAACCACTCAGGCTTTATATTCCCTTTTAAGTAATAGTCAAACCAATCTTCAATTCGCCGGGTCAGATCTTTTTGATTTTTTTTATCCATAAGCACATGACCTTCTCCTGGATACAGCAGCATCGTATGTATTTTTCCAAGGCGTCTTAGGGCCAGATAAAATTCAATACTCTGATAATAATGCACCTGACTATCCTGTTCGCCTGTCCATGACAACAACGGTGTGTTCACTTTATGGGCATGGTAAATTGGCGAGTTTCTCAAATACGACGCGAAATCTTCATACAGAGATCTCCCGATCCTTAACTGCCCAAATTCATACTGCCAAAAATTAGGTTTTTCAAATCCCCATGTTGCCCAAAGATAACCACTTACATAATCGGTAATAGCAGCACCTGCCACTGCGGCTTTAAACATATTGGTTTGCGTGATGATATAATCTGTTTCATATCCACCATAAGAGTGACCTATAAGACCTATACGGGTACTATCAATAGACGATTCACTGCCAATAACGTGCTTAGTTGCTGAAACAACACAATCTACCGCTGAAGATCCCGGGTCCCCAACTTGATAAACAATATCAGGCAAAAAAACGAAGTATCCTTTTGAATTAAAATTAGCAATATTAAATCCTGTCGGGTTTTTCTGTGATGGATTTACAAAGCGATACAATTCTTTGGATTGCTTTTCGTAGACTTGCACTACCATTGGATATTTTGCACCAGCAAGATAATTTGCAGGATAGAACAAGACACCGTTTAAAATACTTCCTTTGGAATTGGTATAAGAAATTAGTTTAGAACATCCCCAATAGTATTTTGCCTGTTGCGAATTGCTTTGAAAAAGCATTTTTGCTTTTGAATTTGATTTCTCTTTAATAAGCAATCTCGGCGATAAATTGTAGTTCTCTTCCTTATAAACATAACTATCATTCTTGGCTGATGCAATAAATTCACTCGTATACATCATCTTGTCTATCAAGGACTGCAATCCAGCTTTTTTATCCCAAAAACAATAGCCTGTATATTCCAAGGCTTCGGCCTTGATCAGCAATCTGTCTTTAGATTCAAATACCCCTTTATAACTTCCGTCATAGTTCATTTTGAAAGACTGCTGGGTTGATTGAGCAACAATTCTGTAAGTGGTTTTATCTTCACGACCACTAGTTAATCGAAGTGCACATCTTCCATCTATTGCGATACTCCAGATATCATATTTATCGTAAACAAAAAGAGTTTTATCACCTTGTATCCATCCCGGATTACCAAAAGGACTAGCCTGTTCCGGCCTATCGGACTCGTTATCTGAAAAGAAAACCCCCAACTCTTTAGTAAGATTTTTGTGCTGCCCACTTACTATATCATAAGCCCACCAATCTCTGTCTTTAAAATAAACAATGTATTTTTCATATACAGAAATAGATATTGCCGCTTCCTTACCCAACTGATTCTGCAACAAAAGTTTGCGGGTACCTGTTTCCAGATCCAAAATATAAATATCAAGAGGAGCTTCACGGTTTTCCTGCGGTTCATATTGCTCAGGATTGTAAAGAAAAGCATATTTTTGGTCAGCGCTTAACATCAATTTCGGAAATTCATTATCTGTAATACGCTTAAAACTATTCCGCTCAGGCCACCACACTGCTACTTTTGCTGCTCTGTCCCAACCATCAATCTGTACTTTAGCAGTATAAAGATATTTATCCTTTGTACTCCAAGTCTGCACCTGTGAGAGATCCACTGGAATTACAGCTTTCTCTAGTCCAAAAAATATTCTTTTGCCATCCTCCGAAATGCTGAGATAGGCAAAAGAAGATGTGATTATTTCCATATCTTCAGGAAAATGATCCTGCGCAGACGGATTAAAACTATAAAACTTATCCTCTGCTAACCTATAGTACCCAACGCAAGTACGGTATGTTTTTTTACTACCTTCCAAAGGGTGTAGTAAAAAAGCTATAGACTTTCCGCCTTTTTGCCAAACTATATCTGAATATTGAAAAGCGTTAGGATTATTGTTTATTATAGTAGTGGTATTATCACGCAAATTAAAAAGCCCGATTGCTGTATTGTTTTCAGATTTTGTCGTATAGATCACAGCATCTCTGCCTGAGTTATACCAATAGTTTTCAATATCTTTTAAGAGCAGGGATTTCTTAGTGACTACATTTTTTAGTTCCAGATCTTTTTTGCCATCTGCCCTCTTTTTTAAAAGGATGATGTCTTTTGTTCCAACTCTTAAATCATATCGGATTACCTCTGCGTTAATCTCTCGCTTTGAAGTTAACAAATCAACAATTACAAGTTCCCCTTTAGAGCTCATCGCAGAAAACCAATTATCAGCGATAAACTCTCCTTTACTTGCTCCAGGAAAACTATAGGTTTTGGTTGCAGTACTATTTTTAACAAATAGGGTATCTTCGCCACTTTCATAAAAAAGAGAAAAACTTACCCATTTTGCACTTTGGCTAAGTTTGCCCACTCTAAGATTACTCCATAAAGAATAGTCCTCTTTTGTAATCTGTTTTTTAGCATTACCTTGTGCAAACCCAAAAGACGGTGTCAAAAGAGTGACCAATATTGTACATCTGACAATCAGTGGTATTCTTCGGAATAATTTATCTATATTGTATTTCATAAAATAGAGTCTTATTTTAATAACCAGGATTTTGAGGTTTTAAATTTGGATTAAGGATTAACTCTGACTCGGGTAGCGGCAATAACTTATCTGTTGTATCCCACCCTGTCTTTAATGGCGATAGCGATTCATCTAAATGATTTGCTCTTTTTAAATCAAAAAAACGATGTCCATATTCTGTAAAGAATTCCACTCTTCTTTCTTGAAGTATAGCCTTAAGCATCTGGGACTGACTCAGAGCCGTGGTTCCTGCAAGACCTGCCGTATGTCTGATTTTATCCAAATCTTCTTTTGCCCCTGCTAGATCTCCTTGCTCAGCGCGGGCTTCACTTCGAATCAGATATTGTTCTGCCAAACGAAATACTATAGAATATTCTAATGAACCAGAAGTATTTGATCTTTGTTTGTATTTATTGGCATGATACCAAGTATCAGTACCCGTAGTAACTTTTGCTATCCAATATTCTTTGCGCTGATCACCCGGTTCAAACGCGTTTATAAGGTTTGTACTTAGAGCCACAAGTGACGGCGGTCCTGCTGTAAATATAAACGTTTCACCTTCCTGCGTGTTTTGTCCATCAACACGAGGCTTAAATTGCCAGATTGTAGTGGTGCTTTCTTTCAAAAACATGTCGCTCAAATTAGTTTGCCAAGTGTATGTCTGGGTATTGTTTAATAGGTAAGATGCGGCATTGGCTGCTTCTGCCCACTGTCTGTTGTACAGATATGCTCTAGCCAACAAAGCCATCGCTACGGATTTATTGGGACGTATACGATCACTGGAAACATACTCTTCAGGCAATAGTGTTACTGCCAATTCGAGATCTTTTATAATATAGGAATACAACTCGGCACAGGGCATCTTTTTTGCTGCTCTATTTTTCTGATATTCGGTTGTGGTTATATAAGGTATATCTCCGTACAGATTCAAAAGATAAAAATGCAGTAGGGACCTGACAAATAATGCCTCTGCTGTTAATTGGTTTTTATCTTTAAGTCCCAGAGCACTCGAAGCACTTACTGCTTCAATAATAGCATTTGCCGCATAAATCTGATTGTAACTGCTACTCCATGAGTTAAAAACCTCTGTATTGGAAGGCAGGATTGCATTGTTGTAGAAATCTCGAGTGGTACCGGAAATATCGCCGTAATAAACTAGTTCATCGCTATAATTTCCCATCTGATTGGACAGCCCTGAAAGATTTCCACTTAAGATACCACTATCTCGCATTTTGGCATAAATACTCACCATAGCAGCATTGGCAGTAGCCTTGTCTTCAAAAACTCCACTCTGGGTGAGCTGGGATGACGGAAGATCCACTTCAACAAAGTTGTCACAGCCCTGTGTAAGAATCATACCTGATATAAGCAATACAACAAGAAAGTTATTAAATGAGATCTCTATTACACGCTCTTGGATAAATAGAAAAATTGATTTCTTTTCCATAATATTTGAATTAAAGGATTAAAAAGTAAACTGAAGCCCTGTTGTAAAAACTTTCAATGGAGGAAGGGCTGTAGTAAATCTGGACTCTGGGTCAGCACCTTTAAAGGAAGTAAACGTAAAGAGATTTTGTCCCTGAAATACCAGTCTACATTTTACTCCTTTAAGCACCTGCTCAGAGATGGTATACGATAAAGACAAATTCTTAAGTCGAACATAAGAGGCATCTGTTATCATAGCATCACTGGCATAATATTTATAAAATGCATCAACTGCCTGGCTATTAACTCCAGTTGAATACTTTTGATGGCTAGCAATATCTCCAGGATTTTGCCAGTGGTCCGTCACCGTTACCGGTTGATTGGTCATAGTGCCAGGTAGGCCTGTACCATATGATCCGCTATAGTTTAGCTGCTTGACAAATTGAAATAGAAAATCCAACTGCCATTTTTTGTAGGTAATTGTATTTTGAAGACCTCCGAAATATTTCGGATTCAGATCACGTATTACCTGTTTATCTTCAACGGCTGTAATTAAACCGTCAGCATTGTAATCTTCAAACTGGTAAACACCTGTTTGTGCATTGATTCCAGTATAATGATATACTTTTTTAATATTTAGTGGCTCCCCAATTACAAACTGATTTTGATAAGTTGATCCTTCAAGATCTGGAAAAGAGAGTAATTTATTGCGAGCAATAGTCAAATTAAAATTACTTGTCCAATTGAAGGATTGTCTTTGAAAATTGACTGTTCTAAGAGTAAGTTCAATTCCCCTATTCTCAACGGTAGCTTCTAAGTTTGCCTGGATGGAATTAAATCCGGTTGTTGCCGGAAGCGGAATGCCAACCAATTGATTTGAAGATCTATTACTGTACCATCCCACCGTTATAAAAATACGGTCTTTAAAAAATCCCGTTTCGATTGCCAACTCCAATTTTTTATTGATTTCCCATCCAAAATTGGGATTAAACAATCGTATTGGTTCCAGACCGATAACACCTCCATAATTATTTCCTGTAGCCTCATAAGTGTTTAAAAATTGATAGTCCCCAATCTGGTCATTTCCAGTCGTGCCATAACTCGCTCTAAATTTTCCAAAGCTTAGAAAATCAAAATTTTCTTTTATAAACTTTTCATTTGAAAACAGCCATGCAGTACCTATGGCACCAAAGGTGGCAAATTGCCTACCTGGACCGAATCTGCTTGAACCATCCCTGCGTCCTGTAAAATTTAAAATGTAACGTTCATTCCATGAAAAATTGACTCTTCCAAAAAAGGCTTGATATCTATAAACCGATTCACTATGCACCAAATCAAAGACATTAAAAGCGGAAGAAAGATTATAAATCAAGCTGTTGCTACTGAATCCATTAGCTTCTTGTACGAGTTG
Source organism: Flavobacterium aquidurense (assembly GCF_002217195.1). Lineage (NCBI taxonomy): Bacteria > Pseudomonadati > Bacteroidota > Flavobacteriia > Flavobacteriales > Flavobacteriaceae > Flavobacterium > Flavobacterium aquidurense. Next base: position 164,613 of record NZ_MUGR01000022.1, on the reverse strand, counting down.
AGTAGCGTTTTGCTGTTGGAAAGTCGAGCCTATTAGAATTTCCGCTTTTCCTTTTCCTATTTTTTTAGACCATGATAATTGAGGTTCTATAATCCAGGATTTTCTTGTGGTATTATTGACATATATCGATGAAAATTCGCTTCCGACTTCGTAAGCAGGGTCATATATTGTAGAGGGCTGTGTACGACTGTCATTAAAACGAGTATCAGTAAAGCCAAAACTTGTTTTGGTTATTAAACCAGGAGTGATTTTATAGGATAACAAGCCATTAGCAAAAAGATCGTTAGTTCTCGAAATGTACTCCCCTTCCAAACTACTAATGGGATTATTCCATGTACTGTTTTCCCAGTTTAGATTACCTTTCTGATCATATAAGGCCGGAGCATTAGGTGCTAAAAGAATTCCTTGTTGGGTAATATCCATTCCCGGTTGATTATTCTGTTGCGCGGTATATCCCATAGAAAAATTGACTTGGAATTTTTTGTTCTCGGATTCATGGTTCATATTTGCAAGCAAATTACCTTTTCTGTAATTGTAATCTCCGGGAAATACAGTTGTTTCTTTATGGAAATTACCATTTAAGAGAAATTGTGTACCGGAAGAACCTCCTGATAACGATGCCTGTACATCGTTAATCTCTGAAGTGCCACCTATAAGCACTTTCTGCCAGTTGGTATAACGATTTTGATCCCATGTACCGTTTACATCATAATCTGTTGGACCATATGCTATACCATCATTTACAAATGCTTGTCTTCGCATTTGCAGGTAATGCTCTGTATTCATCAAATCCATGAGCCGGGTTACTTTTGCTAGTCCTCCAGATACATTTGCTGTGAATTGTGTTTTTCCTGCTTTACCCTTTTTGGTTGTTATAAGTACAACACCATTAGCTCCTCGAGAACCATATATAGCCGTCGCATCAGCATCTTTGAGAACTTCTATGCCTTCAATATCACCTGGATTAATACTATTTAATGGACTCGTTGATCCTTGAAGTACAATCCCTGTGAGATCAGAACCTCCGGAATCCGAAGAATATGGAACACCATCAATAATATAAAGAGGTCTGTTTCCATTAGAACGCAAACTGTTTTGCCCTCTTATCTGAATATCAAAATTACCTCCAGATACACCTGTATTTTGAGTTATACTCACCCCTGCCATTCTTCCCTGCATAGCAGCAAGTACATTTGTAACAGGTTGTTTTTCAATATCCTTTGAACTTATTTTTGAAATACTTCCTGTACGCTGACTTTCTTTTACAGAATAATAGCCTGCATTGATTTTGACTTCCTGAAGTGCCGTCGCATCTTCCTGCATCTGAACATTAATTGTTAAATGTCGAGCAACTGGAATCTCTATGGTTTTGTAACCGATGTAAGTAAAAATTAGAATATCAGAAAATGATACCGTTATATTATATTTACCGTCAAAATCTGTCACGACAGTATTTCTTTGGTTTTTTATAGAAATAATCACCCCTGAAAGGGGGACTACACCATCAGTCACTATACCCGTGACCCGAATTTGTTGTTGCTGTTGTACAGAAGAGAATTGCAAGGTATTCCTTGCTAGGGTTGGCGTGCAAAAGAGATAAAACCCGAAAATAAACGGATACCAAAGTAGCACCAACCCTTTGCTCAATGAAAAAATTTTCATAATTTTGGGATTAGTTAATTTGAAACGAAAGTTTTTATTAATTCAGCCCTCTAAACTTGTTTGATCACGGATTAGAGGGCTTTCTGTTTGTAATAGCCTGTACTGAAATAAGACTAATTCAAAATAACAAATAAAACGGTACAGGACTTGAGAAGATATTATTCCTTTTTTTATTCCATAGGCATACGAAAGGTTAAGTGATTAAATTAACTATTACTTTAAAACTATCAAATACTACAGAAGTTTGCTATGAATAAAAGTGGAGTAAGATTTTAAATTTGAGCCAAAAAAAAAGAGGCGCGGAACTCAACTTATTGCATCAGAGGTACTAGTATACCGTACGCGCGAATAAGTGAGCCCACACCCCTTAAGGCGTGAGCAATTACACTTATCATCCCGCGCGTTTAAAATTACTAGTTTTCTGATGCGAGATTCAAAGCGAACGCTTCAAATATTTTATATGAAGTATCGCAAAATTACAATTCATAAATGAATTTAAAACAAATATACGAAAATTAATATAACATACTCATAGGTATGTGATATTAATTAATGTATTCGCTTCATTGCTACTTAATTAATTAGCAATATGATTATAGAGATAATAATATCAGAACTAGATTTTTACATAATTGAAAAGATACGAGAAGTTAGACTTAAAGCCAACCCAAGTATTGACCAAGTAGAATTAGCACAGCGATTGGGCTTATCCGAAGGATACATCGGCAGGATTGAAAATTTAAAAGTCAATGCAAAATATAACATCAGATTACTTGCAAGAATAGCAAAAGCTCTAAATATAGGCTCTTATCAAGAATTATTACCAACCAGTATTTTACCTAACGACATGGTAAGGATTAGATTACAATTACTAGAAATACCGTCTCGAAAGCATAAAACAGAAAACAACAAAGAAGTAGTAAAAAGATTAAAAGAAATATCGAAGACTCCATTAACAGATGAAGAATATGAATTTTTAAAATCTAACAAAAAAGAAGACAAAGAAAAAGTTAAATACTTGACGATAATTAATTAAGAGCGACACCATCTGCATTACCAGATAAATCTCTCAAAAAAAAGGTCAAAAAAAAAAAAAAAAGAACAAAAATAATACCTAGATTATATCCTTATATAAAAATAACTCATAATTTAAATTAACAACTTCGGAGGAATTTATAACACCGATAATAACAAACATATTACCTCTATTAAATTAGCACATTGGTATAAACTGTGAAGAAATCACGTTTTAAAAATTTTAATACTAACCCAATACGCATAACTTTAATTTCTTCTTATTCAGATTATCTAATATTTTTGGCTAATCCCGGATCAAGACATATTGTTGTGGGGAAATATTAAAACCTAGATATTTGCATTTCCAAATTATTTCCCAATGCAAGATTCTTTTATCGATATCCTAAAGCTATTACTACCTGAGATAGTAGTAGATTATTTTGAACTTACGACTTATAAAAAGGAAGATGAAACACTTCATCTTTATCTAAAAGAAATTAATTCGATACCAAAAGAACACAGAGAATCTAAATTAAGTTCAAAAGGATTCTTTGAAGAGATAACGGTTCAGGATTTTCCTATCCGTGGACATCAGGTATATCTGCATATCACTAGAAGAAGATGGCTTAATGAAGATACCGGAAAAATAGTTTTTAGAAATTGGAATTTAGTAGCAGACGGAACTCGTGTAACTCAGGAGTTTGCGTCTTTTTTAAAAGAGATCAATAGATTCCAGTCCAAGTGATTGTACTACCATTGCTTCTTTTTACGGAGTTTCTGGTAGGAATTTGCAATGCCAATATAAAGATTTCTTAAGTGATTTTAAAGTTTGGGATCAAATCTCGCATGCAAAAAAATGGCTTCTTTTCCCCAAAAATATTGGAAAACGCTTATCAATAGACGAAACTTCTCTTTCTAATGGTGAGCTCTATACTATTTTAACCAACAAATCTGGAAAAGGCAGAAAAGGAACTATAGTAGCAATGGTTGCAGGAACTAAAGCAGAAGCAGTTATTGCGGTTATTGAAAAAATCCCGCTTAAAGAACGAAATCTAGTTAAAGAAATTACTTTGGATATGGCTGGCAATATGGGATTAATTGCAAAGAAATGCTTTCCTAATGCAATCCGCGTCACAGATCGCTTTCATGTTCAAAAGTTAGCGATAGAAGCACTACAGGAAATCAGAATAAAATACCGATGGCAAGCCATAGATCTGGAAAATGAAACAACAGAAAGAGCCAGGAAGTCAAATGTGAATTTTGAACCTAAAATACTCTCTAACGGTGACACCCTTAAACAGTTATTAGCCAGAAGTCGATACTTCTTATATAAAACCAAGTCGAAATGGACTAAAAACCAATTAGAACGTGCTAGGTTATTATTTGAATTGTATCCTGATATTCAAAAAGGATACAGTCTAACTCAAGAGCTTCGCGGAATCTTCGAGAATACAAAAGATAAAATCATAGGCTTTGCCAAACTAGCCAAATGGCACGAAAAAGTAAATCAATCTGGATTTAAATCTTTTGGTACAATATCCCGAACAATTATAAATCACTATCAAACGATATTGAATTATTTTGACAACAGAAGTACTAATGCGTCTGCAGAATCTTTCAATGCTAAAATAAAAGCTTTTAGATCCAAATTCAGAGGTGTTAGAAATGTAGAATTCTTCCTCTTTAGACTAACCAATATTTATGCTTAATTTTTGCTGCTCCACAGATTTTCGTGTTGATCCCTAATCCCCAAGCTTTGCGTTTGATCCCAAAACAATTTCAATTTATTCCAAAAAAAAAAACCACCACTAAAAAGTGATGGTTTTCCGTTGAGCCGGCGGAGGGACTCGAACCCACGACCTGCTGATTACAAATCAGCTGCTCTAGCCAACTGAGCTACGCTGGCGACTCATTACGGGTGCAAATATAAAGTGGATTTTTGTATTTTCCAAAATAAATTTACTGCTTATTTTAATAAAAAACCACCACTATAAGTGATGGCTTTATGTTGAGCCGGCGGAGGGACTCGAACCCACGACCTGCTGATTACAAATCAGCTGCTCTAGCCAACTGAGCTACGCTGGCGACTCATTACGGGTGCAAATATAAAGCGGTTTTTCGTTTTACCAAAATAAATTTGCACTTTTTTTATACTTTTTTTGCTTACAATTCGTTGATTTCAGCAATCAATTGATTAGCAGTTTCTTCCAATTCAACATTGATTTGTTTGAAGTGTGCTTTTTTGTTTTCAACATTCTTAGCATTCACTTTTGTGATCAAAGTATCAAATGCAGCAATAGCCTGATCGATCAAAGCATTCGTTTCCGGAGTAGGATTTCCTGACGTAGACATTTCGAATAAGTAAATTGCTTCAATAATATCTCCTAATACGAAGTTGATGTCTTTCTTTAAATTTTTAACGTTTGCCATTTTTATTTTTATTTTAATTTGCGACTGCAAAAATACATATAATCTTTCTATTAAGCGCTATGAAATGTAAATTTCTAAAATAGAAGCTTTTCCGCTCAAAATAAATGCATTTATCTCAGCCGGAACTAAAACGGTATCTCCTTTTATGTACGATTGTTTGAAACCATCAAATTCAATTTCAAAACTTCCCTCGATACACATATATACCGTAAAAGTTTCACCTGATTTAGCTACCTCAACTTTATCTTCTAAAGGAATAAAATTGGTAGTAAAATAAGGGCAGTCAACCACTACGTTAGAAGTATTCGTTTTTGTATCGTATTTCTTTTGTGTATCTACCTTATTATAATTGATAGCATCGAGCGCTAAATCTACATGAAGTTCTCTTGTATTTCCGTTAGCATCTTTTCTGTCAAAATCATACAAACGATATGTGATATCTGATGTTTGTTGAATTTCAGCTACCACCAATCCTGCTCCGATAGCGTGAACAGTCCCTGTTTCTAAAAAGAAAACATCACCCGCTTTTGCTTTTACATCATCTAAAATCGAAACCAGGGTTTTATCATTCAAATGTTTCAGGTACTCTTCTTTACTTGAATTTTCCTTAAAACCCACAATGATTCTGGCATCAGCATTGGCTTGCATTACATACCACATTTCGGTTTTACCAAAAGAATTGTGACGTTCTTTAGCCAATTTATCATTTGGGTGCACTTGTATCGAAAGATCTTCGCGTGCATCTAAATATTTAAAAAGCAATGGAAACTGTTTTCCAAAACGACTGTAAACTTTTGTTCCCAAAATTTCATTTGGCATTTTATCGATCAGTTCCATCAACGATTTACCTTTCAGGATTCCGTTCGAAACAACACTTACATCACCTTCTACGGTAGACAATTCCCAGCTTTCGCCAGTTATCTTAGAAGTGATTGGTTTATTCAGGATTGTCTTTAGTTTTTCTCCGCCCCAGATTCTGTCTTTCAAAATGGGTTCAAATTGTAACGGGTATGATTTTGGGTTCATCTTTTTAAGGATAATGTCTTTATTATTTTAATATCAATTTGATACTATTTTCTATTTCTACAATACTAATTCTTTGACTGTTTCAAGTGCTTTCGGAATATGTTTTCCGGCATTCATACTATCAAAAATCAAAATAACAACACCATTTTTGTCAATTACATACGTCACTCTTCCAGGCAAAAGACCAAATAAAGTATCGCGGACACCAAAAATGTGTCGTAATTTTTTGTCTTCATCAGACAAGAGTATAAAAGGCAATTGATGTTTGTTGGCAAATTTTTGATGTGATTTTACACTATCGCTGCTTATACCAATAACTTCTGCACCTAAAGCTGCAAAATCTTCGTACTGGTCTCTGAAACTACAAGCTTCAGTAGTACATCCCGGCGTATTATCTTTTGGGTAAAAATAAATCACAAGAGGTTTTCGCCCCAAAACACTTTGGCTTTCAAAAACTTCTCCATGACTATCCTTTGCAGTAAAATTCGGAACTATATCTCCTATTTTTAGTGACATTTATTATTCTCCTTTATAAGTTACAAAATTACGGTCCGTTTCATTCAAAACGATTTCTAAGTCAAAATCAGGTTGAATTCTTTTTCTAATTTTATTCCATATCACAACAGCAATGTTTTCAGCTGTTGGATTCAAATCTTGAAATTCCGGAACATCCAGATTCAAATTTTTGTGATCAAACGGAATTTCCACTTCTTCGTGTATAATATCCGCCAATACTTTCACATCTACAACAAAACCAGTTTCCGGGTCAATTTTTCCTGTAACACTTACTGTTAAACCATAATTATGACCATGAAAATTGGGATTATTACATTTTCCAAAAACAGCATTGTTTTTTTCAGATGTCCAATCTTTTCTGTGCAATCGATGTGCAGCATTAAAATGCGCTTTTCTTGATATGGTTACTTTCATTTGGGTAGCTGGTTAGTCTGGTTAAAGCTTATGATCTTCTAAATAATGATCGAATTCATCAAATATTATTTTAAACCACACGGTATAAATTTCAGGATGTTTCTCAATATCAGCTTTTACATCTTCGATCTTCATCCATTTCCAATCTTCTACTTCTTCAGGGTTTATGGCCGGATCATCATTATAATATCCAATCATAACATGATCGAGTTCATGCTCTGTTAAACCATTATCAAAAGGTGCTTTATAAATAAAATGAAAAAGCTCCTTTAATTCGGCTTTAAAACCCATTTCTTCAAACAATCTTCTGCTTCCGGCTTCGACATTTGTCTCTCCCTCACGCTGATGACTACAGCATGTATTGGTCCAGAGTAAAGGCGAATGGTATTTTTGATGAGCGCGTTGCTGCAGCATAATCTCGTTTTTATCATTTAAAATAAAAACTGAAAAAGCGCGATGCAAAACAGCTTTTTCATGTGCTTCTAATTTTGGCATTAAGCCAATTTGCTCATCGTTTTGATTTACTAATATTACGTTTTCTTCTATCATAGGGCTTATTGATCAAACAAAAATACGAAAAAAGAAATGGCTTGAAAATCCTGACGGAGATTGTGAAAAGTTTAACGAGCCTGATACTTTGCAAAAAACTGACTTACAACAAAATACAATTATTTTAAACCCTAAAATCCTTTAATAACAAGACTTAAAACTAAAACTATCTATTTTACGTACATATTAAAAGTTAAAACATACTTAAAAAAATCTGAATTGTAAAGCAGACGACATTTCAAGGCGAAATCTCGTCGTATCTTTGAAAAACAGAATTAAAGCACTCAAAAAAAATGAAAACGAAAACTCAAATCTTCAGTCTTTGCTTTTTAATTCCGCTCTTTATTTTGCAGGCATGTGGACAAAGCGCGAAAAAACAAAATACAAAATCAGTGGTTATGGAAAACAAAATCAACAAACCAGGAAATCCTTATTATTCGAATACCGATACGACAAAACTCAATGTTACGAATGCTGAGTGGAAAAAAGTATTACCAGAAGATGTTTATGACGTAATGCGAAATGCAGATACCGAAAGACCATTTACGGGAAAATACTGGAATACAGACGAAAAAGGAACTTACTATTGCGCTTCTTGCGGCAACTTACTTTTCCGTTCCGGTGCCAAATTCGCCAGCAGCTGCGGGTGGCCCAGCTTTTTTGAGCAGGACAATAAAAAAAGTGTGGTTTACAAAAATGACAACTCTCTTGGCATGGAAAGAACCGAAGCTTTATGCGGTCGCTGCGGAGGACATTTAGGCCATTTATTTGATGACGGACCTGAGCCAACCGGAAAACGATATTGCATGAATTCGATTGCACTAGACTTTATACCTGATTCTAAATAAAACAACGATGAAAAATATATTTCTAATTGCCATTTTCGCATTATCCCTAAACGGATTCTCGCAAAGTAACAAACCAAAAACTGCCTCAAATCTGGAAACCATCACGCTTGGCGGAGGCTGTTACTGGTGCGTTGAAGCTGTTTATGAAAATCTGGACGGCGTAAAATCTGTCGTTTCCGGTTTCTCCGGAGGTAAAGCCGCCAACCCAACTTATGAGGAAGTTTGCACAGGAACAACCGGACACGCCGAAGTAGTTCAGATTACTTTTGATAAAAACGTGACGGATATTAATGAAATCTTCAAGGTTTTCTTTACCGTTCACGATCCTACAACGCTAAACCGACAAGGCGCAGATGTTGGAACTCAATATCGCTCTGTGATTTTCTATAAAAATGCCGAACAAAAAAAAGCGGCCGAAAGTATTATAGCCGAACTAAACAAAGCAAAAGTATACAACAGCCCTATTGTGACAAAAACAGAACCTTTTAAAGCATTTTATAAAGCCGAAGATTATCACCAGAATTATTATGCGAACAATAAAAACCAGCCGTATTGCAAAATGGTAATCCAGCCGAAAATCGAGAAATTCGAAAAAGTCTTCAAAGACAAACTAAAAAAGAAATAACAGACTTTTATATTGGTTAATAATAGTTGCCGTTCATGAAAATGAACGGTTTTTTTATGTTTTTTTCCCACAGATTAGAAGATTTTCACAGATTACAATCAAATTGAACCAAGTGTTAAAAATCATTTTAATCCATTTAATCTGTGGCAATAAGAATGATTTTTACCGTACTTTGCATCTCTAAACACACTATAAATGAAAGCACTTACCTTCTCTTCTTTCGGGAATTCAGATGTTTTAGAATATATCGAAATTCCGAATCCTGAATTAAAAAGCGATGAGATTTTAGTCGAAATGAAAGCCATCGGATTAAATTTTGCTGATGTTTACCGACGCAAAGGAAATTATCATTTAAAAGGGAATCCGCCTTTTATTGCGGGCTATGAAGGTGCCGGAATTATTGTGAATGCAAACAATCATCCGGAATATAAAATTGGAGATCGCGTGGCTTTCGCCGATGTTCCTTTTGCAAATGCAGAATTAGTAGCCGTAAATACAAACCATGTTCTTCCTTTGCCGGAAGCCATTTCTTTCGAAACTGCCGCTTCCATTTTATTGCAAGGCCTGACAGCACATTATTTAGCAACAGACAGTCACAAAACCACAAAAGGCGAAACAATATTGATTCATGCCGTTGCTGGTGGAGTCGGGCAATTGCTGACTCAAATCAGTAAGTCACTAGGCGCTAATGTTATTGGCCTGACCTCATCTTCTGACAAGGCCAAAGTTGCCATTGAACAAGGAGCTGATCATGTTTTCCTATACAATGAAGATTGGAAATCAGCTATTTTTAAAGTGATTAAAAAAGGTGTCGATGTTGTTTACGACAGCATCGGAAGTACTTTAATGGATAGTTTTGAAGTGACCAAAGAATGCGGACAAGTCGTTTTCTTTGGAATGGCCGGCGGAAATCCTGAACCTGTAGATCCCAGAATGTTAATGGATACTTCTAAAACCTTAACAGGTGGCGACTTGTGGAGCTACTTAGTTTCTAAAGAAGAAAGAATCAAAAGAGCCAGTCAATTATTTGACTGGATTATCGAAGGAAAAATCAAACTTTCTGAACCTACTTCTTTCAAATTATCAGAAGGAAAACTGGCGCATGATTATCTGGAAAGCCGAAAAAGTACCGGAAAAATAATTTTGATTCCTTAACAGAACTAAATATTTTTTTTCGCCACAAATTCACGAATTATTTGCAATGCATTTTCACGCAGATTTTGCAGATTCAAGCTGATATCCGCAGATTTAAAACTAAATTTTCAACCAATCTTATAATCTGCAAAATCTGCGTGAAAATTAATTAGTAAATTGCTTCGCCTATTTGCTATCGCTCGGGTCATGGCAATTAATCACAAACTATCTACCTCAATTTTTGTCAATTCAGACAATTGTAAAATTCTGGGAACATCATTTTTATTCGCCACAAAAAACAAATAGTTATCACCGTGAGTATCATAACTCATCAATTCTAATCCTCGTTGCTCTAATGCTGACTGAATGTAAGGAAACAAATCATGACTGTAGGTTTCTTCCGGATAATCGAAATTAAGATCTTCGCCTATCATTTCCGAAATGAAATATTCCGCATCTTCAGGGTCAAATTTCCAGTCGCTGTTCCAGGCATCAATACTTTCGAAGAAATCCCATTGCCCCTGAACAATTTCGTGATATTCCGTATGCCCTTTTTTAAAATTCTTTAAAAGTTTCTTTGATTGCCTCTGAACTAATTTTTCGTCTACATCTCCCCTTGAAACCAATTTTATAAATTCTTCAAAAGTCTCCTGCGTAACCTCAACCTCTTCGGGCAATAAATTTTCCTGTGAAGGAAGCTCAATACTTTCCGGTAATTCGATATTCAGATGCTGGCAAATTCCCTGCAAAATCCTTTCAAACTCTTTGAAACCTAATTTTTGAGCATCATTTTTTGGCTCCTTTATATCAATAGCTTCCGCATCTAATATTCCTTTTGTATAATCAAGAAAATAACTATTGTTATAAAGCATTTTGAAATCGTTTGTTTCCAAACTATTCGTACAACAAAAGAAGATGACAAAATTATGCAGAATATGCTTCAGATACTTTTTCGCTTCCGCAGTTGGCTCTGTATAAAACTGAATATGAATATAGTCATACTCTAATTCCTGAAGCATTTGTTCCTCAGAAACAGGCCCTATATTAATCTTTTTATAGATTTCGTTTAAAACTTCGTAAGCATTTTTGAAACCGTTTTTCTTAATCTCAGCTCTTCCTTCGTCATGATCAAAAGAACTTGGAAACGAATACAGACTTACAGAAACCGTATCATGAACTCCTTTCATTTTAAATTCAAAATTATTATTCCCGTTATACAACTCTGAATAAATAACATCCATAACATCAAACGAAACGATCGATTTTGGATCATTATTTCTACCAAACAAATTCAAAAAAAAGTCTTTCATCAAAATATATTATTTTAAAGTTTCAGCAATCATCAAGGCACATTTTTCACCGTCGATTGCAGCCGATATAATTCCGCCCGCATAGCCGGCTCCTTCTCCACACGGATACAAACCTTTTATTTGCAAATGCTCATACGTAATTGGATCTCTTGGAATACGAACCGGAGACGAAGTTCTGCTTTCCGGCGCATGCAAAATAGCTTCATTGGTCAGATAACCACGCATAGATTTTCCGAATTCTTTAAATCCTTCGCGTAAAATCTGTGATAAAAATCCCGGAAAAACCTGCCCCATTTCTACCGAAGTTGTTCCCGGTACATAAGATGTTTTCGGAATATCTGCTGAAACTTTATTTTGAGTAAAATCGATCATTCGCTGTGCCGGAACTCTTTGAGTTTCCCCAGCCAGATGCCATGCTTTTTGTTCGATACTTTTTTGAAATTCCATTCCGGCCAAAGCACCAAATTTTGCAAAAGGTTTAAAATCTTCCAGTTTCAATTCTATAACAATTCCTGAATTTGCCGTAACCTGATCACGCTTAGATGGCGACCAGCCGTTTGTAACTACTTCGCCCGGACTTGTTGCGCAAGGCGCAATTACACCTCCCGGACACATACAAAACGAGTACATTCCGCGGCCGTTAACCTGTTTTACAATCGAATACGGTGCGGGAGGCAAATGCTCGCCACGATAATCACAGCTGTATTGAATGCTATCAATTAATTCCTGCGAATGTTCTGCACGAACTCCCAATGCAAAAGGTTTCGCTTCGATAAAAATTTTCTTTTTATCTAATAATTCAAAGATATCACGCGCTGAATGCCCTGTCGCTAATATTAGTTTGTTCGAAAGAATCTTGTCTCCATTTTGAGTAACGATTCCTTCGACTTCATTATTCTTTACCAGAATATCCGTTACTCGTGTATCAAACAAAACCTGTCCGCCAAACTCGATGATTTTATTTCGTATATCTTCGATAATTTTCGGCAATTTATTGGTTCCGATATGCGGATGCGCTTCTACCAATATATCCTCAGAAGCACCAAAAGCCACTAAAAGCTCTAATATTCTCGTTACATCGCCACGTTTTTTAGAACGTGTATATAATTTTCCGTCAGAGTAAGTTCCTGCACCGCCTTCTCCAAAACAATAATTAGAATCTTCGTTGACCAAATGATCAACATTTATTGCTTTTAAATCACGTCGGCGACCCCGAACATCTTTTCCGCGTTCGATTACAATTGGCTTTAAACCTAATTCGATTAATTGCAAAGCGGCAAAAAGTCCCGCCGGACCAGCTCCAACCACAATCACTTCCTGAGCCGAAGAAACGTCCTTATATATAGGTAGCTCTATTTTAGTTTGCTGAAAGGGCTCTCCTTGTAAATAGATGATTACTTTCACATTGATTTTTATCGCTTTTTGACGCGCATCAATAGATCGTTTTAAAATAGAAATATGTTGAATTTCCTTTGGAGAAACCTTTATTTGTTTAGACAAATAGTCTTTTAGCAGCAATTCGTTTGCCGCTATTTCCGGAGTTACCTGAAGTAAAAGTTCTCTTGGCATTTTGTTTTATTTATTCAATTAGCTTTTCTATTTATGAAAAGAACATGCAAAAATAACATTTTGAAATGAAATATACCTCAACTGTAAAATTTGCACGCAGATTTACAAAGATATAAGCAAAGTTAGCAAAGCTTTATTTTTTTATCGTGCAAAGTCGCAGAGTTGCAAAGAAAATAAAAAATTTGTCTGTATATTAAACAAAATTTACCCTCAATTCTACAGTAAGTTATTAATCTTACCAGGAAAGACTTTGTATCTTTGCTACTCTGAACCTTTGCACCTTTAAAAAAAATGTCTAGAAAAATAAAACTAATTTGGGATTTTCGCGGTCCGGCTGCCGCAAAAACAGCTGAGCATCATGAAATTCATTTGAAAGAATATATTGTGATCGAAAAACTTCCGCTGAATATTACGGGTTTTAAAATCATAAACGATATGCATGCCACCGCTTTTATGGTTGTAACTGACGAAAATATGATTCAGGTACGTGATGCCTTGAAGCCACATCGTGGGGAAGTTTATACTGAGTAAAATGTAAAATGTGAGATGATCGTATCGATACTTTTTACATCTCACATTTAACTTATAACTAATTCGCTACTTCACTAATAAACTTAATCCGCATTAGTCGTAACTCATCAATATCATAATCGCCATCGAATTCTTTAAGAGCGTCTTCGATTTTATCCGATTCTGATTCCATGAAATAATCGTGTATTTCTTCCTGCTGATCTTCATCAAGCATATCATCTACCCAATATTTGATGTTCAGTTTCGTTCCGGCATACACAATCTGCTCCATCTCTTTGATCAAAGCATCCATCGAAAGTCCTTTTGCAGATGCAATATCACTCAATGGCAATTTTCTGTCTATATTCTGGATGATGTATAATTTATTTACGGAATTAACTCCGGTAGATTTCACGACTAAATCATCAGGACGAATAATATCATTATCGTCTACATAACGGTTAATCAAAGTAATAAACTCATTACCATACTTCTTGGCTTTTCCTTCTCCAACGCCATGAATATTATACAATTCAGGTAAGGTAATAGGATATTTTAAAGCCATATCTTCAAGAGAAGGATCCTGAAAAACAACAAACGGAGGAACCCCAAGTTTTTTGGCTACTTTTTTACGCAGCTCGCGCAACATTCCCATTAAAACTTCGTCTGCAGTTCCTGAAGATTTTGATGCCGTTACGATTGCTTCATCTTCAGATTCATTATACTCATGATCTTCAGACATCATAAACGAAACCGGTTTCTTGATAAAATCCAAACCTTCTTTAGTGATTTTCACCACACCATAAGTCTCAATATCTTTAGACAAATAACCTGCTACGAGAACTTGTCGCAATAATGCCATCCAGTATTTCTCGTCATGATCTGAACCTGAACCAAAAAAGGATTGCGTGTCTGTTTTATGGGCTTTAATCACAGCGTTTACACGACCTATTAAAGTAAACACAATTTCTTTTGACTTATAAATATGCTTGGTATCGCGAACAATTTCCAGCAATTTAACAGCCTGATCTTTCGCTTCGACTTTGGTTTTAGGATTACGAACATTGTCATCCATATCAGCACCTTCACCGGTTTCGCTGTCAAATTCTTCACCAAAATAGTGCAATAAGAATTTCCTGCGTGACATAGAGGTTTCGGCGTAAGCCACAACTTCCTGCAATAATGCAAAACCAATTTCTTGTTCTGCCACAGGTTTCCCGGACATGAATTTTTCGAGCTTTTCTACATCTTTATAAGAGTAATATGCCAGACAATGTCCTTCGCCTCCGTCACGTCCCGCGCGACCGGTTTCCTGATAATAACTTTCTAGTGATTTTGGAATGTCATGATGAATTACAAAACGAACATCCGGCTTGTCTATTCCCATACCAAAAGCGATTGTTGCCACCACCACATCTACATCTTCCATCAGAAACATATCCTGATGTTTTGCACGGGTTTTAGCATCTAAACCTGCATGATAAGGAACAGCACTGATACCGTTTACTTGTAAAACTTCGGCAATCGATTCTACTTTTTTACGGCTTAAGCAGTAAATAATTCCGGATTTGCCTTTATGTTGTTTGATAAACCGAATAATATCCGATTCTATATTTTTAGTTTTTGTACGAACTTCGTAGTATAAGTTGGGTCTGTTGAATGATGCTTTGAAAGTATTGGCATCAGACATATCCAGGTTTTTAAGAATATCTTCCTGAACTTTTGGGGTTGCAGTTGCAGTAAGCCCAATAATAGGCACCTGCCCTAATTGTTTGATAATATTTTTCAGGTTTCTGTATTCCGGCCTGAAATCATGACCCCATTCTGAAATACAATGTGCTTCATCGATAGCCACAAACGAAATAGGCACACTTTGCAAAAAAGCCACATACTCTTCCTTAGTCAGAGATTCCGGCGCCACATACAAAAGCTTGGTCAAACCAGAAGTAATGTCTTTTTTTACCTGCGCAATTTCTGTTTTAGTAAGGGAGGAATTTAGCACATGCGCAATTCCGTTTTCTGAAGAAAGACTTCTAATAGCATCAACCTGATTTTTCATCAAAGCAATCAAAGGCGAGACAACGATAGCTGTTCCGTCCTGAATTAAAGCGGGTAATTGATAACAAAGAGACTTTCCTCCACCAGTAGGCATAATTACAAAAGTATTCTTTTGACTTAAAATACTTGTAATGACTTGCTCCTGCAAGCCCTTAAATTGGCTAAAGCCGAAATACTTCTTTAATTCCTTGTGTATTTCAATTTCGTTTGAATTCATTCTTTATATTAAGGGTATTTTGTATAAATTTGCAACACATAAAGATACAACTTTCTTTTATACATACAAATTTAAAATATCCTGTTTTGATCACAAAAGAAAATATATTGGCAATTGCCAAGAAAACCATACTCTCTGAAAGTGAAGCAATTACAAAGTTAATTGATTTTTTGGACGAAAATTTTTACGAAGCTGTCCAGCGTATTTACGAAACTAAAGGTCGTCTGATCGTTACCGGAATCGGAAAAAGCGCGATAATTGCTCAAAAAATGGTTGCCACTTTTAACTCCACCGGAACACCATCTATGTTCCTGCATGCTTCAGAAGCCATTCATGGTGATTTAGGAATGATACAAAACGAAGATATCATTATCTGCATTTCAAAAAGCGGCAACAGTCCCGAAATAAAAGTTTTGGTTCCGTTATTAAAACGCTTCGGAAATACCTTAATCGCAATAACAGGAAACACAACTTCATTTCTGGCAAAAGGCTCTGACTACGTGTTGAATACAACCGTTGAAATGGAAGCCTGCCCAATAAATTTAGCACCAACAAACAGCACCACGGCACAACTTGTAATGGGTGATGCGCTGGCAGTTTGTTTGATGGAAATGCGTGATTTTAAACCGGAAGATTTTGCTGTTTACCATCCGGGCGGAGCTTTAGGCAAAAAATTATTGCTTCGTGTAAAAGATATGATTGAACATTCGTTAAAACCAATGGTAACGCCGGATACCTCAGTTAAAAAAGTTATTTTTGAGATCTCTGAAAAACGATTAGGTGTAACAGCTGTTATCGAAAATGATAAAATTATCGGAATTATTACTGACGGAGACATCCGAAGAATGCTAAATGACGTAGATACTATTGCTGACTTAACTGCAAAAGATATTATGTCAAGAAATCCTAAATCAGTATCCTCAGAAACTATGGCGGTTGACGCCTTAAATATTTTAGAAGATTTTTCGATTACGCAACTGATTGTTGCAGATAATGGTGAGTACAAAGGAGTATTACATTTACATGACATTTTAAAAGAAGGAATCGTATAATGGCAAAAAAGAACCTTGGCGAGATGTCGTTTTTAGACCATCTTGAAGAATTAAGATGGTTATTAGTGAGAAGCACCATTGCAATATGCATCATGGCATTTTTTACTTATTTTATCAGTGATTATTTATTCGATCAGATTATTTTAGGCCCAATCCGACCAACATTTTTTACTTATGTATGGTTTTGTGATTTATCTCATGCACTGGGTTTCGCTGATAGCATTTGTATTACTGAACTGAATTTTATCATTCAGAATACAGAAATGGAAGGACAGGTAAACATTTTTGTATGGATGTGTCTTTTAGCCGGTTTCATCCTTAGTTTCCCTTACATTTTATGGGAACTTTGGAAATTTATCAGCCCCGCTTTATACGAGAAAGAAAGAAAAAATGCCAAATTATTTATATTCACTTCTTCCCTGCTTTTCTTTTTAGGAGTGTTATTTGGATATTATGTCGTGATTCCGATGTCTGTTAATTTCGTTGCCACTTTCTCTGTAAGTGATGTGGTAAAAAATCAATTTACACTTGATTCTTATATGGGAATGGTAAAAACAAGTATTCTCGCGAGTGGATTGTTTTTTGAATTACCAATTATTATTTATTTCTTAACCAAATTAGGATTAGTTACTCCTGATTTCTTAAGAAAATACTGGAAATATGCTGTAGTAATTATATTAATTGTTGCCGCTATTGTAACTCCTCCGGATGTAGTTAGTCAAACTATCGTAGCAATACCAATGTTGATTATCTACGAAGTGAGTATCCTGATTTCAAGGATTGTCTATAAAAATAAACTGAAAGAAAATGTCTGATATCATACAAGAATTTAACGATTATCGTTCTAAAATGAACGAAAAATTACTGGCTGACAACAACAAAATTGTAAAGCGAATTTTTAATCTTGACACGAATGCTTACGCTCCCGGAGCTCTTGACGTAAAAACAAAAGAGCTTTTAGGATTAGTTGCATCTGCAGTTTTACGCTGTGATGATTGTGTAAAATATCATCTGGAAACCAGCCATAAAGAAGGTGTTACGAAAGAAGAAATGATGGAAGCAATGGGAATCGCAACTCTGGTTGGAGGAACTATTGTAGTACCTCATTTACGCAGAGCTTACGAATTCTGGGAAGCTCTTGAGGAAGCTGAAACTAAATAATTGTTAATAGGTTTATTTGTTGAATCGTTTATTCGTTAATTTGTGGCGAATAAACGATTCAAACGTTTAAACGATTAAACTAAAAAAATGAAATTAAGAGCCGATAATTTAATCAAAACCTACAAAGGCCGCAGCGTCGTAAAAGGAATTTCTGTAGAGGTTAATCAAGGAGAAATTGTTGGACTTTTGGGACCCAATGGTGCCGGAAAAACAACTTCTTTCTACATGATCGTAGGATTGGTAAAACCAAATTCAGGAAATATCTATCTGGACGATCTGGATATCACCGATTATCCGATGTACAAACGTGCCCAACAGGGAATTGGCTATTTAGCTCAGGAAGCCTCAGTCTTTAGAAAACTAAGTATCGAAGATAATATCCTTAGTGTTTTGCAATTGACAAAACTTTCTAAAGAAGAGCAAATTGCAAAAATGGAAAGTTTAATTGAAGAGTTCAGCTTAGAACATATTCGCACTAACAGGGGTGATTTACTTTCAGGTGGAGAGCGTCGACGTACTGAAATTGCACGTGCTTTGGCAACAGATCCTAAATTTATTTTATTAGATGAACCTTTTGCAGGAGTTGACCCTGTTGCAGTTGAGGACATTCAGAGAATTGTGGCACAATTGAAAAATAAAAATATCGGAATCTTAATTACGGATCACAACGTTCAGGAAACCTTAGCGATTACGGACAAAACCTACTTAATGTTTGAAGGAGGAATTTTGAAAGCCGGAATTCCGGAAGAATTAGTTGAAGATGAAATGGTGCGCCGTGTTTATCTTGGTCAAAACTTTGAACTTCGTAAAAAGAAACTTGAATTCTAAATCAGTATACAGTCGCAGTTTTTAGTTTACAGTTTTCTAAAATTGAAAATAGCGACTGAAAATCACCAAAAATGATCCCACAAAAACCAACTCAACAAGATTACAATAATTGGCATAATGACCCAAACAACTGGCATTTGGGAATGTTTTATCACAACAAACAAGACAAAAGAATGTTTGTTCCTAAGAAATTAAAATGGGCCGGTTTCACTATTAATTTTGCAAATCAGAAAGCGATCCTCATTACAATTGCATTTCTTTTTTTCCTATATACGCTTACTCAGCTTAAATAAAAAAGTTTTCAGTCTCAGTTACGGTCTCAGCAAAAACTGTAAACTGAGACTGAATAGTAAATTAATCCACTGTTATAAACTTCAACTGCTGCAGATCACCGTTGTAAATATTCACATCTACACGATGTTTGATTCCCGGCAATGATGCTTTTTCTGTAAATTGCCAAAAAAGCCAATCATCTTCGATCTTTTCCCTATAGAAATTGTAATTGGCAATCCAAAACAAGTATTCCCCAAACTCTTCTTTCAAAAAATCACTATAATAGCGCTCTCCGGAATAAATTATAGGACGCACCTGATAATGCGCTTCAACTTTATTTAGCCAGCGTTTCAGGCCTTTTTTCAAACTATCCAAAGGTTGGTTCTTAGGCAATCTTTCAATATCTAAAACCGGAGGTAAATCGCCTTTATGCAATTTTACTGTTTTAATAAAAAGATTGGCCTGCTCTATAGAATTTTCGTTTGGCCGGTAATAATGGTAGGCTCCACGAATGATTTTGTGTTCTTTTGCTCCTTCCCAATTTTTTTTAAATTGTCTGTCCACTCTGTCATTTCCTGCAGTCGCACGGATAAATACAAATTTTACAGGATATTTTTCATCCAGGACTTCCACTTCATCCCATTGCACTTTTCCCTGAAATTCAGATACGTCAATGCCTATTACTTTTCCTTTATGATTTTCGAGAACCCGGATATTACGAACGTCTGAAAGATGTTTATCAACCGCATCTTCATCTAAAACTTTGTTCGATTTAAAACCCAAATAATACGCCAGTCCATCACGATAATGATACACCGCAGCAAAGAACAGTAATACAAAAAAAGAATAAATAATGAAACGAATTACTCTTGCTAAAATCGATTTCTGAGGTTTCGCTTTTCGGGAATATGGAGTTCGTCTTGTCGTTTTTCTTGCCATTAAATTAAGACTGCTTTTTCAAAAATATATTATTCACAACTGATAACAACACGTAAAAAATGATAATTAACGGAATTGCAATATATTGAAGCGTAATTAACAATAATAATGAAACCAGTAAAAATATGATTTGAAGAACATTGTCTTTTACCGTAAATTTCTTGATTTTTAAAGCAAATAAAGGAATTTCGGCATTTAAGATATAAGCGCTACATACCGTTATACCCAATAAAACCCAATGATTGCTCAAAATCTCAAAAATTATTAAAGAATCAGAAAATTGTAAAACCAAAGGAAGACTCAGAATAAACAAAGCATTTGCCGGCGTTGGCAGTCCAATAAAAGAATCTGTCTGACGCGTGTCAATATTAAAATTAGCCAGTCGATAGCAAGAACCCAAGGTTACAATAAACCCTAAAAAAGGAATAATAGAGGACGCCATCAGATCATTAGGATTGGCACTTTTCAAAAACATAGTATACATAATATAACCCGGTACAACACCACTGGTTACCATATCTGCCAAAGAATCCAATTGCAAACCAAGCGGACTGGAAACTTTAAACAATCTGGCAAAGAAACCATCAAAAAAATCAAAAAAGATTCCTAAGCAAACCATGTAAAAAGCCATTAAATAATCAGCTTGTGAAACAAAAACAACAGCGATACAACCACAAAACAAATTGATTAATGTGATTAAATTAGGAATGTGCTTTTTAATATTCATGGTCTATAGTTTTATTTTTTTGCAACGACAAATTTCGCATAATTATATGAACAATTCATACTATTCTCTAAAATAATCAAAGTAAAATCAAAATGAATTCATCAGAAAGATTGCGTGATTTTGACAAAACCATTTTACAGTAAGGAGTTTTTGGTTTTAAATTTCGACTTTCGGAATATTTATTAAAAGGAAGAAGTTTGCTGACCAAAATATTATATTTTTGGTAAAAATTAAAACACACTCGGGTTTGCTAAAAAATAACCACCGAAGTACGTTTTTGCATTTTTATTATTTTTCAAATTGTATATCACAATACGGACAAAAAGTTCCGAAAATATATTTAGTTATCTTTAGATAAAAATTACAAAACCATAAACTTCTTAAAATTTTAAATCATGAAAAATGTCATTTTCAAAAAAACAGTTTTTAGTTTACTATTATTACTAGGTTTTATTGGTTTTAGCCAAAGCTTGCCTTTATCGAAAGAGGCAAAAATAAGCGTAATTACATGTGGATTAGGGAATGAAACCTATTCGTATTTTGGCCATACTGCTGTACGCGTTGCAGATCCCGGAAACAATATTGATATCGTTTACAATTATGGGAATTTTGATTTTAGGACACCCAATTTTGTTGCCAAATTTGCAAAAGGAGATTTACAATATTTTGTAAGTGTGCGTTCGTTCTCTGATTTTATAAATGATTATACCACTGAAAAAAGAAGCGTTTTCGAACAGGAACTTCTTATTTCCCAAGATCTAAAACAAAAACTTTTTGACAATTTAAATGCTACTTTATCTCCTGAAAACCGCTATTATACTTATAAATTTATTGATAAAAACTGTACTTCAATGGTGGCAGATATTATCAATAAATCACTAGACGGGGAAGTCATCACCAAAAAAGGCTATACAGACCAAACATACCGTTCGATTTTATTTCCTTATTTCAATGGCCATTTTTACGATCAATTGGGGACAAGTATTATTTTTGGAACAAAAGTAGATCAGCCCGGCACTAAGATTTTCCTGCCGTTTGAATTAAAAAATAGCTTAGAGAAAACTACTTATCAAAAACACCCTTTGGCTGCTAAGACTAAAACTTTATTGACTTTCGAAAAAGAAACTGCGGGCTCATGGTGGAACAACGTTTATACTTACCTCATCATATTAGGTTTTGTAGTTCTGGCGCACAACAAAATAGTGGACAAAATCTATCTTTTGATTTTATCTTTTATCGGAATCTTTTTTGTTGCAGTTGGATTTTATTCCCTTCACCAGGAACTGGCAATGAATTATAATGTACTTTTATTTAGTCCATTATTGTTGATTTTGATTTTCTTCTCTCTTATAAAAAACAAAATATGGACGTATCGCTTCGCGGTTTTACATCTGTTATTCTTAATCTTTTACACCATTTTCCTGATCAACAAAGCACATTTTCTGATTGTTTTACCAATGATCATTACCAGTGGATTTGTTCTGGTAAGAGTGGCGATTCGAAATAAAAAACGGATCCCTATAATTATCTAAACCTCTTATGGCTTTTGTAGAATAAACTTTTAAAAAATCACCAATTGGGTGTAATTGTTTTAACACATAGAAACATAGCTTTTTTTGTAACTAAAAATAAGGCGTTTCACTTGTTTAAAATACACAAAGCACAGTATGCAAAAGAAATATGTTTCTTTTTTTCGCATTCTCTTTTGAACACATTACCTATGTTTCTAAGTGTTTAATTAAATATTTATTAGTATCGTATTAAGGAACCTATCAGCTGAATACAACGAATAAACACGGATTAGTACTGATTTTCTTAAATTAAAAAGTTTATTTCTTTCCAAAAAAGTCAGACAATATTTTTGCCGTAAAAATTTTGGCTCCGGCATCATTCATATGCCCACAAGAAGAAAAGTATTTGTCTTCCTGCACTACGTTTTCAAAATTATGAATTTCCGGATATGCTTTTTTTACTTTATCAAAATAATTCATTCCTTTTACATTCTCGCACATCGGTGTCATTACCGCGATAAAATTAATATTATTCGCTTTGCAGATATTTTTGATTTCTTCGTAATACTTATTCTTCGGCAACGGATTGAGATTAACAATATTATTTTTCATATTGCCTTTCTTTTGCTTCACCAGAGGATAATATCCCAAATTGTCTAAAGCATTTGTCGACTCGCCTTTTATGATCTTATAAACCTCTCTAAAACCTATTTTAGAATCGTATTTTATATACCTGTAGAAAGGCAGATAATACAATTCATTAAAATTATCCTGAGCTGAGAAATGTTTTTCTATCACTTTTGAACTATGAATGTACGGTAAAAATTTTGACGCCACCCCATCAGATTCCTTATCGTTAGAAAGATTCAAATCGGCTTCCAGAATAACATTCTTAATTTCATATTTTTTTTCAATCATTAGCTTGAGCATTAATGATGCTTCAAACAAATGTCCTCCACTCATTCCGTAATTAAATGTTTTCAAACCTTTGTCTTCGAACATTTTCGATACAAAATGATTATTTGCACGCGATGATCCCAGGATAACTACATCAAACTTTTTTGCTTTAGAATTAAAGACCGTCTCAATTTTTCCTCTGTTTTTAGACTGCAAAAAAACATACGTATACATACCATCCAATGCAACAGCAATCAAAAGTGTGATGATTAAAATTCGAAGCGCATAAAATAAAAACTGTTTCATTAAAACTGAAAATATATAAATTCTTTATAATCCGAAAAGGTTCCAAGAGCTATAATAGCAGCAATTGCCAAAGCTACTTTTAGCATGCTTCTTTTACCTGAAAGAGGTTCTACTTTGGTTCTGTTATTCCACTCCACTAAAACAAACAAACCAATTACAAGCAGTAATTCATAACTGTAACGTTCATTATCCAGATATTGAAAACTAAAATCCTGGTTCACAATCATGCGTTTTAAATACAAAACAGCATCTGTAATTGTCCTGGCCCTAAAAAACACCCAGGCAATACAGGTTATCGAAAAGGTTATCAAAATATTAAAAATCACTTTTACCGAATCAAAATTCCAGGAAACCTCAATTACATCAATATTATTCCGATTACTATTTGATAACAGTAACGGTAAAAAATAAATTGCATTTATGAATCCCCAGGCCAAATACGTCCAATTGGCGCCATGCCAAAACCCGCTTACCATAAAAATGATAAACGTATTTCTAATTTTCATCCAGATCCCTCCTTTACTTCCGCCTAAAGGAATATACAAATAATCGCGAAACCAGGACGAAAGCGAAATGTGCCAGCGTCGCCAAAACTCAGCAATATCTCTCGAAAAATAAGGGTAATTGAAATTACGCAGTAAGTCTAAACCAAACAATTTTGACACCCCCAACGCGATATCTGAATAGCCTGAAAAATCGCCATAAATTTGAAAAGCAAAATAGACTGCCCCAAGAATTAATGAAAACGAGTTCACAGTGGTATAATTATCAAAAATAGCATTAGCATAAGTCGCACACGTATCTGCAATAACCACTTTTTTGACCAATCCCCAGATGATCTGATAAACTCCTTCTTTAGCCGTTTGAAAATTAAATACTCTTTTTACTTTTACCTGTGGCAACAAATGCGTTGCTCTTTCTATTGGTCCGGCAACCAAAAGAGGAAAATAGCTCACAAATAAGGAATAATCTACAAAGTTATATTCGGCTTTTATACGCTTTAAATAAATATCGATGACATACGACAATCCATGGAACGTATAAAACGAAATTCCGACCGGAAGAATGACATTTAACAATATAGGACTGGCTTGTATCCCAACCGAGTTTAATAATTCTGAAAAAGAGGCAGCAAAAAAATTGTAATATTTAAAAATCCCAAGAAAACCTAAATTGGTTAATACACTCAGCCAAAACCAAAATTTCCTGCTTTTATCTGATTTTCCTTTTTCTATCTGAATTCCGGTATAATAATCAAGAAAAGTAGAAAAGACCAGTAAGAACAAAAATCGCCAATCCCAACAAGAATAGAAGTAGTAGCTGGCAACGATTAACAAAGCATTTTGGATGCTTTTTGTTTTATTAAAAACAAACCAATACAAAAAGAATACGATTGGCAAAAAAACAGCAAATGCTAAAGAATTAAAAAACATATTTTACTTTAAAAAATGGAATTTGAAGCTGCAAAGAAAAGAATAATTCTTTACAAATAATTCTTTTATCGCTATGTGAGCAGCTTTATTTATTTGTCTCATATAGAGAGATACTAATTTAAAAACTATACTAACAGCCTGCTTTAAGATTTAATCTAAAAACCAAAAAAGGCGTTTTTCTAAAAAAAACACCTTTTAATATTATTTGAATCTAAAATTCAATTTACAATAAGAAACTACTTATCCAGAACTTCAAAAGCGGAATTCATACTTTTAAATTCAGGGACAATTTTTTTCATTTTGGTTACAATATCGTCATTATCATAGAAATCAGCGATACCAATAAGCTCATCAATTTCAATATGCAAGTTTTCATATTCGTCTTGTATTTCCTGAGCAATCATAATTTTATTATGATAGGTTGGTAATGTTTTTGACGTATCGTTCAATAACTCTTCGTATAGTTTCTCTCCAGGCCTTAATCCAACAATTTTAATCTTGATCTCCTTATCTGGAATAAATCCTGCGAGTTTAATCATTTTCTTGGCCAGATCGATAATTTTTACTGGTTTACCCATATCAAAAATATAAATCTCACCTCCGTTACCCATGGCACCAGCTTCTAAAACCAATTGACATGCTTCCGGAATCGTCATAAAATAACGAATAATATCCTGATGGGTTATAGTAACAGGTCCGCCTTCAGCGATTTGCTTTGTAAATAAAGGCACTACGGATCCGTTTGAACCTAAAACATTTCCAAAACGAGTTGTGATAAATTTAGTAGAGCCTTCTACATTCGCTCTTTGATTTTTCAAAAATAAAGATTGAACATATTTTTCTGCTATTCTCTTACTGGCTCCCATAACATTACTAGGATTAACCGCTTTATCAGTAGAGACCATTACAAATTTCTTTACATGGTATTTACAGGATAAATCAGCTAAATTTTTAGTCCCCTTAATATTTGTCTGGATAGCCTGAGATGGATTCTCTTCCATCAAAGGAACATGTTTGTATGCTGCAGCGTGAAAAACGACATGCGGACTATAGTTTTTGAAAACTTTTTCCAAAGCTTTTTTACTTCTGACATCAGCAATCACAGCTACTATTTTTGATTCAGAACCAATTGTTAATGTTTCTAAGCATAAATTATGAAGCGGTGTCTCTGCATGGTCTAATATAATCACCATTTTAGGATTAAACCCTAAAACCTGCCTTACGATTTCACTGCCTATTGATCCGGCAGCTCCAGTAATAAGAACCGTTTTATCTTTTAATTGTTTCGAAATTGATTTACTGTCCAGAACTATAGGTTTTCTTTCTAATAAATCTTCAATCTGAATATTTTTTACTTTCTGAGAGATTTCCTTTTGATTCTCCCAATCCGAAATAAGTGGTACTGTATATACCCTATAATTGAATTCTAAACATTGATCAACAATAATTAACTGTTCTTCTTTAGATAAACTTTTGTCTGCTATAATAACACCTTCCGCAGCTACTGAACGCATTAAAGCAGGCAATTTTTTTCGTAAGATCAGAATAGGCAAATCTAACATTCTCTTCGCCGCATTCTGATTATTTTTATCTACAAAACCAACAATTTTAAAACGGGAAGGCGTTTCGAATTTTAATGCATTGGCAACAGAAATCGCATTTGCATCTGTTCCGTAAATTACTGTTCTGATTAACTTAGAATTGGTTTTCTCAGAAAAGTACAACTCAAAAGTTTGCTTTACTATCACACGATACAAGAACAAACCACAAAAAGATAATACTAAATTGATAAAAAGTGCGGTATTTAAAAAAGCTTTATGTCCTGTATACAATTCAAAAACTAAATTGAAAAACAAAAAAAACACCAAAACTGACATTTGAGAAAATAACAATTTTATCGCATCAATATAGGAAGAGTGTCTAATAATACCAGAATAGGTCCTAAATAGCCAAAAGAAAAACACATTGATAACAATTAAACTAGAAACAAAATAAAACTGATTAGACGTAATAATATACCCCAATGCAGTCCCTTCAAACAGCATATAAGTAAACGTAAACGAAAAAATCAACACCATTACATCTATTGCAATGATGATCCACCTCGGCAAATAGCTAAGATTATTAATGCTTGTTCTTAGATTTCTTGGTGAGAGAAAATTATGCAACAAAGAGGCTATTTTGGTTTGTTTATCTGTATCCAATTTGGTATAGTTTAATTTTGTAAACTTTGTCTGTCTTACAAAAGTACAAATTAAAGGTTTTAAAAAATTATTTCCTGATCTAAATTAGAATTTAACACCTTTTTTCTTTTGTTTCAAAAATTCCAGCAAATAAGCACCGTATCCTGATTTTACCAAAGGCAAAGCCAATTCTTCAAACTGGGTATCATTTATAAATCCTTGTCTCCAGGCAATTTCTTCAATACAGCCTACTTTTAATCCTTGTCTTTCTTCAAGGACCTGAACAAATTGTCCTGCCTGCATTAAACTGTTAAAAGTTCCGGTATCCAACCAGGCTGTTCCTCTGCTTAAAATCCCCACTTTTAAAGCTTCTTTTTCTAAATATACTTTATTAACATCTGTAATTTCGTATTCACCTCGGGCACTTGGTTTAATATTTTTAGCAATCTCAACAACCGAATTATCATAAAAATACAATCCCGGAACTGCGTAATTGGATTTTGGTTCTTCAGGCTTTTCTTCGATAGAAATTGCTTTAAAGTTCTCATCAAATTCAACCACTCCATAGCGTTCAGGATCTGAAACATGATAAGCAAAAACAACCCCTCCATTTGGTTTTGTGTTTGACTTTAAAAGTTCCTGCATATTAGATCCAAAAAAGATATTATCGCCTAATATCAACGCTACATCATCATTGCCAATAAACTTCTCCCCAATGACAAAAGCCTGAGCTAAACCGTTAGGGATTGCCTGTTCTGCATAGCTAAATTTACAACCTAAATCAGAACCGTCGCCTAATAACTTTTTGAAATTTGGTAAGTCATGCGGAGTAGAAATAATCAATATTTCATTTATTCCCGACATCATCAAAGTAGATAGCGGGTAATAAATCATTGGTTTATCATACACTGGCATCATTTGTTTGCTCATAGCAAGTGTCAATGGATGCAAACGTGTGCCAGAACCTCCGGCTAGAATAATTCCTTTCATATATTTTGATTTTAGATTTTAGATTTTAGATTTAGATTTCTTAATTATCGAAATACTAAAAATAAAACATTGAATCATCTTTAATTATAAAAACATTTTTTTTAAACTCTCTTTATAATTTGGAATATTTAAATTATAAATGTCCTTAATTTTTTTCTTATCTAATAGTGAAAATTTAGGACGTTTTGCAGGTGTTGGATAGGATCCCGATGGTATTCCTCCAATATTACAAATGTATCCTCCCAATTCTTTTATACGCAACGCAAATTCATACCAGCTTATTTCACCTTCATTTGAATAATTATAGATCCCGGAAATCCATTCAGGAGATTCCAAGATAGCCATCATTGCCTGAGCTAAGTCAGCAGCATAGGTAGGAGAACCAATTTGATCGTTCACCACGTTAATGACCTCTCTTTCCTGCATCAAGCGCTGCATGGTTTTCACAAAATTATTTCCAAATTTACTATATACCCAAGAGGTTCTAATAATAATTGAGTCTGGATTTTCTTTTAAACACGCAATTTCTCCGGCTCTTTTACTCGCTCCATAAATATTGATTGGATTCGTCTCTTCGTCTTCATCTAAAGCGATTGCAGAAGTCCCATCAAAAACATAGTCTGTAGAAATATGGATTAATTTTGTATTATTCTCTCGAGTATATTTCGCAATTAATTCTACTGCTAAATTATTGATTGCAAAAGCCTTTTCTTTTTCAGTTTCAGCTTTATCAACTGCTGTATAGGCTCCACAATTAAAAATCACGTCCGGTTGAATTTGATTTAACTGAATCTTAAGTATACCTAAATCATCTAAAGTTACTTGAGTTCTATCAGCAAAAACCCATTTATATTGAGTATACTTTGATGACAAAACAGCTAATTCAGAACCTAATTGTCCATTTGCCCCCGTTACAAGAATTTTCTTCATTAAAATAAACTATTACAATTTTCAATAAAAGGAAGTATTTGATCTTTTTCAGAAACAATTGCATCTTTTACGTCCATTCCCCAATCGATATTAAGTGATGGATCATCATATTTAATTCCACCTTCAGAGGCTTTATTATAAAACTGATCACATTTATATAACACTGATGCTGTTTCACTGATAACAGAAAAACCATGTGCAAACCCTTGAGGAACTAATAATTGCTTTTTATTTTCTGCTGATAACAAAACACTAAATGCTTTTCCGTACGTAGGTGAATCTTTTCTTACATCAACTGCAACGTCTATAATTTCTCCTTCTAAAACACGTACTAATTTGGTTTGTGCAAATGGTGGGTTTTGGTAATGCAAGCCACGTAATGTTCCTTTTTTAGAAAAAGACTGATTGTCCTGAACGAAATCTATATTAATTTCTAAATCTTCAAATTTAGTTTTACTATAGGATTCAAAAAAATAACCTCTCTCGTCTCCAAAAACTGTTGGTTCTACAATGACTAAATCTTTTATAAACGTTTCTTCAATTTTCATATTAAAATATAATTCTTATTTTTTGTAAAAGAAGCTTCCTCACTCCTTTATTTTAATTTCTTTTTTTTAATGTTTAAATAATAATCCATCTACAAGAAATTTCCAAAATACTATCACATTCATCAACATTTAGCTTTTTAAGTGACTGAATTTATCTGTAAGCTTTTGAAAAATACTCGTTTTCAAAATTACATTATTCATATAAAGATAGATCAATTCACTACTCGCCATTAGTTTTCCAATAATCCAAAGGATAACGAATATCGTCATCACCTACATTTACAATAGGTAATGTTGAAAAAGAAATTAGCTTTGAATCTTTTTCAAGCGATTCTATAGCATTAGCATAACCTGCTGGAATATGCAGTATTTTACTATCAATATCAGAAATAAAAATAGTTTCTACTCTTAAATCTTTTGCTGGATTTTCCCAATTATCAATTTTTATAAAATGAATTTTGAAAGAGCCGCTTAAGCAATAAAAATTCTTTGCATCTAATTTATGCCCATGCCATGCACGAATAGGATTTTCTTCAGAATTGCTAATAATATAAAACCTTTCTATATCCGTAAACTTAAAATCATTAACATACGAAATAGTTCCACGATGATCGGAGAAATTCCCTCCCTGAATTATTTTTGGGATCATATATTTGCTTTTATTTTTTTTCTCAAGATGTAAAATTTTACTGTATATGTAGCAATTAAGGGTAATAGTATTATTACAAACAAAACTAAATCGTGAACTTTTTGATATAAACAAATTACTAAAGCTGAAACTATAATTTGAGCCACTGCATAATATAAAGCAACCAGTCTGTGCTGAATTTTGTATTCGTTACTCAAAACCTGGTACAAATGTAAACGATGTGCTTCAAATATATTCTGTCTTAAATACAATCTATGTATGATTGTGCAAATAGCATCAACTCCATAAATCGCTAAAAACAACAGCCAGATTAAAGAATCTGTCCTTAAAATAAGCTTCAAAACCAAATAGATTACCCAAAATGCAATGGTAATACTTCCAACATCACCAGCAAAACATTTTGCCCTTTTTCTATAATTAAAAAAAAGAAAAACGAGACTCGCAATCATCGCGTATTTTATAAAGCTACTATCTGTAAAAACTTGAATCTCTTGATTGACGTACAACAAGGACCCCATAACTACTAAAGTGTAGAGTCCCGTTATTCCGTTGATGCCATCCATGAAATTGTAGGCATTTATTAAACCTACTGCTACGATATAAGCTACTATAATTCCTAAAAGCGGAACTAAATTGAAAACTCCAATTTCAAAGAAGATCAGCGTGATTGCTAAAAACTGAACTGACATTCTGATTTTATTCGATAAACTTTGAATATCATCCCAAAAACTAACTAAACTCACCAGCGTAATTCCAATAAAGAAAAAGTAATTCGTCTCAATATTTTGTAAAAAATAAATTAAAGCAGAGAACCAAAAGATAATTCCACCACCCCTTAATGTAATTTCTGTATGAGAACTTCTTTGATTGGGTTTATCTATGATATTATAACAATCGGCTAATTTAAAGTAGACTAACATTAAAATCATCAAAAGTATTCCTAGTATTGTGTATTGCATTATTTTTTGATAAAGCTTTTTATTGTTCTTTCTAATCCTTCTTGAGCAGTATTAGGAAGTTTATCAATCCCAATAGCACGTTTTATTTTTTGATTTGAAACTCTATAATTTTCGGTTAGTTTTTGAATTCTTTCAGAATTTACAGGTAGTTTAATAATATCTCCAATTTTACCTATTCCAATAATTATAATTTTAGGAATTGCTATTGAAAGAGTTTTTTTATTTAAAGTCGACGAAATGATCTGAATTAGCTCATTTGTAGATAGAACCTCATCATCCGAAAAATTATAGACTCCTGAAGGAATCTCCCTTTTTTGAATTATTTCTTTAATTATGAAATTAAGATTATCTATTCCTAAAAAAGATCTTTCATTATAAAAAGCGGCCAAGGGATATGGAATTCTTTTTTTTACAACATTATACAAAAGATTTAGGTTTCCTTTATTACCAGGTCCATGAATCATACAAGGTCTAACAATAAAAACTCTTTTTCCTTCTGGTATTCCTTTTGATAAAATATATTCTTCCGCTTTTAATTTTGATTGGCCATAGGGCGTTTTTGGTCTAGCATTAATATTTTCAAAAAGAATATCTGCTACCTCATCTGCAACAGCCTTTACACTACTAAAATAAATAAAATCATTAACAGTACTTTTTAAAAAGACATCAAATAATTCTTTTGTCAATTCAGTATTTACTTTAAAATACTCTGACGATTCAGAACCTTTTTTTGTGTCATGTGCTTTTCCAGCTAAATGGATAATAACATCTCCGTTAAATTGATATTTCCAATTTGAATTGCGCAACGAAATTGATTCAATCTCAAAGGAATGACTTAAAAAATATTTTGAAAGATTTTGCCCGACAAATCCTGATGTTCCTGTAATTTGTAACTTTTTCATTTATTTAAATTGTCTTAATGCTTCTTTGTTTATTTTCTCTCTTTCAGAGTCAAAAAACCATCCCCATTTATTAAAATAAGTTACTGCTGAATTTACAAATATTTTAAATAATCTTTTACTCTTATTTGCACCAGACTCATATCCATGATAAACAGAAACTGCCGGGAAATAAATTGTTTTGTAGTGTTGATGCATTCTGCGAGATAAATCCCAGTCTTCAAAATACATAAAAAACTTATCATCATATCCACCTACATTCTTTATTGCTTCCAAATTTAATACCGTAAAACATCCTGAAAGTATTGGAGCATTATAAATTGTTTCTTCGGGAACGGTCCTTAATTCATAAAGATTAATAAATTTTTCAAAAGCTTTAGCTGGTTTTCTTATTTTTCTCCATAAAATACTTAAAGGAGTAGGCAATAATTTAGGCAAATTTTGTACGCTTCCATCCAAATTTAAAATTTGTGGCATCATCATACCAATATTTAAATCAGTTTTAATATAAGATAACATTACCGAAATCACATCACCTTCAAAATAAATATCGGGATTAACAATAAAATGATATTGTGCATTTAAATCAATTGCTTTGTTTATAGCAATATTATGGGCTGCGCCAAATCCAGGATTAGATGGATTATGAATATAAATTATTCTCTCATCTATTTCTTCCAAAGTTCTTAAATCATTTGAGGGTGAATTATCTATTAAATAGAGTTTTATTTCTGAACTCGTCTGAAATATACTTCTTATAGCTTTTTCAATCTCGGTTGGATTTGAATTATACAGAACGATACTAATTGTATTTATTAATTTCAAGAATTTAAAAATTATATTATACTTAATTTACAAACAACCATACTTTTTTATCGAAATCAAATTGTTTAATAACTTTCGCTGGAGAGCCAAGCGCTATACAATAATCTGGAATACTTTTAGTCACTACCGACGATGCCCCTATTACACAACCAACACCTATTGTCACACCGGCCATAATACAAACCCCTTCACCTATCCAAACATTATCCTTAATTATTATAGGTTCCGTTGAAAGCTTTCTATCGTTAGGTAATGTCAATGGAGAATCTTGCTGATTTCCTTTGTAGCTACCATGATTAAGATCTGAAATAAACACTTTACTTGCTATTAAAACATTATTCCCAATTGTTATTTTTTCTCCAGCAGCAATATGAACATAATCATTAATTTCAACATTTTCTCCAAAAAGTATAATTTGACTATCCTTATTATTTATTTGAGGATATGCTTCAATTCTACAACCAAAACCTGTTGTGAAATTTTTCCCTAACTTTATAAATCTTTTATTTCTTATATCGAATGGCAATCTTATTAATCTAGCTTGATAAAAAAAACATTTAGTATAAATTAGTGACAACAATAACTTCAAAGATCCAAAAAAACCATATCTTTTAAACATTTTAATTCCTCATTTTAACAATTAATAAACGTCTTAAATATTTTGCACTTGAGTATATAAATAACAAACCATACTCAATTTTATTTATTATTCCTAAATTCAATCCATCTTTCAAATTCTTATATTCTCCTTTTTGCATACCCTTTAAATTTCCAGACAAACCTGAATATCCAAAATGAGGTTTACCATTTCCTGTCGTTACAAGACTTTCATTAAGAAGTGCGCAACAATTTTCATTACATACTCTAAGCCAATAGTTACCTTCCTCAGCATATTTTTGACTTTCGTCAAACCCACCAACAGAATCAAATACTTTTCTTTTAAACATAACTGTTGGAGTTACGAAAAACCATTTCAAAAGTAAAAATTTAGCACTTATAAAAGTTACGTCATCAAATTTTTTCAGTAGAAATCTATTAAAGTGTTCATTATTTCTATTTGTTCCTAAAAAATCTATTTCAGGATATTTAGAAAATATTTCAATTTGTCTTTCTAATTTATTTATTGCCCAAAAATCATCGGAGTCTAGTAAAGCAATAAAATTTCCACTTGCGTTTTTCATACCAACATTTCTTGCAGAAGAAACACCACCATTTTCCTTATCTATAAGTTTTATTAAAATTTTTGATTTATTATATTTTATTATAGATTCAACAATTTCTTGTGATTTATCTTTTGAGCCATCATTCACTACAATAATTTCTATTTCACCGTTGTATGTCTGTTTTATTACTGAATGTATACATTCTTCTATAGTTAATTCAGAATTATACATTGGAATTATTATGGAAACTAACATTTTTTATTTTTTATTTTATTTAACGAACATTATCTATTTCAACATTAGGATTAGAAAATCTTAATTTTTGTAAAATTTTTACCATTATTTTATAGAAAACAATAAATCCCTTTACAAAAAGAATAGTTAATAAAGCACTATAAAGCTGCATAAAAACCATTACCCAATCAAAAAAATAAATCAAATCATAAAAAACTGATAACAATATAATTATTGCGAAAGGTCTATTTTTAAAAAAAACCAAAAGCCTATAAAAACCTATAATGTAGAACACTGTAAGCACTACACCTAAATAGCTATATTTTAAATATAGGTAAATTGGTAATGTAAAATTAATAGACATGTAATTTTCTATCACGAAAGATTCGGAATAGCCCATGAACATTGTTCTATAATAATTATTTGGCATTACATCAAATTCAAAAATCTGACCAGGTAATAGTGCATCAATACACAATTTTAACTGATGCCAAATATCATATTTTAAATAAAACAAGCTTAAATCTAAATTATGACTTTCATAATATAAAGGTAACATGGAAGTTTCAAGTGTTGACATTCTTCCAACAATTTGATTGATAATAAAATCGAATCCAACTACTTCATCAAAGCCACGAGATATAGTTGCATAAACAAATAAAACTGGAGCTAATAATAAGCCATATTTTAAAAAATTTTGCAATTTACTTTTATAGTGTTTAAATCCCTCAAAAGCCATTCCTATAAAAAAGACAAAGAATATAGAAATTATACCACTTCTACTACCTGATAAAGTAATATACATTACATAAAAAAGAATAGCCTTAATTACACTAGATTTTTTTTTCTGTATAAATAATAATAGTAATAAAAGTGTAAAAGGATTTAAAAAAAGTGATATATAATTCGTTAACGAGCCCGAAGAACCTCCCTCTATAACTGATTGAAATCCACCATTTGCATAAAATGCTCCTAATTTGAATAATACAGAGAAATAATATAAAAAATTAATAGGCTTACCATCAACAATAGGCTTAACTACAAAATCTTTTTTTATGCAAATTTTCAATACAACAATGCTCAATAATAAAGAAAATATTATTAAGAAAGCAGCCTTATACAGAGAATTGTAATCGATTATATCAGAATAAACTGGAGTAAACCCAATACATAAATAATAAATACACGGAATAAAAACATGTAAAATTAAAACATACCAAATAATTGCAATAATCGCTTTTTTCATCTATAGATTTCTATCATATGAGCATGACATAATAAAGTCTTTATTTAAAAAAATTTATATAAACTCTTTAATACAATTCTCAATACACCAAATTTTATAGGAAAAGAACCATGCCAAAAAGCGTATAATATTGGACCAAACCCCTCCTTATTTTGAGATCTATTAAAATAAATCCATCCAATGTGGTAATTCAATGTTGCATTTATCTTGTTTTTATTTTTTTCATTCTTTTCCAAATCAATATAAGTTTGGAATAAATATTTGTATCTGTTGATTCTACTATTATCATTCAAAGAAAGATTAGAGCTACCTAAAAAATAATACCCAAGCGAGGATGAAATATATTTAAATCTAGTTCCTTTTTTAGCTAATTCAATCCATAAGTAATAGTCTTCTAAACCAATTAATTCATTCTTTTCTGAAAAACCAATTGATTCTTGAAAAACTTGCTTGCGTATGCAAACAGATGAGGTCGGAATTCCATAACTGGTAAATAACAAATCATGGTATGGATCTTTCTCATTTAAATCTCTAGATCTCATCTTTTTAACAAACACCCCATTTTGTATAATATCTAAATCGTGATAAATAAAATCTGTTTGGTCTAAATTTAATTTTGAGATATAATCTAATTTATTGTCTTTATACCAATCGTCAGAATCTAAAAAACATATCCATTCACCTTTTGCTTTTGTTGCACCAACATTTCTTGGACGTGCAGGTCCACCTGAATTTACTGGTAAATAAATATATTGTAGATCTAACAAATGTTCATATTGCTCCACTATTTCTTTAGTATTGTCTGTTGAAGCATTATCACAAACAATTACTTCAAAATTCTTAAAAATCTGAATTGACAACGATCTTAAACAACGATCAAGATCTGACCGTCTATTATAAGTAGGTATAACTATAGAAAAAAGATTTTTTTTTCTATTTATAAATTGATTCATTATAATAACTGTTTTACAAAGTAATAATTGTTAATAATTTTTCTCAAAAAAATCAAACAATTCATTAATACCTTTTTCAATACTCCATGTGGGCTCAAAACCTATACTGCGGACAAGATCATTATTTATTTTAAAATACTGCTGCTTTTTACCTTCACTTAAAGGTTGTGCGATTATTGTTAATTTGTAGGCATATCTTATACTGTAAATTTCTTTGATTTTTAATGCAATTTCCATAATAGATAGTGTTACACCCGAACTTACATTATAAACTGAATTTTTTTCAGGTGTTTTAATTATTGAATCGACAGCCGAACAAACGTCCCATCCATGAATAAAATCACGTAATGGAGAACCATCTGACTGTAAAACAATCTTTTTTTCCAAAAAAGCCATTCTACAAAGATCATTTATAACTAGCCACCAGCAATTGTTTTCCGCAAATATAGGAGCTCCATAACTATTAGATAATCTCACACTAATACATTCTGTCTTAGTGTTTCGATTGTAATAATCACAGATATCTTCTCCTATTTGATGTGTAAGTCCATAAAAGCTTTGTGTATTTAATTTTGAATTTTCATCTATCACATCGCCACTAATATCTCCATAAACCTGCATTGTAGAAAAATAAATAAACTTTTTTAAATTTTGTTTTGTAAAAGTATCAAGTAAACTCCACACCGGTATTATATTTACACGACTTACTTGAGATGGTGCTCCTTTATTTGAGTGATGATGGTCGAGTGAAACAAGATGAATAACTATAGAATAATTATCATCTGCTAGTTCTTTAATAAGAATTTCATCTTTTACATCTCCCACAATTACTTTTTCAAGTTTTGAAAGCCATACATTATCAGAAGGTTGATTACGAGATAAAGCAGTGACGCAATAACCTTGCTCTGAAAGATACTGACACATTCTGGAACCGATATAACCGCTCGCGCCAGTTACAAGAACTTTCTGTTTTACCATTCATATATTATATCATTAATACTTTCTTTTCTATCAACTTCTTTGGGATCATGTTCAATATTTGCAAGGTTAAGCAACAAGTTATAATCTTTACCTATACCTGAAAAAGCAACCCAAACATTTGGTGGAATTGTAATTCTCTGATAATTATCTACTCCAAGAATAACATCGAAAAAGGCTCCAACAGTAATACTATCCTCCCTGTCATCATATATAACAAAACGTATATTGCCAACAGGGACAACAAAATTAAGCGTCATTTCAAAATGCTTTTTCCAAAGTTTTACATCCTTGTAATGTATTGTCGAAAAGTAAGCTTCTCCAAAACCAGAAAATCCGAGATCACTTTTTTTCATTGCGTGAAACACATCTCCCTTCGGATGATGTATTTGTTTAAGTGGAGTAAGTAGCACTCCTTCAATTGCTATTTTGTCCATGCAAGATTTTGATTTGTAGCAATATCTATATATCCTTCAATTTGAGCTTTTGTGTAAGCAAACATATCTGGCTTATTTTTATAAAAATCATAGTACCAGTCACTTGTATATTCCAACAAAGTTTGATAATTAAGCGTTGGTTTCCATCTAAAATGAAAAAGAGCTTTATCGCAATTCAACTTAAGTAAACCCGCTTCGTGAAACTTAATATCACCAGTAATACGATAAGCATCTTTCGAGTCTTCAAAATGCCAACGAACGCTCATATCTTCTAAAATTTCCTGTACCGTATGACTATATTCTGCTTGTGGACCAAAATTAAAACTTTCACCATTTAAAGAATGATTTTTGTACAATTGCTCCCCCAATTGCAAGTAACCACTAAGAGGCTCTAACACATGTTGCCATGGTCTGGTAGCTTTTGGACTTCTAATCTCAACATATTTATTCTCACTCCATGAACGCATACAATCTGGAATAATACGATCAAGAGCCCAATCTCCACCTCCAATAACGTTTCCTGCACGAGCGGTAACCACTTTAACAGGTACTGCTTCACTTTTGAAAAATGAGTAGTAATATGATTTAAAAATAACTTCAGCAGCACCTTTACTTCCACTGTAAATATCTCTTCCTCCAACCGCATCGGTTTCTTTATAGCCATAAATCCATTCAACGTTATCATAGCACTTATCACTTGTAATAATTACCGCTATACAAGGTTTATTATAGTTACGTAAGACTTCTAAAATGTTAGCAGTTCCCATTACATTACTCGATATAGTGTCTAAAGGCTCAGCATAAGAAAAGGATACTATAGGTTGTGCTGCAAGATGAAATACAAAATCCGGAGATACCTGATTAATTATTTCATTCATTTTTGAAAAATCACGAATATCAGCCATATAATGTGTCATTTTATTAGCAAGATCAAGTTCCTCAAACATTGATGGTTTAGTAGGAATCTCTTTTGATATACCGTACACATTTGCTCCTAATGATATAAGCCACGTACAAAGCCAACTTCCTTTAAAACCAGTATTTCCAGTAACTAAAACTTTTTTCCCTTTATATACGTCTCCAAATAATTTTTTATTTACCATTTTACCCAAGGTGCATTATCATTATTATACAAATCGTTCAGCAATGAATATTCTCTTGACGTATCCATTGGCTGCCAAAATCCATCATGCTCAAATACTTTCAGTTCTCTCATTTCAACAAGTTTTTTCATTGGCTCCTGTTCTAAAACCAAATCTTCTTCATTTGTAAGTAAGTCAAGAAATTCATTATTACAAACAAAGTAACCGCCGTTGATTCTTCCTCCACTTGCCTGTGGTTTTTCATTAAATCCTGTAATTGTAGAACCATCTTCATCAACACCTAATTCACCAAAACGTCCTGGAGGTCTAACACCTGTCAAGGTCACCATTTTACCGTGAGATTTGTGAAAGGTAACCAATTTTTGTATATCTATATCCCCAACACCATCACCATATGTAAGCATAAAATAAGGATCATCGCCTATATATTTTTTTATCCTCTTGACTCTTGCTCCTGTCATAGACTTCAAGCCGGTTTCAGCAAGAGTTACTTCCCAACCATCTTCATCATGACTTACTTCAGAAATAATTTGCTCCGATTTTTTACCTAATTTAATTGTAACATCGGAGCTTCTCAATTCATAATTGATGAAAAAATCTTTTATAACTTCACTTTTATATCCCATACACAATATAAAATTATTATATCCATAACTTGCATAGGTTTTCATAATGTGCCATATTATTGGTTTTCCTCCTATTGGAATCATCGGCTTAGGAATATCATCTGCGACATCACGAATACGGGTACCATATCCGCCACATAATATTACTGTTTTCATACTTTTATCTGTTTATTTTTTTTATAATATGTTAATTAGTATATCTGGATCTCTCCCACATAATTGTTTGTTTAATAGCCTCCTCAAAATCAGTAAATTTAAAATCTACTAATGATTTCATCAATGAAATATCTAGACAAAAATCCTTAACATCAGTTGATTTAGACTCAACATAATCAATTTGTAATTTAGGAAAATTTATTTTTATCATGTCTAATACTTTATTCAATGGATAAGTTTGACCAGACCCAATGTTTATAGTTTTATTAATAATACCTTGTTTTAAAAGTTGAAAAAAAATTCTTACCAAATCTTCAACAAAAATATAATCTTTTGATTGATTTCCATCTCCCCACACCTCAATTCTTTCATTATTTAAAGCTCTTCTTACCGCAATATTAATAACACCTTGTTTTTCAGAAACATGGAATTTCCCAAATGGATTAGAAACTCTTAAAATCAAATAATTAATTCCAAATTGCTTTTCATACAGTCTCAAAAAATTTTCAATTGTAAGCTTTATTACACCATAAGAACTAACAGGATTACAGGTCTCTTTTTCAGAAATCATTTCTATTTTTTTTTCTCCGTAAACTGCTCCTCCAGAAGAGAAATATAATATAGAAGTGCAACCAAAATCTTTCATGACATCTAACAATCCAACGGTAGCAATCAAATTACCATTGATATCAGACAATATGTTATTGTTTGATGATAGTGGTGTAGTTGAAGTAGCACAATGAAATACTTTGCTAAAATTCCATTTGGAAAACAAACGAATCAATATGTTTCTATCACCATAATCTCCAGAAACATATTCTATACTATCTATTTTATCATTTTGAACATCTCTTGATAAAACAACTATTTTATAATTTAATAACTCATTATTAACTATAACAAAATTTATTATATTTCTACCAATAAATCCCGACCCCCCAAGCAATAAAATAGTCTCTTTAACTACCATAAATTTTGTCATAAATTTGTTTTAGTTTTAATCCGTAATTTTCAGGGCTATAATTTATATAGGTTTTTTTTGCATTAACACCTAATAAGGTTCTAAAATTCTCGTCTTTATAAAGTAGATAAATTTGAGTAGATAAATTATTAACTAAAGTTGACAGCTCATTAGAAACTAAAACACCATTAACATTTGTATCTAACACTTGAGAAATACCCGCAAAATCACTAGCTATAATTGGCTTTCCGTATCCCAACGCAGACAATAAAACTAATGGCATATCTTCATCTTTAATAGAAGGTAATAAAAATAAATCACAAGCCGCGATGTAATCTTCACTATTACTTTTATATCCTAAAATAAAAATATTAGAAGCCAGTCCCAGTTCATTAATATATTCTTTCAAATAATCTTCTTGCTCTCCATTTCCTATAAAGGCACAATATATATTTTTTGCTGGAAGCAATTCTTTCTTAAACAATTCAGATAAAGCATCTATTAAATATTTTTGCCCTTTCCGTTCCGATAAAAAGGCCACTTGTACTATAAGAAAACTATCCGAAGGAATTTTTAATTCTTTTAAAATTTCTGCACGATTATTTTTAATCACTGGTAAAGGGGCACAATTATTGACTAAAAATATTTTATCAGAATCAAAATCTCTTGCTTCAACTAAACGCTGTTTAGCCCTAAAAGAGGCATTAATAAAACCGTTAACATTTTTGTTTATGAATTGATCGTAAATTTTCTCAAAATAACTTTTACGATCTAAAGCCTGATTATTAACCTGATAAATGATTTTAGCTTTAATTGTCAAATAATTAGCTAAAACAACTACACTGCAACTACTTGCGCCAGGATACCCACCATTATTTATGTGAATTATATCCGGTTTAGTTCTAATCAATAAAATTATAAACTTAAATAAATTCCAGGAAAAGTATATTTTAAACTTTTCAAGTAGAAAAGAAGGTACTTTCATAACTCCCTTCAAATATTTGGATATGGTCAGAAGATTTATTCGGTAGAATAAAGTATTATTAGACATTAAGCTTAAAGGAAAGTTACTTTCTCTATCAAGCAAACCTTCATTTTTTAATCCGACTTCGTATTCTTTATGTTTTCTATAACTATATAGAAATTCAAAATGATCATTTAGAATTTCATTTTTTAATAAAAAAGCCATTAATTTTTCACTTCCTCCATATATATAACAGTCAGTAAAAATCAGCACCCTATTCTTAACCTTATTCTTCATCTTTTAATTAGATTTCTGGAATTTTTTTATTCCAAAGCCTTTTATAATTTTATTCAATTGGATTCTCCATTTCAAAGATGTTAAATATAAAATAATAAAAGATGCTAAAATTAACACTCCGATTACTCCAACAACAACTAGTAAATAAACTTTGGATTTTTCAACTGGCATATATTGCCGAACAACAAATGAAGTTAAAGTTAAAAATAAAATAGGCAAAAATAAAGGACTAAAAATTATCTTTAATGATTCCAATAAATTTATTTTTAAATATCCAATCATAAGCTTAAATAAGACAAGAGCCGAAAATAAAAATGCAATGAATTTAAAGATAGCAAATGATTTCACCCCCCATATTCCTATTGTAATAACTATGCCTGTCCAAAAAACAACTGGCAAAATAGTGCTAATAAAATACAATTCTTTTTGACGTTCTTTTGCTAGCAATATAAAATTAGTAGGATAAGTAATAAATGCAAAAAAATTACAAAATACTAAATATTGAACAATCGGAACTGAGTCACAATAATCTTCTCCAACCCAGGTAATTACAAGTGGCTTTGCAAAAATAGCAATCGCAATCATAGGAAACATCACAATGGGAGCAAAAATTGAGACAATCTGTAAATAAAAAGACTTTAAATTTTCTTCCTCGCCATTCCCTACAAAATGATTGAACCGCACATTAAAGGGAGAAAAAAGTATTCCTAGAATACTTCTAAAAAAAGCAAGAATCGTTAGTCCAATGGCATAAATAGCAACATCACTGGCTCCAAGAAGTTTGCCTATAGCTACTGTATCTAGTTCATAATACAAAATCCATGAAATAGTAACAAACAAACTAGCAAATGCCAATCCCTTTATCTTTCTAAAAATAATTTTATTAAAAGAAATAGATAAAAACAATTTTTTGAAATCATAATCATACTTCACCCGTGCAACCTGCAAAGTGATTAGCGCAGCAATTAAATTAACTACTTGTGCAAATGAGAAGTAACCAATAATATTATAGTTACCATCTCTGAAAAACCATAAAACAGATAATATCCTGATTATACTTCCAATTGTATTAGTACGTTGAATGATAAAATCTTCCATTCTAACTCCAAAGATCATTTGTAGTAAGCGCTGCAATAAAGTTGTTGGGGTAAAAATAGCTAGCAGTAAAAGTAAAGAAGACGCCACATGTTTTTGTTCTATAGTTTTTAAATCTTTAACCAAAAGTTCTGGCTGAGTACTTAAATAAACAAAGATTATAGAAAATAAAATCAAAAATAACAACAAAATAAAATTAGTAAAACCGATTATCTTAATCTCTTCATCCCTATCACCTTTAGCAAAAGATTCTGCTGCGAATTTTTGACCAGCACTCATAAATCCCAAATCAGCATAAGCAAGGAATATGGAGAAAGAAATACAGACTGTATAAATCCCATAAGTAGTAGGATCAGAAGTTAGGTACGGAATAACCACAAACATTGAGAGAAAATTTAATACTAAGGAAACCCCTTGCCAAAGATAAATTTTAAGATAATTTTTAGTATATGATTTTTGCATTGAATTAAAAAGATACTCTAAAGTATTTTATTCTAAATTAATATTTTTATAAATTTTGCGGGAACTCCTCCAACCAAAGTATACGGTTCAACATTTTTATTAACTATTGAACCTGCAGCGATGACTGCATTATCTCCGATAGTCACTCCCGGCAAAATAATACTTTTTGCTCCAATCCAAACATTATTACCTATCACTA
Organism: Flavobacterium aquidurense; assembly: GCF_002217195.1. Classification (NCBI taxonomy): domain Bacteria; kingdom Pseudomonadati; phylum Bacteroidota; class Flavobacteriia; order Flavobacteriales; family Flavobacteriaceae; genus Flavobacterium; species Flavobacterium aquidurense. The sequence goes on along the minus strand of NZ_MUGR01000022.1, from coordinate 120,744 downwards.
TTTTTTTTGCAACATTCGGCTGTTCTCTTATTAAAATATTTCTTTTTGTATCATGGTTGCTATTTATTATTAAAACATCTGGCCCTAGAAGACAATCGTTTCCGATTACAATTTTTTCTTTATTTGCGCTAAAAAAACAATTATAGTTAGCAAAAAAATTATTTCCAATCTCTATTTCTCCTTCATTTTCTGTAAAAATTTTCACGTCTGGACACACTCTAAAACAGTTACCAATTTTAATGTTTCTAATATTATCCATGGTAACATTATCAGGAATAATAAAATCAGAATGTCCAAAAAATTTTGAGTAATAAAGCTTTCTTAAATATAAACCTCCGAAAACAGAAGGAAAAATTCTAACTATCCAAATCCATAAATTCATATCTCTTTCTGTTTTTATTTAGATATAAAGTCTAAAAAAATATCTTTCGATAATTTAAATTCACTTATTTCTGATGTTAAGTATTTATATCTATATTCTCGATATAATTTTTCATCTATTTCAATTGGAACGTCAATTTGATCAGAATCCATACAGATAATTGAACATCCTGATGCATTTTTTATGGCATTTAATGATAATTCATAGTCAAGAAAAGTTTCTTCTAAATATTTGTTAGTCAAAAGAACAAGCCTCTTTTTATAACAAATAGGAAAACAAATGGCAGTACTATTATGAGTTAAAACTATAGAAGCATCTTTTACCATTTCATTTGCTTTATAAAATACAACCTCTCTACCATTGAATGGATTTTCATTAGTATATAAAACTGCTTTAGGATGAGCTGCGATTACTACTTTTAAACTAGTACTTTTCTCAAATCTATCAAAAAAATCATTTAGTTCTCTATAATATCTATTAGCCTCAACTGTTTTTATATTAAAAAATACAGTATCAGGATGATATGGAAAATATTGATCTAAGAAAACAACGTAATCATCTTTAGATTTCTCTTCTTTTTGTTTTTCAATCAGAAACTTATCATAATCAACAGTATTAACATCAATAATGTTAGCTTTTAATAAATCTATGTCATTACCATAACCAAATGCTAAGTGTCCATATGCACCTGCTCTAAAAATATAATCATATGTTTTTATGTAACCACTGATTTTAAACAATCTTGCTAATCGATTCTTGATCATTATACTTAACCGATTAAAACCAAAATTTTGAAGGTTAAATATATATTTAGATCTTGTAGATTCATAAATATTAGGAAAGACACCTCGACCAAAGACACCTGTATATAATTTATGCTTAGTAAAAACTCTAAACAACTTAACTACTCTCCATTCATAACCAATTAATGAAACATATAAAGTACAAGAATTATCTTGCTTCAGGAAATAATCATCTAATTCTTTATAAGAAGTGATCTTAACAGCATCCTTGTATGGGTATTCATTCAGGTTTTCCGCTTCGAAAAATAGAGTTGTAACATCCAAGTAATCTACAAGTACCATCTTTTTTAAAAGAGTTTCAAAATAATAATCTTGATATACAAGATTTGATAAGGGGAAATATCCTACGTATACGATCTTCTTAAACTTCATTTCAAATACTTCTAATTATTTTTGCAGGATTACCAACTGCAACTACGCCATCGGGAATAGACTTCGTTACGATAGAACCAGCACCTACAACAGAGTTTTTGCCTACTGTAACACCTGGTAACAAGATAGAATTGGCTCCAATCCAACATCCATTTTTTAAAATCACTGCTTCATCCGGATAATAACCTTGATCAATGAGAGGAATATTCATTTGGTCAAACTTGTGGTTATTTATATAAATATGAACTCCACATCCCATCATTACATTATCCTCGATAATAATTGATGTTTGTAGACTTTCAGATTCTCCAAACAGCATAACTCCTGGACGAATTACGACACGATTTCCAATCTCAATATTAGAACAACCTACAGCATAAGCACCTGGCCTAAAATCAGCAGTATCGGAAAAATACTTGAATTTCTTTTTACAAAGAGAAAGCATTTCTCTTTTATAGTATAATCTCCAATGAGTAAAAGGATGATCAGGACCTATTCGATCGGCACCAAGATTATACTTTATTTTTTTTATTATCTCAATTATTAACATTCCAATTTGCTAAATTTTCACCTTGTTCAATTAATTTCACACGTGCTTTCGGAAGTCCATCTCCAATGAAATTAAATAAATTTGCAGTAGCAACCGCACTAACATTTTTATATTTTAATCCATCGATAAAATGAGATTCATTTCCAGCTCCTCCAGCAATTATAAGAGGTATCTTAATCTTTGATTCGAACTTTTCAATTGTGTCAAAATCGTATCCAAATCCAGTACCATCTTTTTCAATAGAATTTAAATAAATTTCTCCCACTTCAAGTTTTTCTAGGTAGTGTAAATAATCTTCTAAATCAAGATTTATTTTAGTAGTTCCATCGTTGATATAAACTTCGAATTTTTCATCATTTTTCTTATAATCAATAGATGCCACAATACTTTGTGAGCCATATGTCTTTATTAATTCCCTTACTAATTCTGGGTTTGTATTTAAAACAGAATTTAAAACTATTTTATCAGCGCCACTATTAAATAATAATTCTGCGTCTCCCATTGATCTAATTCCTCCGCCTGCAGCTATAGGAATAAAAACATCGTTTACTAGGTTTTCAATAGTTTTTGCAAAATCGCCAATTGATTTATGATTGCGAGTTGCATTTAATACAACCAATTCATCAAGAGAAAATGCAATATTTTGAAATTTGTAATTTTTCTCAAGCCAATTTAGATTACCCACTTTTTGCAATCTAAAATTACGGCTCTGCATAAAAAAGCCATCGCTATAAATTAATGCGAATATTATTCTTTTTCTTAACATTAGAATTTTTCAATAAAATTTTTCAACAACTTTAAACCATTTTTTTGACTAAGTTCAGGATGAAATTGCACTCCTACAATATTGTTATACTCAAAACTTGCAATAAAATCAGAATCATAATGACAATATGATTGATTTATATCATGTTCGCTAACCATTTTGTAGCTATGCGTAAAATAAAAATCCGACTCATTTGGCAGACCAGCATATAACTTTGAATCAGCAGCAGTTTTTAATTGATTAAATCCAACATGTGGCACCTTTAAATTGGTATTGTCAAATTTTATGCAATGTCCATTCACAAATCCTAGTCCCTCTGTAAAACCATCTTCCGTACTTGAGGTACCTAAAAGCTGCATCCCTAAGCAAATTCCAATTAGAGGTTTATTGTTTTTTACAACAAGCTCTTCAAGATATTTATCAATATTTTTCTCCCTAATCTGAATCATTGCTTTTCTAAATGATCCCACACCTGGAAGAATTATTTTATCAGCACTTTTAAGAGTTTCATAATCTGCAGAGACTATAACATTATCAGTACCTAGATAGTTCAAGGCACTGATAATGGATTTTATATTTCCCATGCCATAATCGGCTATCACAATTTTCATATCGTAAAATCTTCTCCTGGTGTAAATTTAGGTGACCAAATTCCATCTATTTTCTCAAATAAATCTTTGTTTGCATATTTATCTAAAACAGCATCAAACTCTTCTTTAGTCATTTTATAATAATCTAAAAATACATCTATTAAATCATGAGGATAAGCATTATCATACATTTTTACTAAATTCAATGCCTGGTCTCTTGTCATTGATCCTCTTCTTATCTCTATACCAGCATCTTGAGTTGCACGCCCAAATCCAAATTTTAAATACATCAAATAAGCATGTAAAGTATATAATGCCTGATCATTTTGTGAAAAATTAGTAAAAGTATCTACACTTCCTTCTTCTTTTTCAATTAATCCACAATGTTCTTTTGCTACAACATAATTCCTATAAGAATCCCAAGCTTCAAAATAAGACCAATGTGTAAAAGAAAGTCCAATATTTGAAACTTCTTCATCAGTAGGAAATTTAAAAAATGCTAAATCAGCTTCAGAAATATCACCATCTGCTCTAATTCTATCAAAAACTATTTGATGGCCTCCTTCTAAGTATATTTTTTTCATATACTCAATATCATACAAAGGATTATTTTTACTTTCAGTAGACCCGCCGTATTCAACCTCTCCATCTTCCCCATAAAACATCAATGGTATTTTAAAGTTTGCTGCAGTTTTAATACATGCGGTCATAATAGCAATTAACCATCCGTAATATGGAAAACCCTTTTCAATAAAACCGTATTTATTAAGTCTATCAAGAACTACTGGATTAGGTGATATATGTATATGATCATATCCTGATTGTATAAAATTAAAGAGATTCTGATCACCGATTGGTAACGATAAAGCAGGACGCACTGTAACTGCCAAAGGATTCATACCATATTTATGCTTTAACATATATGCAACATATGAACCGTCTTTACCACCACTTACAGGCACAATACAATCAAAATTTCCGTTTGTAGACTTATATTTAATAATTAATTCATCCAGTTGCTTTTGTCTTTTTGACCAATCTATTTGTTTTTTTTCTTCCATCCACTGACAAGCATTACACCATCCCCTATCATCAAATGAAATTCTAGGTCTCGTAGACATATTTAAACAATTCTTACACCAAGTTATTTTCTTTTCGCTCATTACACTATTTATTTTTTAAATACTTTAATTTATATTAAATGGCTGTCCAGCCTCCATCGACTATTAAGTTCTGCCCTGTGATATATTGTGAATCATCAGATAGTAAAAAAGCAACCGTAGGAGAAATATCTTCAGGGTTTCCCAATCTTCTCATTGGCACTTTTTTACAATAATTATTGACGAAAATTTCGTTTTGATTATCAAAAATCCCACCAGGGGAAACGGTATTCACTCTCACTTGCTGGGGACCAAAATACGAAGCCACATATCTTGTAAAATTTACTAATGCACCTTTTATTGCAGAATACGCCGCTGGCATAGTCATCGTTGTCCCTTCATAAACGTTAAAGTCTGCACCAACAACACCATAAATAGACGCCATATTTATAATACTTCCACTTTTTTGAGTGGCCATTTGCGAAGCAACTTTTTGCGTTAAATAGAAATAACTATTTAATTGCCAATCAACATTTTGTTTCCAAGATTCAAAAACAATATCTTCAAATTTATTTCCCCAATCTTTCGTTCTGGGATAAGCATTATTTACAAGTCCGTCAATTTTATCATACTTTTCTAAAACAACTTTTAATGCTTTATCAATCGAGGAAGAATCAGTTATATCGCAATAAACGTTAGACAAATCTTCGTTTGTTTCATGATTAATCTCAAAATTAATACAAAATGCTCCCTCAGAAATCAGACGATTTATAATTGCTTTCCCCAAAAGACCATTGCCTCCGGTAATTATAATTATTTTGTTTTTTAATCTATTATTCATCTTTCAGGACAATTTTTAAAATTTCTACAGATTCTCTAAGAGAATTCATTGGAAATATATTATTTTTTAAACAACCGATAAAATAATCTAACTGCAAACTGTAAGTGTTTTTAACTTCAAAATTAGGAGCCTCAAAAAATATTTTATTCTCGTCATTTAAAATTTGATTATTTATTAAGTCTACAACTAAAATTTCATTTTCAAAAACGATTTCAATTACTCTTTTTGCTTTTTTCCTGTAGTAATTTAATATGATATTTGCTGTAAATGTATCATATCCAAGAATATAATTAGCATAATCTACTGCATCAATATTTAAACTTGAAATGTTTGTGAATGTTGATTTACTTTTATTAGGTATTCCAAATAACCAAGCAGTATAATCAAGTTCATGAAATAAATCTAAATGTACACCTCCGCCCATAGATGCATTTGCGCTGTATATTTTTCTAAAATCTACATTAGGTCTCCAATCTGGTAAATATGAGCCACAATATATATTTACTTCATTAATTTTTAAATTTTCCTTACTCAATTTATTTTTTAAAAACTCAATACATGGATGAAATCTTAAATTACAAGCTACATATGTAACAAGTTGTTTACTTTCAATTATCTCAATTAATTTATCAACTCCTTTTAAAGTATGTACTGCAGGTTTCTCAATGAATAAAGGAATATTTAGCTCTGTTAATTTTTCAATAAATTCAAAATGCAAATGAGTTGGATTTGAGATAATAGCAAAATCAAAAGAAATTTTTAAATTATCAAGATGATATATATTTTCAATTCCTTCTTCAATCTCTGAATTTAAATTTGATCGTAATGCATAAATATTAACATCCTTTAATTTCAAATTTTGTAAAGCACTAATATGTTTTCTAGCAATCGAACCTAAACCTATTATTAATATCTTCATAATTCAAAATCAAGTTTGTTATTTTGAAGTAGATATTCCATAAATAAAAAATCAACTGGATGATCTAAATCAAAACATATATGATTCATTTCATATATTAATGATCTATCAGTAATTGCACTTTTTATTCCTTTGTCAAAAAAAGCCCTTCTATACCAATAAAATGATGCGTTTAACTCGTATACTTTTGGAGCAGATTGACGGGTCATAACGCTACCGTCAGAATTAGTTTTAACTAATGAATAAAAACCCTCATCATTTTTTTCAACCATATTAAAATATGGGCTTCTTGCTGCTGGATTAACAGAAAATAAATTTAGTGCGTCAGGATTTTCACGTATGATATTTAATGCTTTTTCAATATCCTCTAAAGTTCGCAGAGGAGAAGTTACATCAAGATCTAAAATAAAATCATATTTAGTATCTGTAATAGATTCTTCGTAAAGCAACAAATCTCTTATTGTATCTATTTTTCCTGCAGCATCAGTAGCTAAATAATCAGGACGTGAATAATCGGTCTTTAAACCAAATGACTCCGCTTTTTCTTTTATAGCTTCGTCGTCTGTAGATAAAGCAACTTTCACATCAAATTTCTGTTTTATTTTCTTTGTTAAGTCAATTGAATACCCGATTAATGACTTACCATTAATATCTTTTATATTTTTACCTGGAATCCCTTTAGACCCACCTCTGGCGCAAATAGTTATTAATATTTTCATTTTAAAATTTTATGTTATGAATATCAATGTGAGCTTTTTCAAAATCCTCATGTTTTCCAACATCTAACCAATAACCAGAAAAAGGGAATGAAATAACTTTAAGATTTTTATTAATTAGTTCTTCCATCAAATCAGTTGCATTAAAGAATGTTTCTTTTGGAATGAAGTTTAACATTTTCTTTTTAATCAGATATATCCCGCCATTTGAGTAATAAGTATAAGTTGGTTTTTCTTTAAAACTTTTTACTTCACCTTTATTTGTCTCTAAAACTGCGTATGGAATATTGACTTGATATGGAATAGTCAAAACAGCTAAATCGGCATCTTGTCTTATAAATTCAAGAAAAAATTGCTCATAATCTATATTGGTTAATAAATCAGAATTTGTAACGAGAATATAATCATGTTCAAAATTCCTAATTTGTGAAACAGCTCCAATAGTCCCTAAAGGTTCATTTTCCCAAACATATTCAATTTTTACATTTTTGTTTTCACCTTTCCCGAAATGTTGTTCTATTTGTTCACCAAGATATTTTACAGAAACCCAAAAATCATCAATTCCAAATAAAGCTAATCGATCAAGATTATGTTCCATTATTGGTTTATCTCCAACTTTTAAAAGTGGTTTTGGAACCGTATCCGTTAATGGTTGCAGTCTTTGCCCTCTTCCTCCAGCCATAATAACAGCATCAATTGGTAAATATGATCTGATTTTCCTAAAATTGATAACATTTACAACTTTATTATTTTCATCAACAACGGGTACAATTCTAAAATCACCTTCGCGATACTCTATCACTTTTTTAAGATTATTTTCTCCTTTGACAATATATCGTGGATTATCCTGAATAATCTCATCAACATTACATTCTATTGTAAATCCTTTAAGCAAACCTCTTCTAACATCCCCATCTGTTAATGCTCCTATTAATTTATCTTCATTATCAACAACAAAAAGTATCGCATCTTGTGACAGTTCATTGAACTGAAGTAAAGCTTGTTTTATTTTACTTCCTGAAAGAATTAAGTGGTCTTTATAAATTCTCATGAGAATTGTTTAATGATTTTAATTATATTATCTGCTGCATTTAATCTAAAATAAATATTTTCACCCGTATAAAAGTTTGATTCAATTGCTTTGACAACAGAAGAAACAATTACTTTTTCTTCAAATTCACAATTTATAACATTTCTACTCTGTGCTCTTCCTTTTTGCCTATCTCCAACATTAACAAAATATTTCCCAAATGAAGCAGCCTCTAAAATTCCGCTGGAAGTATTTCCAAGTAATATTGAAGCATAATACATTGCCGAAAAATAATTACTTTTCCCGAAATTTTCAATAAGTAAAACTCTATCAGGCACTTGCACTTTTAATTTCTCAATAGCCTCTCGGTAAATTGATCCTTGTGTATCAGCATTTGGCATTGTAATTACAATATATCTATTTTCAGCTATTTTTTTTAGAGCTTTTTTCATTTCCTCTGCGTACTGAAAATTATCCTGCGCAGACATGGTTTCCGGATGGAAAGTTACCAGAATGAAATTCTCCTCCGGTATTCCAAATTTCTCAAAAAAAGTTTGTTTTTTTAATGGAGTAAAACTTTTAATATCGTTTAAACTCAAAGATCCTGTTGTGAAAACGTTTTTCGAAGAATCGATAAGATTAGAAACTTTTTCAGCAAAAATATCAGTCGCTGTAAAATGAAGGGTTGAAGCCAAAGTAATTTGATGACGATATATGTTATCAATCGCTCCTAATGTTGTTTCACCTCCATGTAAGTGTGCAAATTTAACTCCGAAAGGAATTCCTGCCTGAATAGCAGCACTCATTTCAAAACGATCTCCTAAGCAAAAAACTAAATCATATTTATGTATCTGCCAAAAATCTGCAAATTTTAAAACAGTTAGGCCGTACGATGAGGCAGTAGATTCTTCACTATCATTTGAAATCAAACATGATATTTCATGAATGCAATTATAGTTATCTCTTTTGATATCTTTTAAAGTATACCCATGACTTCTGGATAAATGTGTACCAAAAGCAATAATTTCTAAATCAAAAAACTCATCATTCTTAATTTTATTAAGTAGAGGAAGATAGATTCCGTAGTCAGCACGTGAACTTGTTAAAACACCTAATTTCATTGAATATCTAAAAATGAAAGTTTATCAAATTCAATTTTATCTCTAATTAGTTTTTTTCCTATAATATTTTCCCATTGCATGGGAGAAATTCCATCTCCTGGTCGTAAAGAAATTAGATCATTTTCAGTTAGGATTTGTCCTTTTTGCAAATTTTTATTAATATGAATACTTTTTCTGGCAACCGCTATATTCTTTTTCTCACTCTCACTTGCTTCTTTTTGTCCATCGCCTCCGATCGCTAATTCAATATTTCGAATTGTTGCCACCATTTCTTTTAATTCATCTGGTTCGAGCGAAGCAATATGATCAGGACCCAGCAGATTTCTATCTAAAGTAAAATGTTTCTCTATAATTTTCGCTCCTAATGCAACTGCTGCAATTGGAACTTCAATTCCAAGAGTATGATCAGAATATCCTATCTGAGTTTGAAATTTTTCTTTTATTGATAACATTGCCTTAAGATTTACATCTTGCATGGGAGTTGGATATTCTGTATTACAATGCAGAATTGAAATTAATTCTTTTGTTAATCCATATTTAAGCAATACATCTAAAGCATTTTCAATGTCTTTCTCAGAACACATTCCTGTAGACATTATAACTGGTTTACCACATAAAGCTACAGCTCTTAAGTAAGGATAATTAGTTATTTCTCCACTAGGAATTTTAAAAAATGTAAGCCCTAAGTCATTTAAATAATTTACACCTTCCACATCAAACGCAGTTGAAAAAAAACTAATCTTTTTCTCATTACAATAAGATATTAACTCTAAATGATCTTCGTGACTCAACTCTAGTTTCTTCAACATTTCGTATTGAGAATCATCACCGTCATTAATATTTATGCTTTGATACTTTGCTTTTTTAGCCGACTTACTTACTAAGCTATCAGCTTTAAAAGTTTGAAATTTCACATAATCAACTCCAGCATTAACTGCTGCGTCAATTAATAGTTTTGCTGTACGAATATCTCCATTATGGTTTACTCCTGCTTCAGCTATAATAACTACTTTATTCATATTTATATTATTCTACCCGGATTTCCCACAACTTTTTTCCCGTCAGGAATATTTGCTATAATAACAGATCCTGCTCCTATTACAACATCCCTGCCTATAATAACTCCTTGCTTTATTACCGCATTTGCTCCAATAAAACTTCTCTCACCAACACAGACATTTCCAGCTAATACAGCTCCTGGTGCAATATGAACTGCATCTTGCAAAACACATTCATGTTCGATTATACACCCAGTATTTAAGATTGTATTTCTTCCTACTTTCACTAACGCATTAACCATTACGTTTTTACTAATAAAAGTACCTGATTCGATTATAGCAGTTTTAGAAACATGAGCCGTTTTATGTATGATTGTCTGTATTAATTTTCCTTTGGTATAAATTAAATTTGCCACTTTTTGTCTCAAATTATTATCTCCAATACCAAGAACAAAAGAAATTTCTTTCGACCATCCAACAAAATCATTTTCTTTCTCAAATCCAAGATAAGTTAAATTATAAGGATTAGTTTTTGCTTCTTCTGTATCTGAATATCCTATAATATTTAAACCATTATCCAAAATGGTTTCCGCAACTACATAAGCATGTCCAGAATATGCAATTAGGATCACGTCTTTATCTGACACTGCTTGGTATGTTTACAATTCTTTCTTCCAAAAATTCTGCATTAACCTGCTTATCCCTTTGACAGTTTGCATACATTGGCAGACGATACATGAGCTGCCATATTGGTCTTGTCATAACACCGTTTTTGTTCGTAGATTTTAAAAATAAATCTCTTTCAGATTTATTTTCTAATTCTACACACATTAACCAATAATTTGCTTTTGTATCTGGGGTTTCTGTTCTAAAATTTATACCATTAGAAGCAAAAAAAGATTCATATTCTTTCGCCAATTTTCTTTTATTTTCAAGGAAACCGGTTAATTGTTCTAATTGTGCACATGCCAGAGCGGCATTTAAATTAGGCATCCTAAAATTATATCCCATCTCATCATGAACATATTCATATGGATGCGGAATCTTTGCTGTAGTAGTTAAATATTTTCCTTTTTCACCCATAGTAACATCATTGGTAACAATTGCACCACCACCACCACAGGTAACAATTTTATTGCCATTAAATGAAAAAGCACCTACCTTTCCAAAGCTTCCTGTTGATTTCCCTTTATATTCGCTTCCTAAAGATTCTGCAGCATCTTCTAGCACGGGAATTTTCCAATTATCACAAATTTTAATTAATTCCTCTAAATGAACAGGAAATCCAAAAGTATGCATTGGCAAACAAGCGCTAATTTTTTTCCCTGTCTTTTTATTATAACAGCCATCATAACGCAAATCACCAAATTCTTCTAAAAAAACAGCAAGTGCTTTTGCAGATAATCCCATTGTATCTAAATCAACATCTATAAAAACAGGTGTCGCATTTTGATATGCTATTGCATTGGCCGTAGCTACGAATGTCAAAGCTTGCGTCAAAACTTCATCCCCTGCTTTCACTCCTAATAAACGCAAAGCGACTTGAATGGCAGCGGTACCATTTACTACAGCGACAGCTCTTTTAGTATGAGTAATGTCTTGCATCATCACTTCAAATTGATCAACATAAGCTCCTACTGAAGAAACAAAAGTAGAGTCTATTGTGTCAATTAAATATTTCTTTTCATTACCACCAAAGTGTGGAATATGAAGAGGTATAAAATTATCCGTCTTATACTGCTCTTTAATAAATGATATAACTGAATTAATACTATTCATAATTACATTTTTGAATCTAGGTACTTACCTGTTTCCTTATGTCCGAAATTTGGTATCATTTTATGAAATAAATTTACTATTTCTTCTTTATCCCATTTTTTATTCGACTTCATAAGTTCTATGTTTGCTGTAAATTCTTCTAACTTCTCAAAAGAAAAAATAGCTTCATTTTTAATTATTCCCAAGTTATCAAATCGATCCATATTTAAAACTTCACTATCTGTAAAAAATTCTTCAAAATCTTTTTCACCTGTAGTATCACTACCTGTAAATAAGCAGGGCCATTTTTTTTCTTTTGCTAAGCTTTCAACTTTATTCCGAGCTTCTTCTTCAGATTCACATAAGTAGGCTTCAAAACCAATTTCTTGCAAATATTTAACAGCAATATCCGAAAAAGAAATTAAATGTAAGCCTTCACTTAATTTCGGAAAAAAAATATCACGATTTTCTCCAAAAATACAAGACATTAAGCAAAGTTCTCCTGATTCCTTTGGAGTAACAAAATAACGTTTAATGTCATTTGGTGCTACAATAGGCTGCCTTTTAATAATTCTCTGATTGAAGCCGTGCAGTAATGAACCATCTGAAAAAGCAACATTTGCAAAACGTGCTGTAGAAATTTTTATTTCTTTGCTCTTACGCATAAGATACATCTCCATTATTCTCTTAGAAGCTCCCATCATGTTTACAGGATTAGCTGCTTTATCAGTTGAAACACAAAAATATTTTTTTGTTCCATTTTCAATTGATTGTTGTAAGGTTTTTTCTGTATTAAATATATTTACATCTATCATTCGCATTAAGGTAAAAGGATCTTTTTCACTACGGACGTGTTTCAATGCCGAGAGATTTAAGACATAATCATATTTACCATCAGATTGAATAAATGCATCGTATTCAATTGATCCGATATCCAAAGCAAAGGTTTGGAAATCACCATCTATGTATCCGTAAGAACTTCTCAAATCACGCACAAGTTCTACCATATTGTTTTCGCTTATATCAACAACATGTATTTTTGATGGATTTCTTTTAAAAATTTCTTTAGTAACTGCCTGTCCAATAGATCCCGCACCACCAATAATTAAAAAAGAAGAATTATTTACAATACTTGATAGTTCTTTTTCGTGTTTTAAAATATCATTTTCAAATATTTCTGCTTGTCTACCTATCAATTTTAATATGTTCATATTTTTTTTATAATAGTATTTATTTACAAATCATCTTTATTTAGCAATAACTTAAGAAATTTTCTAATAACTAAGAATATAACTACCAGAAAACCACTAATAAAACCTCCATAAATTAATCCTTTCAATCTCCCAAATTTTTCTTTGGGTAATGGTAAAATGGGCTTATCAATAACTTGAATCAATGGTGTGTCTTTGCGCAAAGTAACTTTAGCCATTTCAGATTGTTTAACTAATTCGGTTAATATAGCCGTATTTGCTTGTACATCCACTTGTCTTCTGGAAGAAGGTGCTCTACGTACATTCATGGCCGGGTTTAGGTTAAATGTATTATCATTAGCAACTGCCACACCTGTGATAGATCCATTTAACTCACCTCGAACAGAATCAACTTGTCGTTCTAAAATCGTCATATTAATTCTAGCTTTTTTGCTCTTTGTCTCGATATAAAACTCTCCTACCTCTTTTGCTAAAGCTTCACAAAAATTTTTAGCAAATAATTCATTTGTTGATGAAACATCTATACTTATAATAGAAACTTTTTTATCTTTTACTCCTACTACCAATCCATTTTTAGACAAATTATTATAAATGACGCCTAAAATACTATCTTGAGTACGAGTGAAATTTTTACGACTGACCTCCGGTGAAAATTGAATCGATGCTATTTTTGGATTGTTCTCCCAATTTTTTCTCCATTTATTATTTTGAATATACATTTCAGCTAAAGAAATTATTTTTCCATTTACATTAACTGGCGATAGTAACGTTTTCTCCACCATTGATCTAGATTTAAATAATTCCGTTAGATTAGAACCTGTAAAAATACCACCACCACTTCCTCCTACATCTAGACCAAAGGAGCTTGCTAATCCTAATGCTCCTCCAAGTCCACCCCCGCCTTTTTCATCTTCTAATGCAAATGATAAAGTAGCTTTATAAATAGGTTTTTGCGTATAAGAATAAGTTACACCTAAAGCTGCACCAATAATTCCCGCAAACACTACAAATTTCCATTGAGAAAGTAAATAAGCGTACCATTCTTGTGCTTTATTTATTAATTCCTTTAACGATATTTCATCGTCTACAATAGGTTTATTATCCATCAAAATATTTTATTTAAAAGCAGTAACAATTAACAAAGCTAAACTAGCAAATGCAGTTCCAAGTCCAGCCCATTCTCCAGCACTCATTTTCTTCGCCTCAGGCTTTTGCGGCACAACAATCTGAGAATCAGGAGTCACATTTGGATAAGACCTAAAAAACAAAAAGGAACTTGTCACAGAAGCTTTACCATTAGGATAAATTATATAAGCTTTTCTCTTCCATCCTTTATTATCAACACCTCCAACAGCATCAATATAGTATCTAAACCCTTTACCACTTCTATATGGAATTTCAGAAGTCAATAGAACGTTCCCAGTTACCTTAACACCTTCATTAAAGACGGCCACTTCAATCTCATCTCCTGGAAACAAAGTGACATTAGAATAATGATTTTTATCTTTTACAATTTTTTCCCAGTTAACTGGTATGATAGCAAATTTTAAATCTTCTTTAAGTTTTTTAGCTAACTTACCCTTTACTGAATCATTCTTCGATAAATTTAAATCTATACTTTCTAATTGATCAATTTGTTCTTGTTTGAATGGTCTTTTTATTTTCATACCATCCAAATTGGCAATAGATATTAGCCCTCCTGCTCGCATAACAACGTTATAAACAGTTTCTCTCTTATTGGCTAAAACATATTTCCCTGGGTAAGCCACTGCTCCACCAACAGTAACCATTTGAGGTTTTTCATATACTGCTACTTTACGGATATTAATTACATCAAAGGGTTTTAAAACAAAGTTTTTAATTTGTTCGTTGTTGTCCGCCGTAATTTCAAATTCAAGCAACTCAACGCGCTTAGGATCAGCATCATCTATTACATCCGATTTTACCATTCTTGCAATTTCCACTCTTTTAGATGCAGAACCTGTTAATCCTCCCACCTGAACCACCAGATCATTTAATGTCAAGTTTTCGAAATACTCATACACACCAGGATTTTTTACTTCACCATCAATAGTGACTTTATATTCTTCTCTAAAATCCAGAATAGAATAAACAGTTAAAATATCTTCTCTTTTTAATTCTAAATCAGCATTTAAATCCCCAGATAAAGCGGCACCTAAATCAACATTTACAATTTCTGTCGTTAAATCTGTTTTTAGACGAATAATCCTTGCTCTTTTTGTATAAGCATCTTCTTTAAGTCCTTCAGCTCTTGTAATAAGATCTGAAATTCGCATTCCTTCACTATAAGAATAATAATCCGGTCTAAAAACAGCTCCTTCTATTTTAATACGATTTTCGAATCGGTTCAAAATTTTGGTAATTCTAAATACATCTCCGGATTGCGGCAAATAAGAATTGTATTCGCTTTCGTTTATATCATGCACTTTGAATTCTTTTCCTGTTTTTTGTATTACATTAACAGAAGCCGTGTAGGCAAATTCATTAAAACCAGAAGCAAAATTTAATAAATCAGAAAACTTCTCTCCTATTTTCATCTCGAAAATTCCAGGACGCTTAACTTCTCCTTCAACAGTTACTCTTTGACTGTAAGCTGGTATTCGAATTACATCATTATCTTTCAAGCTTACATTATCAGATTGATCACCCTTAACTAAAAACTTATAAATGTCTACATTTTTGTAAATTTTATTATTTCTAATCAGTTCTATATTTCTATAACTTCCGTTTTTTCCCGGTCCTCCAGCCAAATGCAAAGCATTATAAACTGTTGCCAAAGATGATATAGAATAATTACCCGGTTGTTTACCTCCTACTATAGTGATTTTAATAGTACGAATTCTACTTAAACTTACACTGACCTGAGATTGGCCGGAACTCACTGTGCTATATACTCTGGCAATAGATGACTTTATTTTTTGAGTAGCAGCCTCTATAGACATACCAGAAACAGATATTTGTCCTACATAGTCAATAGTTACCTTTCCTTCTACACTAACCGGAATACTGGCATTGTACTCCTGAACCCCATAAACACTAACCTGCAATTCATCACCAGGTCCCAGAATATAATTCATAGGTGTAGCTAATTTCAAATCCGGTTCAAAATTTAAAGTAGGGTTATCAAATAATTCAGAACCAAAAATTAAAGCATTTGTTGAATCTTTTATTTTATCATTTTTAACTACTTCCTGTTTTCTTCCAAATCCAGAATCCTTATCAACTATGTTTGCCTTATTATCTTTAATATTTTTCTTATTAAATTCATTTAATTTAACTCTCAATTTATTGAATTCACTTTGACTCATCCCTTTTGATAAAGCCATTGACTCTACACTATCAATTGTTGCGTTATTGCTTTTTAACTGAGCACTAATTTTGGCTAAATCATCAACAGACAAATAATCGACTTTAACAGTGCTTAAATCCTTTGATTTAAATATATCCTGAGCATTTACATTAACTGATAATAATAAAATAAAAAGCAGCGTAAGAACGTAAGTTATCTTTTTCATATGAAACTATAATTTAACCTAGAGAATGGTTTAAATAAAATTGTTTATTGTTTATGAATATTGTTTTTGATAATAATCTTTATAGGATCCTGAGGTTACATTTTGCAGCCACTCTTCATTATTGAGATACCAGTTGATTGTTTTTTCCAGACCTTCTTCAAAAGTAACAGACGGTTTCCACCCCAATTCTTTATTAATTTTTGAAGCATCTATTGCATAACGCAAATCATGCCCTGGCCTGTCTTTAACATATGTAATCAAGTCCTGAGAAGAACCTTCTGATCTTCCTAATTTTTCATCCATTATTTGGCATAATAATTTCACCAAATCAATATTTTTCCATTCATTGAACCCTCCAATATTATAGGTCTCATGATTTTTTCCTTTATTAAAAACTAAATCTATCGCAATGGCATGATCTTCTACAAACAACCAATCACGTGTATAATTTCCATCTCCATAAACTGGTAAAGGTTTATTATTAATAATATTGTTTATAAAAAGTGGAATTAATTTTTCAGGAAAATGATAAGATCCGTAATTATTGGAACAATTTGTTAAAACATACGGTAAGCCATACGTTTCTCCATAAGCTCTCACAAAATGATCTGAACTTGCTTTAGAAGCTGAATAAGGAGAATTAGGATCGTATGAAGTTGTTTCTGTAAAAAGACCTTCTGCTCCAAGAGAACCATATACTTCATCAGTACTGATATGATAGAAACGTTTCCCTTCAAAATTATCTTTCCATTGATTTTTCGCAGCATTCAATAAATTCATCGTTCCAATAACATTTGTCCTAACAAACGCTAAGGGATCTTCAATAGAACGATCAACATGGGATTCTGCAGCCAAATGTAAAACGCCATCAAAATTATGCAATGAAAAAAGTTCATTTATAAAAACTTCATCCACAATATCTCCTTTTACAAATGTATAATTGGGTTGATTTTCAATGTCTTTAATATTCTCTAAATTACCAGCATACGTCAAAGCATCTAAATTGAAGATTTGGTATTCAGGATATTTATTCACAAATCGTCTTACTACGTGTGAACCAATAAAACCAGCTCCGCCGGTTATAAGAATTTTTTTCATTTTAAATTTCAATTAATTTAATAAGTCTGAATTTATTTTTTCTAACTCACTATAAATATCTTTTACATCTTGCGAATTTTCTTTTTGCAAAATCAAATTTGCTGTCTCAGTATACACAAAAATAGTGTTTTTTAATCCCAGAAAAGTAGTATGTTTACCTGAACCAATGACCATATTGCCGTTTTTATCAACAGGATGATTTTTTGAAACCAAATAGTCGTAAACAGATTCAAATGATCCTAAATCTGACCATGAAAAAGCAGCAGGCACTACTTTTATTTTTTTACTGCGCTCCATTACGGCGTAATCGATACTGATTGATGGAATTTCTAATGATAAATTTAAATCTAAAAATCCATTTTCGCTTGCTTCCCAAACTGCTTTTGATTTCTCATAAACATCAGGCTGGAATTGTTTTAGTTCCTCTAAAAGGACGCTGGCTTTAAAACAAAACATCCCGCTATTCCAAAGAAAATTTCCTTTTGCAATAAATTCTTTTGCTGTAGTTTGATTGGGCTTTTCGCGAAATGAAACGACTTTATCTCCTTTTGACTCAATATATCCATATCCGGTTTCCGGCTTAGTTGGAATAATACCGAAAGTAACAATAAAACCTTCTTGTGCTTTTGAAATAGCCTCTTTGATCGCTTTATTATATTCCTCCATTTTATCAATAATGTGATCTGAAGGTGTTACAATTAAAATATCATCCGGATTTGAAGCGAATGCTGCAAAAGCAATCGCCGCTGCAGTATTACGAGGTGTGGCTTCCACAATATTCACATAAGAAGTTTTGGTTTTATCCATTACTTCACCACTCAGATGATGATTATCGACATTCCCCACCACCATCACCTTATTCGCTAAATAACTATTACGATCAACAGTCATCTCGAATAAAGATTTACCTTCAAATATCTCCAAATATTGTTTAGGTCGGCTTTTTCGGGAAAGTGGCCACAATCTGCTTCCCACTCCTCCTGTCAAAATTACATGTATGATTGAATTCTTTGCTTCCATTTTTTTTTAAAATAAAAAAGAACTTTTAAATACTACAGCCTATTATCAGCTATACTACCCAAAACTCCTTTTACATCGTATAATAAACTATTTTCTTTTTGCAACTCTGAGAAATTTAATTCTAAAAATTCCTTGTGAGAAACTCCCAGAACAATTGCATCAAATTTATTATCAGGAACAGCATTTATTGTTACTAGATTATATTCTTTTTTTACATCATTCGCATTAGCAAGCGGATCAAATATGGTTACTACAATACCGTATTCTTTTAATGCTTTTACAACATCTACAATTTTGGTATTACGAACATCAGGGCAATTTTCTTTAAAAGTAATTCCCAGCATTAACAGATTGGCTCCGTTAACCGAAATTCCTTTTTTAATCATCAGCTTTACTATTTGCGAAGCCACATATTCGCCCATGCTGTCATTTAAACGTCGGCCTGCTAAAATGATTTCAGGATGATATCCGAATTCCTGGGCTCTTTGTGCTAAATAATAAGGATCGACACCAATACAATGCCCTCCTACTAATCCTGGCTTAAAGGGCAAAAAATTCCATTTTGTAGAAGCCGCTTCTAATACTTCCTGGGTATCAATATTCATTAAGTTGAATATTTTAGCCAGTTCATTTACAAAAGCGATGTTAATGTCTCTTTGTGAGTTCTCAATAACTTTTGCCGCTTCTGCCACTTTTATACTTGGTGCCAAATGTGTTCCGGCAGTAATTACTGACTTATACAAAGCATCGACTTTTAAACCAATTTCTGGCGTTGATCCTGAAGTTACCTTCAAAATCTTTTCAACCGTATGCTCTTTGTCTCCCGGATTTATTCTCTCAGGTGAATATCCAGCATAGAAATCTTCATTAAATTTCAAACCTGAAACTTTTTCTAAAACCGGAACGCATTGTTCTTCGGTAACACCCGGATAAACCGTTGATTCGTAAATTACGATATCTCCTTTTTTTAGTATTTTACCAACGGACTCACTCGATTTATACAAAGGAGTTAAATCAGGTCGATTATTTTTATCTACCGGAGTAGGAACCGTGATTATAAAATAATTACAATCTGCCAAATCGTTTAAGGAAGTGGTACAATACAATCCTTTTTCAGTGTTTGGATTCTCAACCAGTACTTTTTGCAAAGTAACATCATCTACTTCTAATGTTGTATCTGTACCTGATTTTAAAGACGCTACTCTGGATTCATTGATATCAAAACCAATTACTGAATATTTCGTAGCAAATAATCTGGCCAAAGGCAGACCAACATAACCTAAGCCAACAATAGCTATTTTTATATTTTCGATCAATTTGTACTCTTTTTTATCTATTTCAGTCATAACAATTCACGGCTTCGCCCTTCTGAGTCACAAAGGTTTGACACAGCTACTCTAAATTCATTTTCGGCAAATATAACATATTAAGTCAATTTATTCAATACGGTTTCCCGTAATACAGAAAAAACTAACAAATAATAAAAAATAAGAAATGCCAACCCCTTACCAATCAACACATAAAAAACACCCTATAATAAAAAAAACAGACGATAAAATTTCTATTTGGAGAAATTTTACCTTCTGTTGAATGCCAATAGTTACACAATATAACTAAATTATTTATATTTTATTTTAAGCACACATCCTAAAGATTCCAAAACTAGCGTATAATAGGTATTTGATATTTCCTGAACTATTGCATCCTGATTACTAAATGCTCCTGTCTCTAATTTAATACGGTCTCCAACCTGAATGGAAGTCACCGAAATATCACTGAGATTTGGAGCAGAAAGACTTGTTTTTATAATTTCGATTTCCCCGTCTTTAACAATTGCAGGTTTCCCTAACCAAAACAGATATCGGACCACACCGGAAACCTGAAAAACAGCATTTCGATTCCCGTCTTCTAACTGAACAAATACATAGGAATTAAAAAGCGGTACCTCAATAGCCTTTTTTCTGTCTGACCATTGCTTAATTTGAGTAATTAATGGGCAATAACATTCTATACCGGCCTCCGTAAGTTTTTCTGCAACTTTTTTTTCCCATTTGGGTTTTGTATACACTACATACCAATTCTTCATTTTTTCTTTTTATTGAAACAAAATTGCAAACCTATTTTCTTTTACATTCCATATTAGATCTTAACTCAATATTTGCTGATTAAGCGCCTATCCCTCTGTAAATAAAACCTATTGATTCGAGTTCTTTTGTGTTCAAAATATTTCTTCCATCAAAAAGAAAAGCAGGCTTGTGCATCGAATCGTAAATTTTTTGCCAGTCGTAAGTTGTGAACTCATCCCATTCTGTAAGAATAGCAATGGCATGCGCTCCCTTGCAGGCTTCGTAAGGATCATCTAAGATCGTTAATGCATTACTATTTTCTTCACCTGTTCTGGTTTCTAAATAATCTAAATCACTTAACATTTTATTTCTCGAAACTTTGGGATCATAAACAGCAATTTTTGCCTGTTCATTAATCAAATCATCCGCTACGTAGATTGCAGCAGATTCACGGGTATCATTTGTGTCTTTTTTGAAAGCCCATCCTAAAAATGTGATTTTCTTATCAGCAACTGTGTTATATAGAGTCTGAACAATTTTATTCGAAAATCTTCTTTTTTGATGATCGTTCATAATAATGACCTGTTCCCAATAATCCGCCACTTCATTCAATCCATACGATTTTGCTATGTACACTAAATTCAGAATGTCTTTTTGAAAACAAGAACCTCCAAAGCCAACTGATGCTTTTAGAAATTTCGGGCCAATCCTGCTATCCATTCCAATTGCTCTGGCTACTTCATTTACATCAGCACCTGTTTTTTCACATAACTCAGACATGGCATTTATAGATGAAATACGCTGTGCCAGGAATGCATTTGCGGTTAACTTAGATAATTCTGAAGACCAGACATTAGTTGTCAATATTTTATCTTTACTAACCCAATTTGCATAAACATCAACTAAAGCATTAATTGCTTCTTCACCTTCCGGAGTCGTATCACCACCAATTAAAATTCGATCCGGATGTAATAAATCGGTAACCGCCGTTCCTTCAGCTAAGAACTCCGGATTTGATAAAATCTGAAACTGAACTCCATTTCCGGTGTTATCCAGAATGCTTTTTATAGCCTCGGCTGTACGAACTGGCAGAGTTGATTTTTCTACTACAATTTTATTTTGTTTGGCTACTTTGGCAATTTGTCTGGCGCAAAGTTCAATATATTTTAAATCAGCAGCCATACCTTTTCCTTTTCCGTAAGTTTTGGTTGGCGTGTTTACTGATATAAAAATCACCTGTGCTTCGTCAATAGCTTTTTCTACTTCTGTCGAAAAGAAAAGATTTCGTCCTCTTGCCTCAGCGACTATTTCTGAAAGTCCCGGCTCATAGATCGGAATATTATCTGTATTTGGATTATTCCAGTCTTTAATTCTTTGTTCGTTCAAATCGACAACTGTCACTTGAATATGTGGGCATTTTTGAGCAATTACTGCCATTGTCGGACCTCCAACATAACCTGCACCAATGCAACAAATTTTTGTAATTTTCATCTTTTACTATTATCTTGATCCTTATTTTAAATTATTCCAATACCAGCTCACCGCTTCTTTTAATCCGTCCTGCAAAGAGAATTTCGGATCGTAACCCAGTACTTTTTTTGCTTTATCGATACTTGCCAATGAATGCGGAATATCACCCGCTCTGTTGGCACCATAAACAATTTCGACATTTGCAATTTTTGAATCAAATTCAGCTAAATATTCTTTTAAATACCCCACCAAATCGTTTAATGTATTTCGATCTCCATATGCAGTATTATAAACTGTATTTACCGCTTCCGGATTCTGACTTGTCATTGCCAATTCATTCATCTGTATCACATTATCGATATAAGTAAAATCACGCGAATAATTTCCATCACCGTTGATCACGGGACTTTCATGTTTCATCAATTGCATTACAAACTTTGGAATTACAGCCGCATAAGCGCCATTAGGATCTTGTTTTCTGCCAAAAACATTAAAATAACGCAATCCTATAGTTTCTATTCCGTACGTTCTACTGAAAATTTCAGCATATAATTCGTTTACATATTTTGTAATAGCATAAGGCGATAATGGTTTACCAATAACATCTTCGACTTTTGGCAGTCCTTGCGAATCTCCATATGTAGAAGAGCTTGCTGCATATATAAATCTTTTCACTTTTGCATCGCGAGAAGCTACCAGCATATTCAAAAAGCCTGAAACATTTACATCATTTGTTGTAATTGGATCGTTAATAGATCTTGGAACAGATCCTAAAGCTGCCTGGTGCAAAACATAATCAACACCTTGGACCGCTAAAACACAATCGGCTATATTTCGAATATCTCCTTCAATTAATTTATAATTAGGATTCTCTATAAAATCTTTTAAATTATGACGGTGCCCTGTCGCAAAATTATCGAGACAGATTACTTTATGCCCTAATCCTAAAAAATACTCGGACAAATTGGAGCCAATAAAACCAGCTCCGCCTGTAATTAAAATTGTATTCTGAGTTGATGTTTTCATTTATATAATCTATCTAATTATTTTTAAAAGTTTTTTCAAACGGAACACGATGCAAAATACTTCTTCCCAGTGTAATTTCGTCTGCATATTCTAATTCGTCGCCTACAGAAATTCCTCTTGCAATTGTAGAAATTATAATTTCTGATTCGGCAATTTGTTTATAGATATAAAAATTTGTGGTATCGCCTTCCATGGTTGAACTGAGTGCAAAAATAATTTCCACTACTGCGCCGGATTTTACCTTTTCTACTAAGGTTGAAATATTTAGCTGACTTGGCCCCACGCCTTCTATTGGGGAAATTTTCCCTCCCAAAACGTGATAAATTCCTTTGTACTGCCCTGTATTTTCGATCGCCATAACATCCCGAATATCTTCCACTACACAAATCGTCTGATGATTTCGGACCGGATTTGCACAGATTTCGCAAACTTTTGTATCTGAAATATTATGACAGCTTTCGCAAAATTTTATATCTGCACGCATATTGAGTAACGCCTGAGATAAAAATCCTGTTTGTTCTTTGGGCTGCTTTAATAAATGCAAAACCAATCGCAATGCAGTACGCTTACCAATTCCTGGTAATTGAGACATTTCGTTGACTGCCTTTTCTATTAGTTTTGATGAAAATTCCATGACTACAAAAATACTATTTTAATGTTTCTTTTTAGCCCCGATAGAAGTGGAAATCCTTTTTGTTTTTTTCTTTAAAAAACAAAAAGATTGCAACGAATTGCTTCGCCAATTCGCACTTTCAGGCTCGGGTGCGGGATGAGCTCCTAAAAAAGTTTAATATTGATTTGTAGCTAATAAAACCAAAGTACAAGCTACTTCAGCCTTAATATTGTTTAATTCCAGCAACTGATAGAATTCCGGATTTTCTGTCCCAGGATTAAAAACCACTCTTTTAGGCTGCGCTTCTATGATGTAATTATAATA
Organism: Flavobacterium aquidurense; assembly: GCF_002217195.1. Classification (NCBI taxonomy): domain Bacteria; kingdom Pseudomonadati; phylum Bacteroidota; class Flavobacteriia; order Flavobacteriales; family Flavobacteriaceae; genus Flavobacterium; species Flavobacterium aquidurense. The sequence continues at coordinate 96,434 of NZ_MUGR01000022.1, read as the reverse complement.
ATCACGCTGGCGGGCAGGATTTAAATATAGCGTCACTGTATCAATGTTTTTTACAGGAATTGCTTTGGTATAAATTTTTACACCTGCAACTTCGCCTGTATTCTGACCAATTGCTAAAACAGTATGTCCTTTTTCTACTAACATATTTATAGCTCTAAAAGCGTAACGATCTGGTTTTGTGGTAGCACCCAGAACTAAAGTTTTTTTGTTTTTCATCATTTTAAAATATGCTACAAAAGTAATCAAAAAGAATGAGCTTACTTTAGGTTATTGATATAGAATTAATAGCATCAAAAAACAATATCCTAATATGAATTTACCGTGAAATATTAAAAATTGACTATTTTTACTTCACTAACTAAAACAGTATGGATATATTCATTTATTTATTTGCCGCTCTTTTTTCGGTATTAAACCCAATTGGCACTGTGCCAATTTTTGTTGGACTAACCCAACATGACTCTCAAAAAGAGCGTTCACGCATTTCGCTTTGGACGGCCATAAATGTCTTTATCATTTTGATCGTTTCCTTTTTTATTGGCCAATATGTTTTATCTTTTTTTGGAATCAGTATTGATGCCCTTAGGATCGCCGGAGGAATTATAATTGTAAATTCAGGATTCTCATTACTTTCCGGAAAATTCAATAAAAAACGCGGAATCAATAAAAAAATAGAAAACGAAATACAACAACGAAACGATATCGCCCTTACACCATTAGCCATACCAATGCTGGCTGGCCCAGGCTCCATTTCTTTATTGATTGCTTTTCATCAGGAACATAGCGGAATGAAAGAAATGGCTTTTTCCTCTTTAGCCATTTTTGCCATTGCAGTAGCAATTTTCGCTATTCTTAAAAGCGCACATTACTTGGCTCGAATTTTAGGCGCTTCAGGAATTGTCGCTATTTCGAGAATTGTTGGTTTTATTGTTATCTCTATCGGAATCCAATATATTGTAAGCTCAATAATTAATATCGTAAAAGTAAATTTGATGTAACTTATTCCCTATTTTAAATAAAAAAAATCCAAATTCCAAAAGCTGAATATTTCAGTATGGAATTTGGATTTTTTTTGAAGTTTCTTAAACTTAATTTCTCGGCAGGAAAACTTCGGCCATCATACATCTGGCGCTTCCCCCGCCGCAAGCTTCAATCGTATCAAGACTTGAACTCAAAATTTCAGCATGGTTTTCTAACTGAGCAATCTGTTTTGGGGTCAAACTCTGATGTGCAGACGCACTCATAACGATACATTTCTTATTATCTGTGCCTCGAACTTCGAGCATATTACCGGCAAAATTATTCACCTGAGCTTCTGTAATCAGAATAATTTCTTTTTTATCAGCTTTTAAATTATCAAGAACCATTTTGCGTTCTTTTTTATCATCGATACAATCTGCACAGATAACCGCAAAAGTTTCCCCAAGGCACATCATAACATTGGTGTGATAAATCAATTTACGTTCTGCGTCAACGGTTTGAAAAGCTTCGAAAATAACCGGCGCATAATCAAAATCTTCACAGAATTCAATAAACAATTCTTCATCAGCACGAGGCGATAAAGCGCAATACGCCTTAGCATTCGCTCTGTCTAAAAGCAAACTTCCGGTTCCTTCAAGAAAAAAACCATCTTCTTCTGCAGATGTATAATCCATTATATTGGCGATCTCAAAACCTTTGTCTTCAAGAATATCTAAAATATCTTCACGACGTTCTGAACGACGATTCTCAGCAAACATTGGATATAGCGCTACATCTCCATTTTCATGAAAAGAAACCCAATTGTTCGGAAAAATACTGTCCGGAGTATCTGTATCTAAAGAATCATCAACAACTGTAACATCAACACCAACGGCTCTTAACTTTTCAACAAAAGCATCAAACTCTTGTTGCGCTTTTGCATTCACGGTACTTGGCAAAAGTCCGTCTAATACTTTTTGGTAGTAATTATTCACCGCAGTTTGCTCATTCATTCTGAAGGCAACTGGCCGAATCATCAAAATTGCATTTGTAGTTTGTTTCATTTTTATATTTTTTTCTGTTTCAGGTTTCAAGTTTCAAGTTTGTTGCAACGTGAAACCTGAAACTTGAAACAAATATTTAATCTCTAATTAATGGAAGCGTCGAACATCTCAACAACCCTTCCTGCTTTGCAATTTCGGCATACGGAATTTCTTCTACTGTAAAACCATTTGCACGAAGCCAATTGTTTAATCTTGTGAAGTTTTTTTCTGAAACCACTACATTCTCATCGATAGAAAATACGTTAGAAAACATATTATACATTTCGTTTCTTTCGATATGAAATAAGTTTTCTTTCCCAAAAAGATTCACTAAATACATATAGTCAGCTTCTTCACGAAAACCTCTTTTATAGATAATCCCTTTATCTTTTCCAACGGGCTGAAAACAGCAATCTAAGTGCAATGCATTATCACGAGCCTCAATTTTGGACTTAACCAAATCGAATTCTTTGACAATTTTATTGGGGAACAATTCTTTAATAAAATTAACACCATGCATATTTGTTCTTGCCGTGATGTAATCTTTATAGTCACTTCCTTTATAAGTTCCGATAAAAATATGATCGTTCCAAAGCATCACATCACCACCTTCGATATGAACTTCCACAGGTGGACGAACTACTTTCGAGGGATCTATCTGATCGATTATATACCCAATAGCATCTAACTCACGTTCTCTGTCAGGAAGTATATTTGATTTTACAAAAGTATCATCTATTACAAAACCAATATCTCTGGCAAAAATCTGATTGTAATTTTCAATCATTTCAGGACGATATACTTTTACATCATATTTTTGAAAAACAGCATTAAAAGCATCCATTTCAGCAACCATATCCTTTTCGATAGGATATGTTCCTGCTTTAATATGTTCCAATGATTTAGGATCATAGGCTTCATCTAAAGATGGAGTTGGCCCATTATGAACAGCAGAACCCAAAACTACAGCACGTAATCTTGAGGTTTCGTTCTTTACATTTAATTGCAACATAACTTTATTATATTTTGACCAAAGATAAAAAAAGCTTCACAGTTAAGTGAAGCTTTAAAATATTTTTATTTGTTCGACTTAAAGTCTCTCAGCGGATGTCCAGTGTAGATTTGTCTTGGTCGGCCAATTGGTTCTTTATTCTCACGCATTTCTTTCCATTGCGCAATCCAGCCCGGTAATCTACCAATAGCAAACATTACTGTAAACATATCTGTAGGAATTCCTAATGCTCTGTAAATAATTCCAGAATAGAAATCTACGTTTGGATATAAATTTCTTGATTTGAAGTACTCATCCTCAAGAGCTGCTGTTTCTAATTTTTTAGCAATTTCTAAAATAGGATCTTCAACGCCTAATGTCTCTAATACTTCTTTAGCTGCTTTTTTGATTATTCTTGCTCTTGGATCAAAGTTTTTATAAACTCTGTGACCAAATCCCATTAAACGGAAAGGATCATTTTTGTCTTTTGCTTTGGCTAAAAACTTCTCAGTATCACCACCATCTTTATTAATTTCCTCTAACATCTCAAGTACTGCCTGGTTTGCCCCTCCATGAAGTGGTCCCCAAAGAGCAGAAACTCCTGCAGAAATAGAAGCAAATAAACCAGCATGAGATGAACCTACCATTCTTACTGTAGATGTAGAACAGTTTTGCTCGTGATCTGCATGAAGAATAAATAATTTATCTAATGCATCTACAATAACCGGATTAGCTGCATAAGGTCCTGTAGGCAATTTAAACATTAATTGCATAAAGTTCTCTACATAACCTTGTGTATTGTCGTAATAGTTCAACGGGTAACCCATAGTTTTTCTATAAGTCCAGGTTGCAATTACAAGAAATTTACCCATTGTTTTACAAATGGCTTCGTACATTTCTTTTTCGTTTTCAACGTTTACCGCTTTTGGATTAAATGCTGTTAAAGCACTTGTCAAAGCGGATAAAACACCCATTGGATGTGCTGTTTTAGGAAAACCGTCAATGATATTTTTCATCTCTTCGTTTACCAAAGTATGTTTTTTAATACCATTCTCGAATTGCTCCAATTGCTGAGCTGTTGGTAATTCTCCAAAAATCAAAAGATATGACACTTCTAAAAAGTTAGCTTTTTCGGCTAAATCCTCAATTGAATATCCTCTGTAGCGCAAAATTCCTAATTCTCCATCTAAGAATGTGATTTCACTTTTGCAAGAACCAGAATTTTTGTATCCGGGATCAAGAGTGATAATACCAGTTAAATCACGTAATTTGTTAATATCGATAGCGGACTCATTTTCACTCCCCGTGATTACCGGAAGTTCAATTTTTTGACCGTCTACTTCTAATGTAGCTATTTTTGACATAATATATCGGAAATAAATCTTTAAAATAATAATTTATCAAATCTAAGGAATTTAAGACTAATTAAAAAAAGAATACTGCTATGAATTTGTTAAAAGTCCAAAAAAAAACCATTCGCAAAAACGAATGGTTTAATTATAACATATAACTCTTACAATTATTTGATCTTGAAAGCGTTTAATCCAGGAAAATAAGCAGTACTTCCTAACTCTTCCTCGATTCTTAATAATTGATTGTATTTTGCCATACGATCAGAACGGGAAGCAGAACCTGTTTTAATTTGACCACAGTTTAAAGCCACAGCTAAATCAGCAATAGTATTATCTTCTGTTTCTCCTGAACGGTGAGACATAACTGAAGTATATCCTGCATTTTTAGCCATGTTTACAGCTGCAATAGTCTCTGTTAAAGTTCCAATTTGGTTTACTTTTACCAAGATTGAGTTTGCAATTCCTTTTTCAATTCCAGTTGATAGACGCTCTACATTAGTAACAAATAAATCATCACCTACTAATTGAACTTTGTGTCCAATTTTTTCAGTAAGCAATTTCCATCCGTCCCAGTCATTCTCATCCATTCCGTCTTCAATTGAAATAATTGGGTATTTAGCCACTAATTCAGCTAAATATTCAACTTGTTCAGCAGAAGATCTTACTTTACCAGTTTCTCCTTCAAATTTAGAGTAATCGTATTTACCGTTTACATAAAATTCAGCAGAAGCACAATCAAGAGCAATCATAATTTCGTCACCAAAAGTATAACCGGCATTTTCAACCGCTTTTTTTATAGTATCTAAAGCATCTTCAGTACCACCTGCCAAATTTGGAGCAAAACCACCTTCGTCACCTACAGCAGTGCTTAATCCTCTGTCATGTAAAACTTTTTTCAGGCTATGAAAAATTTCAGTTCCCATTTGCATAGCGTGAGAAAAAGAAGTCGCCTTTACAGGAAAAATCATGAATTCCTGAAATGCGATAGGAGCATCAGAGTGAGAACCACCATTGATGATATTCATCATTGGCACAGGTAATGTATTGGCAGAAACACCACCAACATATCTGTATAAAGGCAAGCCTAGTTCGTTAGCAGCAGCTTTTGCAGCAGCCAAAGAAACTCCTAAAATAGCATTAGCACCTAATTTAGATTTATTTGGAGTACCATCTAAATCAATCATCAATTGATCAATCGTGTTTTGTTCGAAAACAGAAGTTCCAACTAATTCTTCAGCAATAACAGTATTTACATTGTTCACTGCATTCAAAACTCCTTTTCCTAAGAAAGCTTTTCCTCCGTCACGTAATTCAACAGCCTCATGTTCTCCAGTTGATGCCCCGGAAGGAACAGCAGCTCTACCTAAAACTCCGTTCTCAGTAATTACATCAACTTCAATAGTAGGATTACCTCTGGAATCAAAAATTTGTCTTGCGTGAACTTTAATTATAATACTCATTATTTTTGTTTTTTATTAATAAATTATATTTTTTTTCGAAATTATAAAAATATTTAATAGTAAAAATGCATTTTAACCATTAAACAGGTTTATTTATTAACTATATCGTTTTAGCAGCAGCTAGTTTTATATTCTCAACAAACTGATCAAACAAATAAGATGAATCATGAGGTCCGGGACTTGCTTCGGGGTGATATTGCACTGAAAAACAATTTTTATTTTTCATACGCATTCCGGCCACAGTACCATCATTTAGATGAAGGTGTGTAATCTCTAAATCAGCATGATTATCTAATGCTTCCTTATTCACTGCGAAACCATGATTTTGAGATGTAATCTCACCTTTTCCTGTCATAAGGTTTTTAACCGGGTGATTTATACCGCGGTGACCATTAAACATTTTATAAGTCTGAACACCATTTGCCAAAGCAATTACCTGATGTCCTAAACAAATTCCGAATAAAGGATTGTCATTTGCTAAAATTTCTTTTGCTACTTCAATAGCACCAAAAAGCGGATCCGGATCCCCAGGCCCGTTTGACAAGAAATATCCATCCGGATTAAACTCAGCTAAATCCTTGTACGTTGAGTTATATGGAAACACCTTGATATAACAATCCCTTTTAGCAAGGTTTCTAAGAATATTTTTCTTAATCCCTAAATCTAAGGCAGAAATTTTATAAGTAGCATTTTGATCACCAAAAAAATAAGGTTCAGTTGTTGAAACTTTTGAAGCCAACTCCAGACCTTCCATGTTGGGCACATTAGCCAATTCTTTTTTCAAGTCTTCAACAGAAGTTCCATCTGTACAAATAACAGCATTCATCGCACCATTCTCACGAATATAACTTACCAGTGCACGCGTATCAACATCAGAAATACAGATTAGATTTTCTTTTATAAAATAATCTTCCAGACTTCCGGAAGAATCTTCTCTTGAATAATTAAAACTGAAGTTTTTACAAACCAAACCAGCAATTTTGATACCATCCGATTCAATTTCCAAATCGTTAACACCATAATTACCAATATGGGGATTAGTTGCAACCATAATTTGCCCGAAATACGAAGGATCTGTAAAAATCTCCTGATATCCGGTCATTCCAGTATTAAAACAAACTTCACCAAAAGTTTTACCGCTAATTCCGATAGATTTCCCGTGAAAAATAGTTCCATCACTTAGTAATAAAATGGCGCTTTGTCGTGTAGTGTATTTCATTATTTAATTTGTATTGTTTTTAATCGTCCTGTAAAACCAGCAAAGCTTGTTTTATTTGTAATTAGATATTTTGCAAATTTACTTCTTTAAAACAGTGCTTCCAAGATTTTTTAAAAATTTCGTTGATAAAATTAAAACCTTAGTTTTAAAATAAGTTACATTTCAAACTATTTTAAAAAAAGCAAAAAAAAAGGATAAACTAAAAATTAGTTTATCCTTGATTTCTATAGAATCATTACTTTCATAATTATTCAGAAGCTTCAGTAGTCGTTTCTGATTCAGCAGCAGGAGCTTCAGGAGTAGTCTCCTCAGCTTTTTTTGCTTTACCACCACGACGGCTTTTAGCTTTTTTAACTTCTTTTTTACCTCCATTGTAAAGTTCATTGAAATCTACAAGTTCGATCATTGCCATATCAGCATTATCTCCCAAACGATTTCCAACTTTAATGATACGAGTGTATCCACCTGGACGGTCTCCAACTTTAGCAGCTACGTCTCTGAACAAGTCAGTTACCGCATATTTACTACGTAAGTAAGCAAAAACAATACGACGGTTGTGAGTCGTATCTTCTTTTGATTTTGTGATTAAAGGCTCAACGAATTGTTTAAGCGCTTTAGCCTTAGCAACAGTAGTGTTAATACGTTTGTGCTCAATAAGAGAACAAGCCATATTAGCTAACATAGCTTTTCTATGTCCAGTCTGTCTGCTTAAGTGATTGAATTTTTTTCCGTGTCTCATTGCTATTTTAAATTTAATCCGCCGTGGCGGATTGAATTATTCTTTATCTAATTTGTATTTAGCTAAGTCCATTCCGAAAGTTAAATTCTTAACAGCTACAAGTTCATCTAGCTCAGTTAAAGATTTTTTACCAAAATTACGGAATTTCATTAGGTCATTTTTATTGAACGATACTAAATCACCAAGTGTATCAACTTCAGCCGCTTTCAAGCAATTTAATGCTCTCACAGATAAATCCATATCAACAAGCTTAGTTTTAAGCAATTGTCTCATATGCAATGACTCTTCATCATACGATTCTGTTTGTGCAATTTCGTCAGCCTCGAGTGTAATTCTTTCGTCAGAAAATAACATGAAGTGGTGAATTAAAACTTTAGCAGCTTCAGTAAGAGCGTCTTTTGGATTAATAGATCCATCAGTTTTGATTTCAAAAACTAATTTCTCGTAATCTGTTTTTTGCTCTACACGGAAGTTTTCAATTGCATATTTTACATTTTTTACCGGAGTAAAAATAGAGTCTGTAAAAATGGTACCAATTGCAGCGTTCTGTTTTTTGTTCTCCTCAGCAGGAACATATCCTCTACCTTTTTCGATTGTTAAATCGAAGTTCAATTTGATTTTAGAATCTAAATTACAGATAACAAGGTCTGGGTTCAGCACTTGAAAACCTGAAATAAATTTTTGAAAATCACCTGCTGTTAGTTGATCTTTACCAGAAACAGAAATTGTAACTGCTTCATTATCTATATCTTCAATTTGACGTTTGAAACGTACTTGTTTTAGATTAAGGATAATTTCGGTAACATCTTCAACAACACCTGAAATAGTAGAAAACTCATGATCTACACCTTCGATACGAACAGATGTAATTGCATAACCTTCTAATGCTGAAAGCAAAACTCTTCTAAGTGCATTACCAACTGTCAATCCATAACCAGGTTCTAAAGGTCTAAATTCGAATTTACCTTCAAAATCGGTTGAATCGATCATGATAACTTTATCGGGCTTTTGAAAATTAAATATTGCCATAAATTTCGACTAAGTCAATTATTATTTGTTGTACAACTCTACGATTAATTGTTCTTTAATGTTTTCTGGAATTTGAAGTCTTGCAGGTACAGAAACGAAAGTTCCTTCTTTAAGATCATTGTTCCAGGTAATCCATTCATAAACATGACTTGAATTTGATAAAGAACGTTCGATAGCTTCTAAAGATTTAGATTTTTCACGAACTGCAACTTTATCACCAGGCTTAAGGTGGTAAGAAGCGATATTTACAACTTCACCATTTACAGTAACGTGTCTGTGAGAAACTAATTGTCTAGCACCTCTTCTAGAAGGAGCGATACCCATTCTAAAAACAACGTTATCTAATCTTGCTTCACATAATTGTAAAAGAACTTCACCAGTAACACCTTTAGTAGCTGATGCTTTTTTGAATAAATTTCTGAATTGTTTTTCTAAAATTCCGTAAGAATATTTAGCTTTTTGCTTTTCCATTAACTGAACAGCGTACTCAGATTTTTTACCTCTTTTTTTAGCCATCCCGTGTTGTCCAGGTGGGTAATTTCTTTTTTCGAAAGATTTGTCATCTCCGAAGATTGCTTCGCCAAATTTACGAGCAATTCTAGTTTTTGGACCAGTATATCTTGCCATTTCTAAAAAAATTTAAATTTAAGGTAGAGATTATGAATTCAGGTCAAATCCTTCGATAATCTATATTCTACCTTGTTATACTATAATAAATAAATTAAACTCTACGTCTTTTTGGAGGACGACATCCGTTGTGAGGCATTGGAGTAACGTCGATAATCTCAGTAACTTCAATTCCACCGTTATGAATAGAACGGATAGCAGACTCACGTCCGTTTCCTGGTCCTTTTACATAAACTTTCACTTTTTTAAGTCCAGCCTCAAGAGCTACTTTACTACAATCTTCTGCTGCCATTTGGGCTGCGTATGGAGTGTTCTTTTTAGAACCTCTAAAACCCATTTTACCAGCTGAAGACCAAGAAATAACTTCACCTTTTTTGTTAGTCAAAGAAATGATGATGTTATTGAAGGTAGCAGAAATATGAGCTTCTCCCGTTGATTCAACGATAACTTTACGTTTTTTTGCAGTTGCTTTAGCCATATTACTTATTATTTAGTTGCTTTTTTCTTGTTAGCAACAGTTTTTCTTTTACCTTTTCTTGTTCTAGAGTTGTTTTTAGTTCTTTGTCCTCTTAACGGAAGACCAGATCTATGACGGATACCTCTGTAACAACCAATATCCATCAAACGTTTGATGTTTAAAGAAACTTCAGAACGTAATTCTCCTTCAATTTTGTAAAATGAAACTGCATCACGAATTGCTCCGATCTCATCATCATTCCACTCTTGAACTTTTTTGTCTTGGCTAACTTGAGCTTTTTCTAAAATCTCAATAGCTCTACTTCTTCCTAATCCAAAGATATAGGTAAGTGCTATAACACCTCTTTTATTTTTTGGGATATCTACCCCTGCTATTCTTGCCATAATTATCCTTGTCTTTGTTTAAATCTAGGATTCTTTTTGTTTATTACGTACAATCTCCCTTTTCTACGCACAATGATGCACTCGGGACTTCTCTTTTTTACTGATGCTCTAACTTTCATAGTGAATATCCTTTAATATCGATAAGTAATTCTTGCTTTTGACAAATCATAAGGACTCATTTCTAGTTTCACTTTATCACCAGGTAATAACTTGATGTAATGCATACGCATTTTTCCAGAAATATGAGCAATTACGATATGTCCATTTTCTAACTCCACACGGAACATCGCATTTGATAATGCTTCGATGATTGATCCGTCTTGTTCTATTGCTGATTGTTTTGCCATATAAAAATTAAGCTACTGCTTTTCTATTTTTACCAGTCTTCATTAAACCATCATAATGTTTGTTTAACAAGTATGAATTGATCTGTTGAATAGTATCTATTGCAACTCCAACCATAATTATTAACGAGGTACCTCCAAAAAACATTGCCCAAGATTGTTGTACATCCATAATACTTACAACAATAGCCGGGAACACAGCAATTAAAGCAAGGAATAAAGATCCTGGGAAAGTTATTAAAGACATCACTTTATCAAGAAATTCTGAAGTTTCAGCTCCCGGACGAACGCCAGGAATAAAACCACCACTTCTTTTCAAATCATCGGCCATTTTGTTTGTAGGTACAGTGATCGCAGTATAGAAAAATGTAAATACAATAATTAAAGTTGCAAATACAAAGTTATACCAAAATCCGAACATATTACTAAACGCGCCAACAATAGATTGTGATGTGTCTGATTTAGACAATCCAGCTACAGCTGCAGGTATAAACATAATTGCCTGAGCAAAAATGATTGGCATAACCCCAGAAGCATTAAGCTTAAGAGGAATCCATTGTCTATTACCACCTGCCAAATCTTGTTCGTAATCCCCGCTTGTTGTACGACGAGCGTATTGAACAGGAATTCTACGTACTGCCATTGTAAGCAATACACAAGAAATGATTACTAATAACCAAACAATAATTTCAATAACTAACAACATTGGACCACCATTGTTATTGGTAACTCTGGTTGTAAACTCTTGAATAAAAGCTTGCGGTAAACGCGCCAAAATACCAACCATAATCAATAATGAAATTCCATTTCCAATACCTTTATCCGTAATTTTTTCCCCAAGCCACATAGCAAAAATTGTACCTGTAACTAAGATAATAACAGACGAAAACAAAAATTCAGGTGAATTAAATCCTAGTAAGAATGCACTTCCAGGTAACGTTCTGTATAAATTGTAGATATAAGTTGGACCTTGAACCAGTGTAATAGCTATAGTCAACCAACGAGTGATTTGATTAATCTTTTTTCTACCACTCTCTCCATCGTTTTGAAGTTTTTGCAAATAAGGAATAGCAATTCCCATTAACTGAACAACAATAGATGCAGAAATATAAGGCATAATACCTAAAGCAAAAACTGAAGCTTTAGAGAAAGCACCTCCTGTAAACATGTCCAGGATTGATCCTAAACCTTGTTTAGTTTGTCCCGCTAAACCTGTTAATTGAGTTGCGTCAATTCCAGGTAGCGTTACATGTGCACCAAAACGATATACTAAAAGCAATCCTAATGTAATTAAGATTCTGTTTTTCAGTTCTTCGATTTTCCAAACATTACTTATTGATTCAATAAATTTCTTCATCTTAGTAGATAAGTTATATAGTTACAGCTTCTCCACCAGCAGCTTCAATAGCAGCTTTTGCAGTAGCAGTAAATTTGTGGGCAGTTACTTTTAATTTTGCTTTCAACTCTCCTCTACCTAAAATCTTAACGATTTCATTTTTGGTAGCAAGACGATTTGCTACGAAATCTGTCATTGAAACAGAATCAGTAATCACACCATTGTCTACTAATAATTGAAGCGTATCTAAATTAACACCTTCGTATTCTTTACGATTGATGTTTGTGAAACCAAACTTAGGCACACGTCTTTGAAGTGGCATTTGCCCTCCCTCAAAACCAATCTTTTTAGAATAACCAGAACGAGATTTTGCTCCTTTGTGACCTCTTGCAGAAGTACCACCTTTTCCAGAACCTTCTCCTCTACCTAATCTTTTATTTTGATTGTGTGTTGACCCTTCAGCTGGTTGTAAGTTACTTAAATTCATAACAGTATTTGTTATTTAGCTTCTTCGACAGAAACTAAGTGTTTAACTTTGTTTATCATCCCAAGGATAGCAGGATTTGAATCATGCTCTACAACTTGTCCCATTTTACGTAGACCTAAAGCTTCCAAACCTCTCTTTTGAGAAAGAGGACAGTTGATTTTGCTTCTTACTTGTTTTACTAATAATTTAGCCATAATTTCCTTGAATTAACCTTTAAAAACTTTTTCTAAAGAAACACCTCTTTGTTTTGCAACAGTGTAAGCGCTTCTCATTTGTAATAAAGCATCAAAAGTTGCTTTCACTACGTTATGAGGATTTGATGATCCTTGAGATTTAGATAATACATCGTGAATACCTACTGATTCAAGAACTGAACGAACAGCTCCACCAGCAATAACTCCTGTACCATGAGAGGCAGGAATTAAGAATACACGTGCACCACCAAATTTACCTTTTTGTTCGTGAGGAACTGATTGTCCGTTCAAAGGAATTTTTACTAAATTTTTCTTAGCATCTTCTACTGCTTTCGCAATTGCTTCAGAAACGTCTTTAGATTTTCCTAATCCATGACCAACTACTCCATTTTCATCACCTACAACTACAATAGCAGAAAAACCGAAAGCTCTACCACCTTTTGTAACTTTAGTAACACGATTAACACTTACCAGACGATCTTTAAGTTCAAGACCACTTGGTTTTACCAATTCTACATTTTTGTATTTAGACATAATATATTAGAATTTAAGTCCAGCCGCTCTTGCGCCTTCTGCTAATGATTTAATACGACCGTGATACAAATATCCACCTCTGTCAAAAGTGATGGTATCAATCCCAGCTTTTAACGCTTTCTCTGCAACTAATTTTCCAACAGCAGCAGCGACTTCAACGTTAGTACCTTTTCCTATTTCTTTTTCTCTTGAAGATGCAGCCAATAAAGTAACTCCATTCACGTCATCAATAAGTTGAGCATAAATTTCTTTGTTACTTCTAAATACAGATAGTCTTGGGTTAGTAGCAGTACCACTAATCGATTTTCTAATTCTGAATCTAATTCTCTGTCTTCTATCAGATTTTGTTAATGACATAATCTTATTTTTTAAGCTGATTTACCTGCTTTTCTTCTTAATACTTCACCCACAAATTTAACACCTTTTCCTTTGTATGGCTCAGGCTTACGGAAACCTCTGATTTTCGCAGCAACCTGTCCTAAAAGTTGTTTGTCAAATGATGTTAATTTTACGATAGGGTTTTTACCTTTTTCAGATATTGTTTCTAGCGCTACTTCTGGAGCAATTTCTAAAACAATATTGTGAGAATATCCAAGAGCTAAATCTAATTTCTGACCTTGGTTTGAAGCTCTATAACCTACTCCAACTAATTCAAGTTCTTTTGTAAAACCTTCAGACACACCAATTATCATATTATTGATTAATGATCTGTATAATCCGTGTTTTGCTCTTTGGTCTTTATGATCAGACGATCTTTCTAATAGAACCTGATCGCCTTCAACTTTTACAGTAATGTCCGAAAACTCCTGAGTTAGTTGACCTTTTTTTCCTTTTACCGTAACGATACCGTCTTTAACTTCTACAGTTACTCCAGCAGCGATTACAATTGGGCTTTTACCTATTCTTGACATCTTATTTAGTCTTTAAAATTAGTATACGTAACAAATTACTTCACCACCTACATTTAATTGTTTCGCTTGTTTTCCAGTCATAAGACCTTTTGAAGTTGAAACAATAGCAATTCCTAATCCGTTAAGGATTCTTGGTAATTTGGCAGCACCTGCATATTTACGTAAACCAGGTTTACTAATTCTTTGGATATCTTTAATTACAGGCTCTTTAGTATCTTTATCATACTTCAAAGCAATTTTGATTGAACCCTGTACAGAGTTGTCTTCAAATTTGTAACTCAAGATATAACCTTGATCAAATAAGATCTTAGTTATTTCTTTTTTTAGATTAGATGCCGGAATTTCAACAACTTTGTGGTTTGCAGCCACAGCGTTACGAACTCTAGTCAAATAATCTGCAATAGGATCTGTATACATATGTATTTGATTGCGACTATGGTTTTCGGGAGGCACTCGCCTCCCGAACCTTTAATCAATTAAAATTATTTTTTGGTTTGCAAAAGTAGTAACTTATTGCGAGATTACCAAGATGCCTTTTTAACTCCAGGAATTAATCCATTATTAGCCATCTCACGGAAAGTTACACGTGAAATACCAAATTGACGGATATAACCTCTTGGTCTGCCTGTTAATTTACAACGATTGTGTAAACGAACTGGTGAAGCATTTTTAGGTAATTTTTGTAGACCTTCAAAATCTCCAGCTTCTTTCAAAGCTTTTCTTTTCTCAGCATACTTAGCTACCGTTTTCTCTCTTTTCACCTCACGGGCTTTCATTGATTCTTTAGCCATGTCTTAATTCTTTTTAAAAGGTAATCCTAATTCAGCCAATAATGACTTTGCTTCCTTGTCTGTTTGAGCAGTAGTAACAAATGTAATATCCATTCCTGAAATTTTGTTTACTTTGTCAATATCAATTTCAGGGAAAATGATTTGCTCTAAAACTCCAAGGTTGTAATTACCTCTTCCGTCGAAACCAGTAGCTTTGATACCACTAAAATCTCTAACGCGTGGTAAAGCAGAAGTAATAAGTCTATCTAAAAACTCATACATTCTTTCACCACGTAAAGTAACTTTTGCTCCAATAGGCATCCCTTTTCTCAATTTGAATGACGCAACGTCTTTCTTTGAAATTGTAGATACTGCTTTTTGTCCAGTGATCTTTGTTAACTCATCAACTGCATAGTCAATAAGTTTTTTATCAGATACAGCTGCACCAACTCCACGGCTCAAAACGATTTTCTCAAGTTTTGGAACTTGCATCACGTTTGTATATCCGAATTCCTCTTTAAGAGCAGAGATTACTCTACTCTTATATTCTTCTTTTAGTCTAGGTGTATATGCCATTACTATAGTACTTGATTAGATTTTTTTGAAAATCTTACTTTCTTATCTCCTTCTACTCTAATACCAACTCTAGTTGTTTCCTTAGTTTTAGGATCAATTAGTGAAATGTTAGATATTTGTATAGAAGCTTCTTTCTTAACGATACCACCTTGAGGGTTTTTAGCACTTGGTTTTGTATGTTTCGAAACCATGTTTACACCTTCAACTATCGCTTTATTTTTCTCACGGTAAACACGTAATACTTTACCTTCAGCACCTTTATGGTCTCCAGCAATAACTCTTACGATGTCTCCTGATTTTATTTTTAGCTTTATCATCTTAAAACGAATTAAAGCACTTCTGGTGCTAATGATACAATTTTCATGAATTGTTTTTCACGAAGTTCTCTTGCTACCGGACCAAAAACACGTGTTCCTCTCATTTCCCCTGCAGCGTTCAAAAGAACACATGCATTATCATCGAAACGGATATAAGAACCATCAGCTCTTCTCACTTCTTTTTTGGTACGTACAACAACTGCAGTTGAAACAGCTCCTTTTTTAACGTTACCGTTAGGAGTTGCATCTTTAATAGATACTACAATCTTGTCACCAACAGAGGCATACCTTCTTTTGGTACCTCCTAAAACACGGATAGTTAAAACTTCTTTTGCTCCCGTGTTATCTGCTACTTTTAGTCTTGATTCCTGTTGTACCATAATTATTTAGCTCTTTCTAAGATTTCAACTAATCTCCAACATTTTGTTTTACTTAAAGGACGCGTTTCGCTAATTCTTACAGTATCTCCAATGTTACAGTCGTTTGTTTCGTCGTGTGCAACGTATTTCTTTGTTTTCAACACGAACTTACCGTATAATGGGTGTTTTACTTTTCTTACTTCAGCAATAACAATAGACTTATCCATTTTATTTGAAGTAACAACACCTATTCTTTCTTTTCTTAAATTTCTTTTTTCTTCCATCTTTCAGCAGAATACAATTATTGTAACTCTCTTTTAGTTAACTCTGTAGCCAATCTTGCAACTGTTCTTCTTACACTTCTAATTTGAAGTGGGTTCTCAATTGGAGAAATAGCGTGAGCCATTTTTAGGTCAGCATATATTTTCTTAGTTTGACTAAGTTTTTCTTGCAACTCCGCTGCAGAAAGATCTTTTATTTCTGATTGTTTCATAATATAAATTTAATTATGCTTCGAAATCTCTAGCAACGACGAATTTAGTTTTTACTGGAAGCTTTTGAGCTGCAAGACGTAACGCCTCTTTTGCAACTGATAAAGGAACTCCTCCAACTTCAAACATAATTCTTCCGGGTTTAACAACGGCAGCCCAATATTCAACGGCACCTTTACCTTTACCCATACGTACCTCAAGAGGCTTCTTAGTAATTGGTTTGTCTGGAAATATTTTGATCCATAATTGTCCTTCTCTCTTCATGAAACGAGTTGCAGCAATACGCGCAGCTTCGATTTGACGAGAAGTTAAGAACATTCCATCTTCATGTACAGATTTAATACCAAACATTCCATTAGAAAGTTCATGCCCTCTTTGAGAGTTACCTTTCATTTTACCCTTTTGTACCTTACGGTATTTTGTTCTTTTAGGCTGTAACATTTTTCTTTAGTTTAAAAATTTACTTTCTTTTACGAGCGTCTGGTTTTCCACCTTTATTAAAAGGTTTTCTGTCTCCTCTCGGAGAATCTCCACCTTTACCACCACCAGTTCCAGATTGTTTTTTATCCATTCCTGCAAGTGGAGAAAGATCTCTCTTTCCATAAACTTCACCTTTCATGATCCATACTTTGATCCCCATTCTACCATAAGTAGTGTGAGCTTCAGCCAAAGCATAATCAATATCAGCTCTGAAAGTTGATAGAGGAATTCTACCTTCTTTGAAACCTTCTGAACGTGCCATCTCTGCACCATTCAAACGACCAGAAATCAAAACTTTGATACCTTCAGCGTTCATACGCATAGAAGCAGCAATAGCCATTTTGATTGCACGTCTGTAAGAAATACGGCTTTCGATTTGACGAGCGATGCTTGTCGCCACAAGATAAGCATCTAATTCAGGTCTTTTGATTTCAAAGATGTTGATTTGAACCTCTTTGTCAGTAACTTTCTTAAGTTCTTCTTTCAACTTGTCTACCTCTTGTCCACCTTTTCCGATAATGATACCAGGTCTGGCAGTAGTGATAGTAACGGTTACAAGTTTCAAAGTTCTCTCGATGATTACTTTAGATACACTAGCTTTTGATAAACGAGCGTGGATATACTTTCTGATTTTGTGATCTTCGGCAAGTTTATCACCGTAATCATTTCCACCATACCAGTTTGAGTCCCACCCTCTGATGATACCAAGTCTATTTCCAATTGGATTTGTCTTTTGTCCCATGCTGCTTAAGAATTGCTTTGTGTGTTATTGATAGCTCCAAGCACGATTGTTACGTGATTAGAACGTTTTCTTATTCTGTGTGCACGACCTTGTGGAGCTGGACGAAGTCTTTTCAACATCATTCCACCATCTACTCTGATCTCCTTAACAAATAATCCAGCTTCTTCTAAATTACCTTCACTATTTTTTTGCTCCCAGTTATTGATTGCAGATAATAATAGTTTCTCTAATTTTCTTGAAGCTTCTTTAGAACTAAATCTTAAGATGTTAAGTGCTCTTTCTACCTTCTGACCTCTTACCAAGTCCGCTACTAAGCGCATTTTTCTAGGTGAAGTAGGGCAGTTATTCAATTTTGCGAAAGCAATAGACTTATTAGCCTCTTTTCTCGCATCTGCTGTTTCTCTTTTACGAACTCCCATTGCTTCTTATTTTTTACCTTTATTTTTTGCTCCAGCATGACCTCTAAAAGATCTAGTTGGTGAAAATTCTCCTAATTTGTGACCTACCATGTTTTCTGTTACGTAAACTGGTACAAATTGACGACCGTTATGAACTGCGATAGTTTGTCCAACGAAATCCGGAGTAATCATAGAAGCTCTAGACCAAGTCTTCACTACACTATTTTTACCACTCTCTACGTTTTCCTGAACTTTCTTGTCTAACTTATAATGAACGAAAGGTCCTTTTTTTAATGAACGTGCCATATCTTATTATTTCTTTCTACGTTCTACGATATACTTGTTACTCGGGTTTTTCTTAGAACGAGTTCTATAACCTTTTGCTGGTATTCCATTTCTTGAACGTGGATGTCCACCAGAAGAACGTCCTTCTCCACCACCCATTGGGTGATCAACAGGGTTCATTGCAACAGGTCTTGTTCTAGGTCTTCTTCCTAACCATCTTGTTCTACCAGCTTTTCCTGATACAACTAATTGGTGGTCTGAATTAGAAACAGCTCCAATTGTAGCCGAACAAGTTAACAAGATCAATCTTGTTTCACCAGATGGCATTTTGATTGTAGCATATTTTCCATCTCTTGCCATTAATTGAGCAAATGTACCAGCTGAACGAGCGATTACCGCTCCCTGACCTGGACGTAACTCAATACAAGAGATTACAGTTCCTAAAGGAATTCTGCTTAAAGGCAATGTATTACCAATTTCAGGTTGAGATTCCGGACCAGAAACTAATTTCTGACCAACTTTCAATCCGTTTTGAGCAATAACATAAGTTTTCTCTCCATCAGCGTAAGCTAATAAAGCGATAAATGCAGTACGATTTGGATCATATTCGATTGATTTCACTGTAGCCGGAATTCCGTCTTTAGTTCTTTTGAAATCAATAATACGATATCTCTGCTTGTGACCACCACCCGTATAACGCATGGTCATCTTTCCTTGACTATTTCTACCTCCAGAGTTTTTTATCGGCGCTATCAAAGAGCGTTCCGGCTTATCAGTTGTAATGGCGTCATAACCATTCACAACTCTAAATCGCTGACCTGGGGTAATAGGTTTTAATTTTCTTACTGACATTTTTCTATCTTAGATATTGTTGTAAAAATCAATTGTTTCTCCTTCTTGTACTTGAACAATCGCTTTTTTAATTGCATTTGTCTTTCCACTGATCAAACCACTTTTAGTGTATTTTGTAGTTCTATCCGGTCTTACGTTCATCGTGTTAACTGAAACGATAGTTACTCCATAAGCAGCTTCAATAGCTTTCTTAATCTGAACTTTGTTTGCTTTTTTGTCAACAACGAATCCGAAGCGGTTTAAAACTTCACTTTCTTTGGTTACTTTTTCTGTTACTATAGGTCTAATTATGATACTCATATTCCTATTATTTGCTTAAATTTTCTTCGATTAACTCCAAAGAACCTTCTAAAAGCACTAAATTATTAGTGTTTAAAATAGCGTAAGTGCTTAATTCTGAGCTAGTTACGACATTAGAAGCCTTTAAATTGCGTGAGGACAAATATACATTTTTATTCGACTCTCCCAACACAAATAGAGATTTTTTATTTTCTAACCCTAAAGCTTTCAAAACGTTAATGAAATTTTTAGTGTTTGGCGCTTCAAAATTAAAGTCTTCAAGAACGATGATATTCGCCTCTTTTGCTTTGATTGAGAAAGCTGATTTTCTTGCCAATCTCTTCAAGCCTTTATTCAATTTAAATGAATAACTTCTTGGTCTTGGTCCAAAAATTGTTCCACCACCTTTAAACAATGGATTTTTGATACTTCCCGCACGAGCTGTACCTGTTCCTTTTTGTTTTTTAATCTTACGTGTACTTCCTGTCACTTCAGCTCTTTCTTTAGCCTTGTGAGTTCCTTGTCTTTGATTAGCAAGATATTGCTTAACATCAAGGTATACAGCGTGATTGTTTGGTTCAATTGCGAATACTGAATCAGAAAGTTGAACTTTTCTTCCAGTATCTTTTCCGTTGAAATCTAATACTTTTACTTCCATTACTTCTGAATGATTACATAAGAGTTTTTATGTCCAGGAACGCATCCTTTAATAACAAGCAGGTTCTTTTCAGCAACTACTTTTAAAACTCTAAGGTTTTGAACTTTTACATTGTCTCCTCCCATTCTTCCAGCCATACGCATTCCTTTGAATACTCTAGATGGATAAGAAGAAGCTCCCACAGAACCTGGCGCTCTTAAACGGTTGTGTTGACCGTGAGTTGCTTGTCCAACACCACCAAATCCGTGACGCTTAACAACCCCTTGAAAACCTTTACCTTTAGATACACCTTGTACATCTACAAATTCTCCTTCAGCAAAAATAGAAACATCAATAAGATCTCCTAATTTTTGTTCAGTTGCAAAATCTTGAAATTCAACGACTTTTTTCTTAGCAACAGTTCCAGCTTTTTTAAAGTGACCTAAAGCCGCTTTAGTGGAATGTTTCTCGTTTTTGTCATCGAAACCAAGTTGCAACGCTTCGTACCCGTCAACACCTTTGGTTCTGACTTGGGTAACAACACACGGCCCAGCCTCGATTACTGTACAAGGAATGTTTTTCCCGTTTTCGTCGAAAATACTAGTCATGCCGATTTTTTTACCAATTAACCCAGACATAAATATTAATTATTAATTACTAAAATTCCCTTCAATTTGAAAATAACAGAAATTTCCAAACAGGGAGTGCAAAAGTATACATTAAAATTGAATATACCAAACAGTTACAAAAATTAAATGTCTCATAATCAAAATCAAAGCACCAAGATCACCAACAACAGCATCTTATTTCCTCAATAAACCAACCATCTATTTTTTAACGCTCATCAATAAAAGACTTAACAATTACTTAATTCCCCTCAAGAAAAAAATACGCAACACCCTTAACAAGAGGCTCTTTGATCAAATAAAAAATAATAAACCGCAAAAACATATTTCTTCAAAAAAATAACAAACAAAACTTTTAACAACAAAAAAAGCGAGACAAAAAATGCCTCGCTTTTATACGTAAAATATAATAAAAAAATTATACTTTTATTTCTACTTCAACTCCACTTGGCAATTCAAGTTTCATTAATGCATCAATAGTTTTAGATGAAGATGAATAAATATCAATCAATCTCTTGTATGACATTACTTCAAATTGCTCTCTCGCTTTTTTGTTAACGTGCGGAGAACGCAACACAGTGAAAAGTTTTTTGTGAGTTGGCAACGGAATTGGACCTGTTACAACTGCTCCAGTAGTTTTTACTGTTTTTACGATCTTTTCAGCAGACTTGTCTACCAACATGTGATCGTAAGATTTTAGTTTTATTCTGATTTTTTGACTCATTTTCTTAAGAATTAAGCGTTACCTTTTGCTTTTTTAATTACAGCTTCTGAAATATTAGAAGGTGTTTCTGCATAGTGAGAGAACTCCATTGTTGAAGTAGCTCTACCAGAAGACAATGTTCTTAATGTTGTTACATATCCAAACATTTCTGATAATGGCACATCAGCTTTAATAGTTTTAGCACCATTTCTGTCACCCATGTCATTAACCTGACCTCTACGACGGTTGATATCACCTACGATATCTCCCATGTTTTCTTCAGGAGTAATAACTTCCATTTTCATGATAGGCTCAAGAATTACCGCTCCAGCAGCTTTAGCAACTTCTCTATACCCCATTCTTGCAGCCAATTCAAAAGAAAGAGCATCAGAATCGACAGGGTGGAAAGATCCGTCAGTTAAAGTCACTTTCAAACTATCCACCTGATATCCTGCTAAAGGACCAGTTTTCATAGCTTCACGGAAACCTTTTTCTACAGATGGAATATATTCCTTAGGAACGTTACCACCTTTTACAGCATTAATAAATTGCAATCCTACAGGTACTTTACCATCAACTTCGTCAGCTGGTTCAAGTGTAAATACGATATCACCGAATTTACCACGACCTCCTGATTGTTTCTTATAAGTCTCTCTATGCGTTGCACTTCTAGTAAACGCTTCTTTATATTCAACTTGAGGCTCACCTTGGTTCACTTCAACTTTAAATTCACGTTTCATACGATCTACCAAGATATCTAAGTGAAGCTCACCCATACCAGAGATAATTGTTTGCCCTGAAGCCTCATCTGTTCTAACAGTAAACGTTGGATCCTCTTCAGCTAATTTAGCCAAAGCCATACCCATTTTATCAACGTCAGCCTTAGTTTTAGGTTCAATTGCAATACCAATTACCGGCGCAGGGAATTTCATAGACTCAAGAATAATTGGGTGTTTTTCATCACACAATGTATCTCCAGTTTTAATATCTTTAAATCCAACAGCAGCCCCAATATCTCCAGCCTCAATAAATTCGATTGGATTTTGTTTGTTTGCGTGCATTTGGTAGATACGAGAAATTCTTTCTTTATTTCCTGAACGAGTGTTCAAAACATAAGAACCAGCATCTAAACGACCAGAGTAAGCACGGAAGAAAGCTAAACGACCTACGAATGGGTCAGTAGCAATTTTAAATGCCAAAGCAGCGAACGGCTCTTTTACATCTGGCTTACGCAAGATTTTAGTTTGATCTTCCTCTAATAATTCAGCATCATCAGGGTGAATCCCTTCAATACCTTCTTTATCCATTGGAGATGGCAAATACTTACATACAGCATCCAACATAAACTGAACTCCTTTGTTTTTGAAAGAAGAACCAGCAAGCATTGGGATAATTGCCATATCTATAGTAGCAGCTCTTAAAGCTTTATTGATTTCCTCTTCTGTAATAGAATTTTCATCTTCCATGAATTTCTCCAAAAGATTCTCATCATAATCAGCAACTGCTTCAATAAGAATAGATCTGTATTCCTTTACTTCTGCAAGCATATCCTCAGGAATAGGCACAATATCAAAAGTAGCTCCTAAAGTTTCATCATGCCATATAATAGCCTGATTTTTCACTAAATCAACCACACCTTTGAAATCATTCTCTTCACCAATTGGCAAAGTGATCGCAACTGCATTAGACTTCAACATATCTCTAACTTGTTGACATACATTCAAAAAGTTAGAACCTTGTCTGTCCATTTTATTAACAAATCCCATACGAGGAACTCTATATTGATCTGCAAGTCTCCAGTTAGTTTCAGACTGAGGCTCAACACCATCAACTGCACTAAACAAGAAAACCAAACCATCAAGTACACGT
The DNA here is from genome assembly GCF_002217195.1 of Flavobacterium aquidurense. Classification (NCBI taxonomy): domain Bacteria; kingdom Pseudomonadati; phylum Bacteroidota; class Flavobacteriia; order Flavobacteriales; family Flavobacteriaceae; genus Flavobacterium; species Flavobacterium aquidurense. The sequence goes on along the minus strand of NZ_MUGR01000022.1, from coordinate 72,963 downwards.
AAAGAACGATTTACCTCTACAGTAAAATCAACGTGTCCCGGAGTATCAATAATATTAAAGTGGTAAGGCAATGTTTCTGGCAAAACTTTTCCTTGTTGAGTTGGAAAATTCCACTCACAAGTAGTAGCCGCAGAAGTAATTGTAATACCTCTCTCTGCTTCTTGTTCCATCCAGTCCATTGTAGAAGCACCATTATGTACTTCACCAATTTTGTGAGTTTTACCAGTATAAAAAAGAATACGCTCAGTTGTTGTTGTTTTACCAGCATCAATGTGAGCAGCAATTCCGATATTTCTTGTATATTTTAAATCTCTAGCCATTTCTTACGAATTAAAATCTAAAGTGAGAGAAAGCTTTGTTAGCTTCTGCCATCTTGTGAGTATCCATTCTTTTCTTAACCGCAGCACCTTCTTCTTTAGCCGCAGCTAAACATTCTGACGCTAAACGTTGTGCCATAGATTTTTCATTTCTTCTTCTGGAATAAAGTATTAACCACTTCATTGCCATAGAAATTTTTCTGTCTGGTCTAATTTGCATTGGAATTTGAAATGTAGCTCCACCAACCCTACGACTACGTACTTCTACGTGAGGCATAACGTTTGTTAAAGCATCTTTCCAAATTTCTAATGAAGATTTCTCTGAATCTTGCTTTTTAGACTCAATGATGTCAATTGCATCATAAAATACTTTGAAAGCTGTAGATTTCTTACCATCCCACATTAAGTTGTTCACAAAACGTGTTACCAATTGGTCATTAAACCTTGGATCTGGTAAAAGTGGTCTTTTCTTTGCCGCTCTTTTTCTCATGTCTTTTTTTTAATAAAAAGTTATAGGTTATCCGTTAAATGTTATGCGTTATCTTTCTCAGCTTTCACCTCAAATCTCCAACCCTTAACTCCTAACCTCCAACTCTTAACGTTTTAAATTACTTTTTTGCTTCTTTTGGGCGTTTAGCACCGTACTTAGATCTTCTTTGCGTTCTTCCTGCAACTCCTGACGTGTCAAGCGCTCCACGAACGATATGATATCTAACACCTGGTAAATCTTTTACCCTTCCACCTCTAACTAATACTATCGAGTGCTCTTGTAAATTGTGTCCTTCTCCAGGGATGTAAGCATTCACCTCATTACCATTTGTCAAACGTACACGCGCTACTTTACGCATTGCAGAGTTTGGTTTTTTTGGTGTAGTAGTGTAAACACGCGTACAAACCCCTCTTCTTTGAGGACAAGAATCTAAAGCAACCGATTTACTCTTCTTAGTTATCTGAGTTCTTCCTGTTCTTACTAATTGTTGAATTGTTGGCATAATTAATACTAAAAATTTATTATGTATATTAAATTCCCGCTTTTTACGGGGTTGCAAATGTATAAAATAATTTTCACTATACAAACGTTAATTCATTAATTTTCAATAACATTATTTAAGCTTAACTTTTTACATACAAACAATTAATATTTGTAATGCTTTTACAAACCAAACGGTTAGCTTTAAAACACTTCACTCACTTATTCTTTTTTTTTAATGAACACCAATAACGATAACCTTAATTTCTATTTAAAACCAAACGACTAAATAAAATCAGAAACCACCATAATTGATTTCGAAAATCTGATACTAAACCTTCAAATTATTACATAATAAATTAAAAAGCGTTTCAAAAAACCACAAAATAGACTTTCTCCATAATAAGCCAAGAAACAAAACAACTACACTTACATACCAATACATAGACCTATAAAGAAGAAAAAAAGAGCTACCAATTATATAGGTTCATACAAACAACTATTTTTCAAAGTCCAACCAGGAATAAAAAAAGCATAATCATAGCTTTATTATAAAAGGACAAAACATTTCGAATCAAGAAAACTAGCTGACATCAACAAGGGCTTTATTTTTAGCAAAACAATACTTAAGAATAAAAAGGCAACTACTTTTTGACACCATATCAAAATCCAAAAGAATGCCCTATCAAACAATAAATATAAATCTAATTTCAACCTGAAATCATGGTTGATCAACAAAAATTAATGCCTAAAAACGTGATTCATGATAAATTTTAACAAATCAAATTCATTTCAAACAAAAACAAAAAATCACGGGAGTCAAACTTTAAAATTATAAGATTTAAATTACACTAATAAACATTTTTCTCTAAGAATAATTATCGCCGTCGGGCGCATAAACAAAGAGAAAATGAAATTTTATAACAGTATTACTGAATTATGTTAAAATGTTAAATTTTAACCTTTTATTAAAATTCATTAACACAACGTTAGGATTATTAACTAATTATTATGAATATTGTAATACTAATTCAAAATAATTGAGAAAATGAAACCAAAGTTCAATGGATTTTTAGTACTGTTAATAGTACTATTCGCGCAACTAACCTTTGCGCAGGAAAGAGTCGTTTCGGGCACTGTTACCGATGATGCAGGAATGCCATTACCAGGCGTAAGTGTATTAATTAAGGGAACAAAAACCGGGACGCAAACCGATTTTGACGGTAAATATTCGATCAAAGCAGCACCCAGCCAAATTTTAGTATTTAGCTACATCGGAATGAAGTCGCAAGAAATCACAGCGAGCTCCTCTCAAGTGAATACAAAATTATCAGGGGACGCACAACAACTAGAAGGCGTTGTAGTAACAACTGCAATGGGTATTAAAAGAGAGAAAAAATCTCTTGGATATGCTTCACAACAAATCGCAGGTAAAGATTTAAACGGTGGTGCCGGAAACACAAACGTTGCGAATCTATTATCCGGTAAAGCGGCAGGAGTTGAAGTTTCAAGAAACACCAACTTTGGAGGCTCTACAAATGTTGTAATCAGAGGAAGCAAATCTCTTACCGGAAACAATCAGGCGTTATGGGTAATTGACGGGGTACCAATCGACAACTCAAACTCAAACACTTCTTCTCAACAAGTAGGACGCGGCGGTTACGATTACGGTAACAATGCATCTGATATCAATCAAGAAGACATTGAAAGCATTAACATCCTAAAAGGAGCAGCCGCAACTGCACTATACGGATCAAGAGCCGCAAATGGCGTTGTAATGGTAACCACAAAAAAAGGCAAATCAGACAATAAGATAGGATTCTCTTTCTCAAGTGGCTACACTAACGGAACTGTAGACAAATCAACTTTTCCTGAATACCAAAACAGATACGGATCAGGATACGGTTTTGGATCTTCATTTTTAGGAACCGGAACTCCAGATACAGTAGACACATCTAATGACGCATCAAACGGAGATATATTTGACAATCAATTAGTTTATCAATGGGATGCTTTTACTCCTTACTCTCCCAACTTCAACAAAGCAACGCCTTGGACCGCTGCCAAGAATGGCCCAATCACGTTCTTTAACCACGCCAATACATTTGTTAATAGTATCTCTCTTGAAAAATCTACAGACAGATCAAGCTTATCCATGACTTATGTTAACACAGATCAGACTGGTATTTTACCAAATAGCCAATTGAAGAAAAATCAAATAAGCGCAAGGTTTAGTCAAAAAGTAAACGATAAATTAACCGCAAACGCATACGCTTCGGTTACTTTACAAAGTACAATTGGACGAAACTCTACCGGTTACAATGACAACGTCCTTGGTAACTTCAGACAATGGTGGCAAACCAACACTGACGTTCAGGCGCAAAAAGATGTGTATTTCGCTTCAGGTGGTCAAAACGTAACCTGGAACTGGGCTGACCCTACAACTCCCGAAGGCCTTGTACCGGCATATTGGGACAATCCATACTTTACCCGTTATCAAAATTACTCTTCAGATGACAGAACACGCTTATTTAGCTACGCCTCTTTAAATTACGAAATCACTCCGTGGTTAAGCGCCTTGGGAAGGGTGTCATTAGATACCTACAAACAACTCCAGGAAGAAAGAAGAGCCATAGGATCTGTCCCAACCGGATTTGGCCTGTCACCAGTTAACGAAGCATCAGGCTACCAAAGAAACGATATCAACTTTCAGGAAATCAATTATGATGTAATGTTGAATTTCAACAAAAAATTCGGAGACGACATCAGTTTAAACGGAGTAGTTGGTATGAACATCAGAAGAAACGACAGAGACAATGTCCTATCCTCTACAGTAGGCGGCTTAGTAGTTCCGGGTATATACGCATTATCAAATTCCCGTTTAGATTTACCTTTTCCTAAAGAAGCTAAAATATCATCGGGTGTTAACGGTTTGTACGCTCAGGGATCAATTGGCTACTTAGACACTTATTTCTTAGACGCATCTGTCAGAAGAGACGTTTCCTCTACATTACCATCAAACAACAATTCTTATGTTTATCCGGCTGTTTCAGGATCATTCTTATTCTCAAACTTAGTTAAAGCAAATTGGTTAAACCTGGGAAAATTCAGAATCAACTACGCTGAAGTAGGAAATGATGCAGACGCATTACAACTTAACAATACGTACACCAGAGCTTCAAATTTTCAAGGTCAGCCTTTATACACAAATGCATTACTTAATCCATTTCGCAGTATAAACAAAAATCCAGACCTAAAACCAGAAAGAACTAAATCATTCGAAGTTGGTCTGGAGACAAGTTTATTAGACAGACGCTTAGGATTTGACATTACTTACTACAAAACAAACTCAGTTGACCAAATCGTTTCTGCTGCAGTTTCTTCTGCATCCGGATACACTAATGGAGTTGTAAACGGTGGAGATATAGAAAACAGAGGTTTAGAGATTCAATTATACGGAACCCCGATAAAAACAAAAGACTTTAGCTGGGAAATTATCGTAAACTGGTCTAACAATAAAAGCAAAGTTATCTCTTTACCAAATGGGCTAGACAACCTTCAATTAGGCTCATTCCAAGGAGGAGTAACTGTTAATGCAGCACCTGGTGAGGCATACGGAGCACTTAAAGGAACAGACTATGTTTATACAAACGGACAACCAACAATTGACCAGGCTACAGGAAAATACATGATCACTACTTCTGCAACCAATACAATAGGAAACGTTACTCCGGATTGGATTGGTGGTCTAAGAAATAAATTCAATTATAAAAACATCTCTTTAGGCTTTTTAATTGACACACAAAAAGGAGGAGACATCTTCTCATTAGATATGTACTACGGACTTTCTACAGGACTATACAAAGAGACTGCGGTGGGTGACATTAGAGAAAACGGAGTTTTAAACCCTGGAGTTGCTCCGGACGGAACTCCAAATACTGTAAAAACAGGAGGAGGAAATACTGAAAACAGTTTTGGATATAAAGCCGCACCTAACAAAGCTTTTGTTTACGATGCCTCATTTGTAAAATTAAGAGAAGTTTCTATTACCTACAACTTCCCTAAAAGCATGTTCGAAAATACATTTATCAATGCTGCCTCACTAAGTATCTTAGGTTCTAATCTATGGATAATCAGCAAAAATCTTCCTTATGCAGATCCTGAAAGTGGATTATCTTCAGGAAACAGCTCAAGAGGTTATTCTGTAGGTTCTCTTCCAACTACAAGAGATATCGGATTTAACTTAACTTTCAAATTTTAATACCAAAGAAAATGAAAAATTTAATATACGTTTTAGGAATCTTCATCCTCACAGTTTCTTGTGACGATAATAGCCTAACAGATTTAAACGTCGACGAAAAAAACCCTTCTGTCGTTCCGGCAAGCACACTATTTACTAATGCCGAAAAAGACCTTACAGAACAGCTTATCAATACAGACGTAAACAAAAACATATTCAGACTGGTGAACCAGCAATGGACAGAAACAACTTACCCAGATGAATCTTTCTACCAATGGGTATCCCGTAAAATCTCAGACAATCACTGGGACAGACTTTACGCAGGACCATTAGCCAATTTAACGGATGCGAAAAAATTTATTGACAAAGAAGTAATATCCCCTACTGATGTAGAATTTACTCAAAAGACTGCCACTAAGAAAAATCAATTAATACTAATCGACATCTTAACCGTTTATACTTACCAGATATTAGTTGATACATATGGTGATGTACCTTATACAGACGCTTTAAAAGGATCAGCAAATTATCTTCCAAAATACGACAAAGCGGTTGACATCTACAAAGATCTTATTGTTCGTCTAAATGCAGATATTGCAGGATTAGACACTTCACATCCGGGATTTGGAACAGCAGAAGTTATATATCAGGATGATCTAAATGCCTGGATTAAATTTGCGAATAGCATCAAACTTAAATTAGGGGTAAACCTAAAAGCATCCGGCTTAGAAGGTGCAATTGCTGACGCTGCAATTATATCAGGCGCAGCAGGAGGCTTTACTTCTAACAGCGACAATGCCAAACTGCCTTATATGCTAAACCTGCCAAACACCAATCCTCTTTATGTAGACATGGTATTCTCAGGCAGAAATGATTTCGTTGCCACAAAGCCAATTGTTGATGCTTTAGTAACCTTAAACGATCCACGAAAAGAAGCTTACTTTTTCCCAACATATAGAGCTGTTGACCCAGTAACCGGAGCTACCACAGTAGTTACAGGATATCTCGGCGCGCCCGTTGGAGCAAAAAATATCTATGCAAGATTCACGCACATGAGTGACAAAATTAAAGCCCCGGATTTTAGCGGAACAATATTAGATTATACAGAAGTTGAATTTTTACTGGCAGAAGCCGTGGGAAGAGGCGTTGCTGTAGGAGGATCTATTGCCTCACATTACGAAGCAGGAATCAGAGCATCTATGGAAGACTGGGACATAGCCGCAGCAAAAATTGATGCTTACTTACTACAGCCTAAAGTAGCTTATGCTACTGCAACGGGAACATGGCAGCAAAAAGTTGGAGAACAGGCATGGTATGCTTTGTTTAACAGAGGTTTTGAAGGATGGACATCTACAAGAAGACTAAACTTCCCTGTACTGGTAGCTCCTACAAATGCAGATCCTGCAGCCGAAGGTCAGGTACCATCAAGAATGGCATATCCTATTAGAGAACAAACACTGAATGCTACAAATTATAATGCTGCTTCTACTTCAATTGGAGGAGATAAATTAAGCACAAAAATATTCTGGGATAAATAAAACGTTAATCCTAACATAATTTAACAGAAAACCACTCCGTAAAAAGAGTGGTTTTTTTGTGCATAAGTTATAAAAAAAAGAAAAATAACCACTTTTTTCTTAAATTTAACATTTTAAGTAATATCAATATTTTCCATTATTATCATATTTGAACAAAAAAAATGCGGATTTAAGATTTACACACGTTTTTTAACTATAAAAAAACAATATCTTATAGTAAAATCACAATTTAACTAAAAAAAAAGCGTTTTATATTAGGTAGATTAACAAATTATTAAGATTTTTGTCGAACTAATTCAAAATATTTAAAAATGAAACTAAAGTTCAATGGATTCTTAGTGCTATTATTAGTACTAGTTGCGCAACTTACTTTCGCGCAAGAAAGAGCTGTTTCTGGAACAGTTTCTGACAATACAGGAATGCCTTTACCAGGTGTTAGTGTATTAGTTAAAGGAACAAAAACAGGAACACAAACAGACTTTGATGGTAAATTCTCTATCAAAGCATCTTCAAGCCAAATTTTGGTATTTAGCTACATCGGGATGAAAACTCAAGAGGTAGCCGCAAGTTCAACATCACTAAGCGTTAAATTAAAAGACGACTCAGTAGAACTTGAAGGTGTGGTTGTAACCGCATTAGGTATCAAAAAAGACGAGAAAAAACTTGGATACGCTGTATCTAAAGTAACTTCTGATGAAATCACTAAATCTGGTGAGCAAAACGTTCTTCAGGCATTAGCAGGAAAAGCTGCAGGTGTACAAGTAATTGGATCAGGTGGTACTCCGGGTGCGTCTAGTAAAATTATCATTAGAGGTATAAACTCAATTACTAGATCTTCAGATCCATTAATCGTTGTAGACGGTGTTCCAATCGACAATAGCACAGATCAAACAGCTGCTGGAGACAATCCATTTAACGCCAACTTATCTGGAATCAACAATTCAAACAGAGCCTTAGATATCAATCCTAATGACATCGAAAGCGTTACTGTACTTAAAGGACCTGCTGCCGCTGCACTATACGGAGCAAGAGCAGGAAATGGGGTTATTATTTACACCACTAAAAGAGGTAAAAACAACAAAGGCATTGGCATTGAATACAGCACTTCGTTAGCAATAGACAAAGTAAGCCAATTACCTGCTAGACAATCTAAATACGTACAAGGAACTTCAGCTACAGCTACAGCTGTAGACCCATCAAGCCCGCAAAGCTGGGGGCCACTAGCTTCAGCAATTGGCGTTCCTACCTATGACAACGTTGGGAACTTTTTTCAAGAAGGTCTTACTTACAACAACAACATTTCTTTTTTTGGCGGAGACGAAAAGGCAACCTTTAGAGCATCATACGGTAATGTTACTCAAACAGGTATGATTCCGGAAACAGGTCTAAAAAGAAACACTATCAGACTTGTTGGCGACATTAAATTAAGCGAAAAATGGAAAGCAGGAGGTAGTATGCAGTACACACACACTACTAACACTTTAGCTCAAAACGGTAGTAACACTGCAGGAGTTATGTTAAGTTTATTACGTTCTGTTAGTAACTATGACTTAAGAAACTACCAAGACGCTGAAGGAAACAACGCTAACTATTTTGCTTCATATGACAACCCTTACTTTACTGTAAACGAAAATCCGGCAACTAGTGATGTAAATCGCGCTTTAGGTAATATATTTTTAAGCTACAGACACGCAGATTGGCTGTCTTTATCTGCAAAAGGAGGAATTGACGCATATTCAGATGCTAGAAAGCAAATCTATGCAATATCATCAAATGGTGACGGACTAGGTGGAAGAGGTGAAGTCGCTTTCAATAGTATTACAAACAAAGATTACTATGGAGATTTAATCGCAACTGGTTTAATTCCTTTAAAAACAGAATGGTTAAAAATTAACTATACTGCAGGTCTTAATTTACGTTCTACTCAATATTTAAGTGTATTTTCAAGAGGTAAAGAACTTGCAGTACGTGGAGTATATAACTTGGGAAACACTACTGAAAAATACGCTTCAAATTACGAAGAAAACCAAATGTCACGAGCTATATTTGGTCAAGTTGAATTTGAAATTAAAGATCAAGTTTTCTTGGCAGGTACTATTAGAAAAGAATGGTCATCAACTTATGGAGACAACATAAATAGTGCAGTTTTCCCATCAGGAACAGCATCATGGATTGTATCTAACACTTTTGACTGGGCTAATTATGTAAAAGTAAACTATGGTTACGGTGAAGTTGGTATTGCTCCAGCAGCTTACAGAACAGTAAGTACCTACACTAACCCTTCAATGACTGACGGTTTCACAGATGGACTTGCATTTCCATATGGCGGAATAAACGGAATGACAGTACAAGGAAATTTAGGAAACGCAAATTTAAAACCCGAAAGAGTATTAGGTCATGATTTAGGTTTAAGCACTAAGTTTTTAGACAACCGTTTGACTTTAGATGTTAACTTATATTACAAAACTTCAAAAGATTTATTAATAAATGTTCCTTTACCAAAATCAAGCGGTTTTGTTCAGGATTACAGAAATGCAGCAGAATTAGTTAACAAAGGTATTGAGGTTGAATTTGGATATGATGTTTTCAAAAAAAGCAATCCATTTCAATGGAACATCAACTTAAACTGGGCTAAAAACGAAAATGAAGTTACTGATATTTCAGGCGGTTTAGATGAAGTAAATATAGAAACAGCGTTCGCTTCAATTGGATATTTTGCTGTAAAAGGACAACCAGTAGGTAGCTTTTATGGAACAAAATGGCAACGTGATGCTAGCGGTCAAAAAATTATCGGAACGAACGGACTTCCTCTTATTGCAGAAGAAACTGGTAACTTAGGAACTTCAGCCCCAAAATGGACTGGCGGAATCAGAAACACATTCTCTTACAAAAGAGTATCATTATCAGCATTATTCGATATCAGACATGGTGGTGATGTATATAATGGAACATTAGCAAGATTAGACAACTTTGGTGTATCTGAAAGATCAGCAGACAGAGATCGTAACTACATTATTGACGGTGTTAAAGCTGACGGCACTAAAAATGACATTCAAATATCTGCAAAAAGTTATTTCCAAAGATACCTTGGAGATGGTGGTGGAGCTGCTGAAGAAGCAGTTGAAACTGTAAACTGGGTTAGATTGCGTGATGTAAGTCTTGCTTACGACTTTAACGTAAAACAATTCCCATTCTTATCTGCCGCACAATTATCTCTAACAGGAAGAAACTTATGGTTAAATACTAACTACAAAGGAGTAGATCCTGAAACAAGTTTAACTGGTGCGGGTTCATTAATAAATGGATTAGATTACTTCAACAACCCAGGTAGTAAATCATTCATAATGAGTGTTAAGGTAAGTTTTTAATTTAAAAATTAATGAAAATGAAAAAATATATAAAAAATATAATTCTTGCAGCCTTTAGCATCTCTTTACTAACTGGTTGTCAGACAGAATTAGATGAGTTTAACGACAACCCTAATAACCCCATTACAACAACACCATCTCTTTTACTGGCAACTATGGAAGTTTCAACTTTCGCTACACACACCAGTGGAGTAATTAGAGATGCTGGTATTTTTACTCAGCACTTAGCGGGTACCGATGTAGGTCAAATGGGAGAAATTGCACGTTATGTAGTTACCGAACAAGATGTTAATAATGAGTGGAATAATATTTATTCAACAACATTAGTAAGCGGTTATCTACTAAATAGAGACTTTAGTGCTAAATACCCATACTATAACGGTATTGGACAAGTATTAACAGCTATAAACTTAGGTTACGCCACTGATATGTGGGGAGACGTCCCTTACGACGAAGCTTTTAGAGGAGAAGAAGGAAACACAGCACCTAAATACAATACTCAGGAAGAAATCTACCAACGCTTACAAACTATTTTGGACGACGCGATAGTAAATTTATCTAAACCTGCAGCTAGTAACACTTCTGTTCCAGGAACTGATGATATTATCTTCAAAGGTAACACACAAAAGTGGATTAAAATTGCCTATGCACTAAAAGCAAGATACGCCTTGAGATTAACATTAGTTGATACAAATGCTGCGCAAAAAGCCTTGGATTTTATCACAAAAGCAAACTTAACATCTAATTCTGATGATGCTAATGCTATTTTCCCAGGAGAATCTACTAGTCAAAATCAATGGTATGCATTTGAACTTGAAAGGAGAAACTACTTAAAAACTGGTAAATATTTTGTAGATGGCCTTATAAATAGTAGTGACCCAAGGTTACCATTTATGATTGCATTAAATAAGCCTACTGGAAATCCTACTCCACCACCAACTTACGTTGGAAATGCTGCAAATGATCAAACATCGACCACTACATCATATATAGGACCAGGATATGCTAGTGTAAGCTCATCTGTTGGAATAGTCACTTACGCTGAAGCTAAATTTATTGAAGCTGAAGCTAAAGCTAGATTATCGCAAGGTGGTGTTCAAGCTGCTTTGCAAGCAGCAGTAACCGCCTCTGTATTAAAAGTTACTGGTGCAGCACCAACACCTGCATTTTTAGCAAGTGCCACTAATACATTTGACATTGCCAACATTATTCAACAGAAATATGTTGCACTTTTCTTAACCATGGAACCATACAATGATTACAGAAGAACTGGATTCCCTGCTTTAGTTCCTAATCAAGATTCAAACACAAAAACTATTCCGGTAAGATTACCTACGCCTTCTGACGAAAGACAATATAATCCTAACGCTACAGTGGTTAGTAACGTAACTTCAAAAATTTGGTGGGATAAAGACTAATTTTATTCTCAAGTAAATACATTAAACCACTCTGTTCATTCAGAGTGGTTTTTTTTTATATAAACATTATACCTATATTTGTCCCATGGAAAAAGAACATCAAATATTTGGAATTAGAGCCATTATAGAAGCAATTCAAGCAGGAAAAGAAGTTGATAAAGTATTTATACAAAAAGAGATTTCCGGAGAATTAATGAAAGATTTAATGAAAGTGATGAAACGCGCTAACATTAATTTCTCTTATGTACCTGTAGAAAAACTAAATCGATTAACTCCAAACAATCACCAGGGAGCAGTTGCTACCATCTCTCCTATTGGATTTATAGAACTGGAACATTTAGTTGAATCAACTATTGCTTCCGGAACAAAACCATTATTTTTAATATTAGACCAGATTTCTGATGCCCGCAATTTTGGAGCTATTATCAGAACTGCAGAATGTACTGGTGTAAACGGAATCATTGTACAAAAATCAGGTTCTGCCCCAGTAAACGGAGACACCGTTAAAACATCAGCAGGAGCTGTATTTAATGTGCCTATTTGTAAAGTTGAACATATTAAAGATGCTATTTTTTATCTTCAGGGATCAGGAATTAAAACTGTTGCTGCAACTGAAAAAACAGATCAAAACATCTATGACGTTACATTAAACGAGCCGGTAGCTATTATCATGGGATCTGAAGAAAGAGGAATAAATCCTTCTGTACTTAAAATCGTCGATGAAAAAGCAAAACTGCCAATGTTTGGATCGATAGGATCTCTAAACGTTTCTGTAGCTTGTGGTGCTTTTTTATACGAGACTGTTCGACAAAGGAGTTAAATAGTATTGAGGAATTAGGATGACAAATAAATATATCAATTGATGTCTTTAAAACCTACTCATAACATAGTACTTAAAAAACCTGGTTTAATACTTGTAATATTATTCATTACAAGTATTAACTACGGACAGACTACTACATACAATCAATTTTGGAATGAAGTTCAATTCAACAGGACCATCAGCGAAAAATGGTCGGCTGAATTAAATCTAGGCGCTGTCTATAGCAGCACGGAATCTTCATCTAATATTTTCCAGCAAAACATACAAAGATCTGCACGGGTCTGGGGACATTACTACTTTTCTCCACGCTGGAAATTCTCCTCTTTTCTGGCCTACAATTACAACAAAGACGTTCCCGAAATTGGCCAATTTAAATCTCCCGAAGTTAGATTTGCTCTACAGGGAATTTACTATTTCCATAAAACGGGCTACACACTAAGTACCAGAATGAGAATGGAACTCAGACATATGCGTAATGAAGAAGGAGATTATGATAATGTTCTAAGATATCGCCAGCAAATAAAATACATTCAGCCAATAAACAGTAAAGTACTAAGAGAAGGTGTTGTTTATGGAGTAGCTTCTGACGAGCTGTTTTTTAAATCCGGAACAAAAGTAACCGGCCTTAGTTTTTTTGACAGAAACAGACTCAACATTGGTGCAGGTTATTTGTTTACCGATGACATACAAGTCGAAATCACTTATGCTAACGAATACTTACCCAGAGACGAGGGGAATCAAATTATGAATGCAGCATCACTCACTGTGACTTTTAATAATTTTTTTTAAAATTTAAATAAAAAGTTACATCATAAAAATGAAACTTCAAACGAAAATTAACAATGCTTACTTATCCTCTTTTTTGAGGAAGCAAGCCAGCTGTTTTACGATAGCATCTTTATGCAATTTGAAATCGTAATTTCGCACAAACTCTGTCCCCTCCATATTGATTTCAGCCAATACAGCTTCATACGCAGAAAAAGCCTCAATATCTTTTTGATCTATTAAATAAAGCACTTGCATAACCGAATCGTTATGTCTGTATTGAGTGTCATAGTGCGCCAATTTATATACTTTTTTATCCGCAAGGTGAATTATTAAATCATCCTTAATTTTAACTCCGTCTTTTTTAGCCGGAAATGGCGAAGGCTGAAGTGCTATAAAAAAATGTTCCTTATCTGTTACTATATTAATCTTTAAAGATTTTGACTTTGTTTTATAGAAATCTGCAGGATCAAAATAATAGGTCATAGTTCCATCGGCAAGTACCCTGTTTTTTATCTCACACTGAGCCTGGGCATGAAGTTTTGAACTTATTACGACTAATAATAAAACAATTGTAAAGTTGATCTTTCTCATAACATGTCGATTTGAAATAGAATACAAACAAAAATAGTCTTTTTAGATCAATCCAAATATTGGCAACTTAGATTTTATCCTCTGGTTCTGTTTTAGTTATAGTGTAATTAACTAAAAAATCAGAGCTGTAATACGTCGAAATAGATTCTGTTTCTTCTTTAGGTATTTCACTATTTACAAAGTTTCCGTTCTCATCAAAATGTTTCATAAATGCATCTTCTTCGGGATCAAAATCGGGTTTTTGCCATTCGTAAATTACAGGTTTCGCATATTCAGGTGTTTTGTAAATTAAAGACATTGCGAATCCGGTAATAAAACCGGCCAAATGCCCTTCCCACGAAATTGTCTTGTCGACGTCCGGAAAAACATACCAAATCATTCCTCCATAAAGTAAAATTACAGACAACGAAAGTGCGACTAACCGATAGTAACCCGTTTGGATTCCTTTAAAAAAAATAAAGCTTACCAGAACATAAATCAGTCCGCTGGCACCTATATGATAATTGGAGCGGCCAATAATCCAGGTTATTAATCCCGAAAACAAAATCCCAAAAGCAATCACAGCAAAAGATTGTTTTGGATAAAAAAATTGCATCGCTGCCAATAATACTAAAAGCGGAATAGAGTTATTATATAAGTGACTTAAATTTTCATGAATGAAAGGGCTAAGCAAAACACCTTGCAAACCTGAAAAGTCACGAGGATAAATCCCGTATTGATAAAAGTCGAAATCGAAACGGATTTGTACCCAATAAACAATCCACAAAGAAAGAACAAAAAAAACGGGAAGACCGATAACGGCATTCGAAAATTTAAAGTGGTTGTCGTTCATAATGATATAAGTAAGTTCTTTTAAGATATCAAAAAACTATCCAATTACAATTTACTGATAATTTGTCAGCTAATCGAAAATATTCTATAATCCTATTACAAATCATCATACACTCAATATATTTTTTAGCTACCCTGATTGTTATCAATAGCAACAAAAGACAACGCCAACAACAGGAATTAACTCCTAAAAATATAGATTTAGAATTGAAAATAGTAATTTTACAAAATGGAAGCACCTTTAGCCGAGCGTATTCGCCCACAGCAATTAGAAGATTATATTAGTCAAAGTCATTTGGTTGGACCAAACGGTTCATTGACCCAACAAATTTCGAAAGGACTTATTCCTTCATTGATATTTTGGGGACCACCGGGAACAGGAAAAACAACTCTGGCTCAAATTATTGCACAGGAATCCAAACGTCCGTTTTACATCTTGAGCGCCATAAATTCAGGCGTTAAAGACATACGCGATGTAATTGAAAAAGCAAAACAAAGCGGCGGATTGTTTACTGCCAAAAACCCGATTTTATTTATTGATGAGATTCATCGCTTTAGCAAATCGCAACAGGATTCGCTTCTGGCTGCAGTCGAAAAAGGCTGGATTACCCTCATTGGCGCAACAACAGAAAATCCAAGTTTTGAAGTTATTCCTGCATTATTGTCACGTTGCCAGGTTTATATCCTAAATGCTTTTACAAAAGCTGACCTCGAAGCTTTACTACATCGTGCCATGAAAATGGACAGCTATTTAGCCTCAAAAAACATCAACTTAAAAGAAACGGAAGCTTTACTCCGACTTTCGGGCGGAGACGGAAGAAAATTATTGAATATTTTTGAACTTGTAATAAATGCTTCTGCGGGAGATAAAATCATTATTACGAACGATCGCGTTTTCGAATTAGTACAGCAAAATACTGTTTTGTATGATAAAAGTGGTGAACAACATTATGATATTGTTTCGGCTTTTATAAAATCGATTCGTGGCAGTGATCCAAATGGAGCTGTTTATTGGCTGGCAAGAATGATTGAAGGCGGCGAAGATGTGAAATTTATCGCCAGAAGAATGCTTATTCTATCCAGTGAAGATATAGGAAATGCAAATCCAACTGCTTTTATAATGGCTAATAATACGTTTCAGGCGGTCACTACAATTGGATATCCTGAAAGCCGTATTATATTAAGTCAATGTGCTATTTACCTTGCGACTTCTCCTAAAAGTAACGCCTCTTATATGGCTATTGGCAATGCACAACAATTGGTAAAACAAACCGGTGATTTACCCGTTCCCATTCATTTACGAAATGCTCCTACTAAACTCATGAAAGAATTGGGTTATGGTGACGATTATAAATATTCGCATGATTACGCCAATAATTTTGCAGAGCAGGAATTTTTACCTGATGCTGTAAAAGAAACGGTTCTTTATAATCCGGGAAGCAACTCTCGAGAGAACAGCAACCGCGAATTTTTAAAGAACCGTTGGAAAGATAAATATGGTTATTAAAAACGCATTTTATTTTTAGAATTTTACCGAGACCTTTTCAGAAACTAATTGATCATTTTTATAATATTCAAAAAACCATTGATTGTCTTTTGCATTTAATGATCCCTGAACTCCATCTTTTATAGCAATAAATGAATCAGGACGTGATGTCTTTAACAATTTCATTACCACTTTTGGCGTTTTATCAATTAACTGATATCCATTTTCTGTTGGCTGAGCAAACAATAAATTAGGATCCTTTAAATCAGCAGCAGGAGTCGAAACTGCTGTAGCGGCCACAATCTGAGTAGCAGGAATCGAAGTTGTTGCAGCTCTTGAAGTATTAACAGTTTTGCCGTTATATTTATAATTTAAGGCATTTATAGAAACAAATGCCATATCAAGACATTCTCTATATGCTGCTTCATAGTCTTTCTCTTTACTTTTTCCTATCTCTGAAGTATAAACTACTTTACCATAACAATCTTTAAACTCTACAAAAAGTTTAGTGATTAAAAAACCATTGTCTTTTTTTACATCAACATAAAGAAATTCGCAACGATCACCAAAACCTTCCGGCAATTCTTCATTACCATAAAAAGCCTGAAAACCGGCCTTTACTAAATTCGCTTTAGTCATTGTTGACATTCTATATTGATTTTCTGATTTAAGGAAATCATATTTCAAAGGTACAATAACAGCTTTGTAATCATTAACAGATTGCGAGAATCCAATAACAGAAGTAAGAAATGCAATCAATAAAAATTTTATTCTCATAATTATAAATATTTTTTAAGTTCTAATAAATGGTTAATTTGTTTAATATTTTCAGGAGCTTCGACTTTCTTCTCATTAAAGAAAATAGCATCCAGGCCAGCATTTAATGCGCCATTAACATCGGCATCAAGGCAATCGCCAATCATTATGCTATTCTTTTTTGAAGCCTTTGCTACATTTACGGCGTAATCAAAGATAATACTATTTGGCTTTTTTACGCCTGCTGATTCAGAATTTGTTATAGTTTCAAAATAACCTGAAAGTGCGGCGTTATTAATTTTCTTATCCTGAACAGTTGCAAAACCATTTGTAATGATGTGTAACTTGTATTTTGGTCTTAAATATTCCAAAACTTCAATTGCACCATCAAAGAGGTAATTGTTATCAGTCAAAAATTCAATGTACTCGTTTGCAATCTGATTGATATCTTCATCACAGATCTGAATATTCAGAGCATCAAAAGAAAACTTTAATCTGTTGTATCGCAATTCGACATGCGTGATTTTATCATTTTGGTACAATTTCCAGCATTCCTGATTTATCGGAGCATAGTTGGCGATAAAATCTTCAATTTTAATTTCGGGAAATCTCTTTTTAAAAATTCGGTCAAAAGCCATCTCTGAGTTTTTATCAAAATCCCAAAGTGTATGATCCAAATCAAAAAAAACGTCGGTAATAGTGGTATTCATAAGTTAAAATATTCCTTCATCTACAAAACTATAATATTTTGTTTCAGTTATAATCAAATGATCTAAAATTTTAACATCTAAACTATCTCCGGCCACTTTTAATTTCTTTGTAATTTGTTTATCAGCATCACTTGGCATTAAATTCCCCGAAGGATGATTATGGCACAAAATCAGGCTGGTAGCGCCACTTTCAAGCGCTAATTTAAAAACAAGACGCACATCGACAATTGTACCGGTGATACCGCCTTTACTTAATTGTGATTTTGAAATTACGTTGTTCGAATTATTAAGAAAAAGCACCCAAAATTCTTCATGCGATAATTCACCAATAATAGGCTGCATCATTTCAAAAACTATTTTACTGGAAGTAACTTTTCCTAATTTCAAAGCATCTTCTGATCTTCTGCGGCGACCTAACTCTAAAGCCGCCATTATTGTTATGGCTTTCGCCTCCCCTACTCCTTTGAATTTGGTAAATTGCAAAATAGACATTTTGCCTAATGCATTCAAATTCTTGGCACTAAGCAAAATCCTTTTACTCAAATCAACTGCAGATTCATTTCGGCTGCCGGAACCAATTAAAATAGCAATCAGCTCAGCATTACTCAAAGCCTCTTTTCCTTTAAGCATTAATTTTTCACGAGGACGATCTTCAAAAGACCAGTCTGAAATTGGAGAATAAATTGCATCCATCTATTATAACGTATTAATTAACTTTCCCCAATACTCTTTCTTAAGTTCGGGATAACGTTCCCACAAAAAAATATCAAATATTTTTATAAATGATATAAAATCAGGGTTCTTGCCTGTCGTTTTTACAACTTTTATTGTTGAGTTCATTTTTTCTGTAATCTAAAAGGCGAATATATTTAAAAAATAAGAAAAATCACTCATAAAAGTATTTTCTATTTTCAAATTAGTTACTTTTAAAAACAAAACAGCTACTCAACAAATTCTTATTCTATAACAATGAAATCAATATACACTTTAGTGATCATCTTTTTATTCATTTCTTGCAATCAGAAAGAAAAAAGCAAGTCACTAGCCGAAAATTCCTCTATAACAGCAAATACTTTTGCTGAAAAATTATCCAACGCGGCAATATCCATAATTGATCCTTCAATTGATTATGATCCTGCTTACTTCTCAATCAAATATCCTAACGGAGATATTCCTGAAAACAAAGGTGTGTGTACCGATGTTATTATACGATCCTATCGAAAATTAGGTATCGATTTACAAAAAGAAGTTCATGAAGATATGCTTGGGCATTTTTCAGAATACCACAATTTAAAAAAATGGGGAATGACAAAAACAGATACTAATATCGATCACAGAAGAGTTCCTAACCTCGAAGTTTTCTTTGAAAGGAAAGGAGAAAAACTCCCCGTAACAAAAGATTCAAAAGATTATAAAACCGGAGAAATAGTGACATGGATGATTAACAACAAACTTCCGCATATTGGAATTGTGACGAACAGGAAATCAAAAGACGGAAAACGAAACCTAATCGTTCACAATGTTGGCAGCGGACAAGTTTTGCAAGATTGTTTGTTTGAATATAAAATTGTGGGACATTATAGATATTGGAAATAAAATTTTAATAAATTCCAATAGAAAAATGCCAAATGCCAATTTGAACTTTACATTTCAAAAGTTGCTTAAAAACAAAAAAATGCCAATTACAAAACTGCAATTGGCACATTATCTCATTCTCAAATTATCTAATTGACTAATTAATCAAACTTTTTACTTCATCAAAATTTAAACCTCCGTAATTTCCTGAACTCATTAATAACAAAGCAGAATTATCAAGATTTAAGTTGAATAAATATTCTTTAAATTCAGTTGGATTCGTATAAATAATTAAATCTTTACGATTAAAAGCAGTTGCTATCTGATCGTATGTCACTTCTTCTAACTGTTTAATTTTTACAGCATCCGGAGAATAAAATACGACAGCAACATCTGCATATTCTAAAGCGCCTTCATATTCTTTCAGAAACTCAGCATTCAAACTGCTGTAAGTATGCAATTCTAAACATGCTACCAAAGTTCTGTTTGGGTATTGTTCTTTTACCGCTTTTGTAGTCGCAGCTACTTTACTTGGTGAATGGGCAAAATCTTTGTAGGCTACTTTTCCTTTTCCTTCAGCAATTTTTTCTAATCTTTTAGACGCGCCTTTAAAACTGGCGATTGCTTCATAGAAATCAGCTTCATCAACGCCCATGTTTTGGCAAATCCATTTTGCTCCGGCTAAGTTATTTAAATTGTGCGCACCAAAAACTTCGATTGGCATATCGCCTTCCGGAGTTTTTAATAATGTAACGCCATTACTAACAGTATATTCAGGAGTAGAATAAGCCAGTTTACGAATTGGGTTTATAGCTGCTTCTGCAACACGTTTAACTTCGGCATCGTCTTCATTATACACTAATATTCCACCATTAGTAATTTTGGCAATAAAAATCTCAAACTGCTCTACATAGTTCTCATACGTTGGAAACACATTAATATGATCCCACGCAATTCCGGAAATCAATGCAATGTTTGGTTGATATAAATGAAATTTTGGACGTCTGTCTATTGGAGAAGATAAATACTCATCGCCTTCCAGAACCATAAAATCATTTTCTTCAGTAAGATGCACCATCGTATCAAAACCTTCTAATTGTGCTCCAACCATATAATCAACTTCGATATTATGATAGTGCATTACGTGCAAAATCATCGAAGTTATAGTTGTTTTTCCGTGAGAACCTCCAATTACAACACGCGTTTTATTTTTAGACTGTTCGTATAAAAATTCAGGATACGAATAAATTTTCAAACCCAATTCCTGTGCTTTCAACAATTCAGGATTATCTGCTTTTGCATGCATTCCTAAAATTATAGCATCAATATCAGCCGTTATTTTTTCAGGAAACCAGCCCAATTCAGCGGGTAAAATTCCTTTTTTATCCAATCTTGATTTTGATGGCTCAAAAATAGCATCATCGCTACCCGTTACCTGATATCCTTTATTATGTAATGCCAATGCTAAGTTGTGCATGGCACTTCCGCCTATTGCGATGAAATGTGTTCTCATTTAAAATGTTTGATCGTTAAACTGTTTAATCGGTTAATCGAAATAGCAAATAACTAATAAAACCCGTTAATTATTTTTCAAAAATAAGGAAATATAAAATGTATCATTTGCTTTTAGAGATAAATTAGTAATTTGTACGAAATTTATTTTTAAAGCTTCCCAACCTTTATCAAAAAACAACACTCTATATTCTAAAACTCACTTATGAAAAATATATTATTTGTTTTCTTATTGTTCTCAATGACTTTATTTGCGCAACAAACTGACAAGAAATGGGATAAAGTTATTGACTTTGAAAACGAAGGGAAGATAAAATCAGCAAATGAAATAGTTGACAAAATTTACAAAAAAGCAGTTTCAAAAAAAGACGAAGTGCAAATGATAAAATGTTTTTTTTATCAATCTAAATATCTTCAGGTAATTGATGAAAATGCACAGAGCAAAATCTTAAACAATCTAATAGCTGACATCAATCGGGTTTCTATACCTTCAAAATCCATTCTGAATTTGGTTTATGCAAAGTGTCTGAGTGACTATTATTCAAGAAATAATTATCAAATCAGAAGCAGAACAAATACCGCAAGCTTAAATGAAGATTTTTTGACATGGACTGAAAAAAACTTTACTGATCAAATTAATAATTCTTTAAGTAATACATTAGAAAATGAAGCCATCTTAAAAAACACATCGTTAACAAAATATGAAGCAATTTTTGATTATTTTACTTTAGAAAAATTCAAAAAGCAAACTTTATATGATTATGTTATTAAGGAAAACATAGCAGTTTATACGGCAAAAATCCGTCAATGGGAGATTCAAAAAAGTGATTTTACAGCTATTAAAGAGCAACTTTTAGGAAGCTCAAATGATTTCATAAAATTGAACTTTGATTTTGTATCTAATGAAAATTTACGCTTACTACTCCAATTATATCAAAAACAAGAGAAAAACAATCCATCAACAGAAAATCAATGGGAGCGTATACAGTTTACCAAAACCAATTTAATAGATATTGATGACAACTATCTTTCACTATTAATTAAACTGCAAAAAAATACAACTGATGAGTTTTTAATTCAAAAAATACAATTGGAAAAAGCTGCGTTTTTAATTCAAAAAGCATCAAAAGAAACTCATCCGAATTATAACATTAAAGCCCTCGCAACTTTAGACAGTATTATAAATGTTAATAATCGATCTAATACATACAAATTAGCCCTACAAAAAAAAGAAAACCTTCTCTATAAAAGCATACAAGCTCAACTTCAAAAATATACTTATGAAAACGAAAACACAAGAGCTTCTTTTCGTTATAAAAACTTAGAAAGATTAAAAATATCATTTTATAAAATCAATCAGAATCAGCTTAGTGAATTTGAAAAATCAAATTATAAAAAAGATAGTATCGGAAATTCTATTATCGAAAAATCACAACCTCTTAAAAGTGCAAATTATGTACTTACAGATAAAAAAGACTTTTTCGAATACACCACAGAAGTTCTTTTGCCGCAATTAGAAAAAGGTTCTTATTTGGTTTATTTTGAAAGTGACTCAGATTTAAAAGGCAAAAAAGCATTTTCTTATGAAATCCTTTCCGTTTCCAACTTATCTGTTTTGGCTTCTCAAACACAATCAAAAGAAACGTATCAGGTTCTTGATCGAAAAACCGGAAAACCAATAGAAAATGCAACTATTAAATCTCCTTCATTTTCTATTAAAACCAATAAGAATGGAATAGCCATTAATAGTCAAAAACTCAACAACTATAATTACGAAAATTTAATAGTAACAACAGAAAATGATACGCTTACAATACATAAAAACTACATAAATTATAATTCTGAATATCTCACGGAAAATAGTAAAAATGACAATTACACGGATGGAAAAGTGGAATTTTATCTCGACAGGGCCATTTATCGTCCGGGGCAAACGATCTATTTTAAAGGAATCGCAATTCATAAAAAAAACAATAAGAACAGCATAGTCCCTAAAACCACTTTCAAAATTATTATTGAAGACACTAATAATACTACTTTAAAAGAGTTTGATATAACCACAAATGAATTTGGTTCATTCTCTGGCGAATTTACATTACCCAAAACCGGAATTACGGGAACTTTTACATTAAAAGCTGAAGAACCTGTTACTTACGAAAATGATCCCTTTTACAACCAAGACGAAGACGACCATCCGTTTTGGGATCATGTAGATCTCAAAAATTCAGAAATAGAATTTAGGGTCGAAGAATACAAACGCCCTAAATTTTAAGTGACCTTTGATCCTAAAAAAGAAAGCTTTCAGATTAACCAATCGATTAAAGTAAAAGGAACAGCCAAAGCCTTTGCGGGAAGTAATATCTCTGATGCTAAAGTAACCTATACTGTAAACCGATATACAAGTTATTATAGAAATTATTATGCACAGGACAATAATGAGATTGTAGCTTCTGGCGAAACTAAAACCGATGCTTCAGGTAAGTTCATTATTGATTTTGTTGCCTTACCTTCTAAAAACAGTAAAAAAGATCAATTACCTGTTTTTAATTACCGTATAAAAACCAATGTAACCGATATTAATGGTGAGACCCACGAAAATGAAACTACAGTAAAAGTGGGGTATCATGATTTAGTTCTTACCGCCTCTATTCCTAATTTAATTGAAACTAAAAACAAAAATCAAGTCAAACTTGCAAGCACGAATTTGAATGGCGAATTTTTAGCTGCTAAAGGCGAAATCAACATCTATTATGTAAGTCCATTTTCGGATAAATTCAAAGAAAGAACATTTCCCCAACCGGATATCAAAACGATCTCTGATCCGGAATTCGAGAAATTATTTCCCTATGAAAAGAATAAAAGCACAAAAGATAGTATTACAAAGATTTTGGTATTTACTAAAACCATAGACACTCAAAAAGACAAAACTCTGCCATTAGACTTTATTTCAAACTATAAATCCGGAAATTACAAAGTTGTTTTCTCGGCTAATGACACTTTCAAAAATAGAATTGAAAGTATTTCTGATTTTGAACTTGTTCAAAGTAAAGACAAATTCGACAGTAGTAAATTACTCAAAATCAATCAAATTAATGCAGATCCTAAAAAAGATGGTTTTATAACATTAAAAATCACATCGGTTGTTCATGAACTTTATATTATCACCACAGGAAATTATGAAGGTGAAATATTTTCTCAGGAAACTTATCATCTTCAAAACAACGAAATAACACTTAAAACGCCGATCAAAAAAGAATTTGCAGAAACTCTAAAAATAAGTTTTGAAAGTATTTTTGAAAATGAAACTTTTAATAATGAGATCGACGTAGCCTTAAAAGACACATCTTCAAAATTAGAATTCAGCGTAGAAAGTTTTAGAAATAAAATCCAACCCGGAAGCAGCGAAAACTGGTCATTTAAATTAAACGCTATAAATACTAAAAACGAAGCCGAAGTTTTAGCTTCTATGTATGATAGTTCACTGGATCAATTTGCTACAAAGAACTGGAATCTCTTAGATTTTTATGATTATAAAAGTGACCAAAGCAATAAAAAATCACGCTTAGGTTTTGATAAAATATATGCATCTATAAACAACTTAAACTCTCCATACAGATCTATTGAGCTTAATAATGAAAGCACTAAATTAATGTGGTTTGGATTTGATTTTAATAATGACCAAAGAGCTTTTTACATTCAAAAAGAATATCAAAAACAACTGACTAAAAAGCTGAAGAAACCTAAAAATGCAAAAATAATCTACGGATCAATTACTGATAAATTAAACGAACCTCTTCCAGGAGTTACAATTACAGTAAAAGGAACTCAAAGAAGCACATCATCAGATTATGATGGTTATTTCGAAATTGAAGCAGCAGGAACAGAAGAACTTGTTTTTAGTTATATTGGCTCAAAAAGTCAAACTATTTCAATAAATAACCAAAAAAATATTACTATTATTTTAGAAGAAGACTCAAATGATTTAGATGAAGTTGTTGTTGTAGGTTACGGAAAAACAACAAAAAGAAGTATGACGGCTGCCGCCGTAAAATTTAAAAAATCAGTTAGTTCAGAAGAGGTTCAGGAAGATAATAATGTTTACAGTGCAGCCGGTGCTCCAGAAGCTCTCGCCGGAAGAGCCGCAGGACTTACGATCAGAGGAAATTCAACAATCAATGGAAAAACGCCACTGTATGTAGTTGATGGAGAACCCGCCAGTGACATTAATAACATAAATGCAGCAGATATTCTTTCAATAGATGTTATAAAAGACCCCGAAGCAACTGCACTTTACGGAAGTAAAGGCGCAAACGGAGTAATAATCATCACAACCAAAAAAGCCCTGGACGCCCTAACTCAGGTAAAAGCAAGAAAAAATCTCTCTGAAACCGCTTTGTTTTTACCGAATTTAAGAACGGATGCAACTGGAAAAGTAAGTTTCAACTTTACATCTCCCGAAGCTTTAACGGCTTGGAAACTTCGTTTATTAGCACATAATAAAGATGCTGTTTCAGGATATCTGGAGAAAAGTGTGGTGACGCAAAAAGAATTAATGCTTTTACCTAATTTCCCCAGATTCCTTAGAGAAAAAGACACAATTGTAATCTCTGCCAAAATTTCCAATGTTACCGATCAGGCAAAAACAGGAATCGCCATTTTACAGTTTTTTGATGCTGTAACCATGCAGCCAATTGATGCCAAAATGCTAAACGCAAAAAACGTGAGAAACTTTACAGTTGGTGCTTTTGGAAATACAACGGCAAGCTGGACGATTTCAATTCCTGAAGGTTTGCAAGGTGTGCAATATAAAATTCTGGCCAAATCCGGTAATTTTTCGGATGGAGAAGAAAACATACTTCCGGTTTTGACCAATAATATGTTGGTTACAGAAAGTATCCCAATTTGGGTTCGTGAGAATTCGACGAAAGAATATACGTTTGAGAATTTAAAAAATAACAATTCAACAACTTTAAAAAATCATCAGCTTACATTAGAGTACACATCAAACCCTTCGTGGATCGCGATTCAGTCCCTGCCTTATTTAATGGAATACGAACATGAATGTGCAGAGCAAACTTTTGCTCGTTTTTATGCCAATGCTTTGGCTTCAGAAATCATTTCGAGCAATCCGAAAATTGCAACCGTTTTTGAAAACTGGAGAAAAAACGGGAAATTGAATTCTAAATTAGAAGAAAACGAAGAACTAAAATCTATAATCCTCGCAGAAACTCCCTGGTTAAATGATTCCCAAAGCGAAGACGAAAAGAAAAAGAATCTGGCGCTTCTGTTTGATTTAGAGAAAATGAAAACGTCGCAGGAAGCTACTTTCGATAAATTGAAACAAAAGCAAAAACCTTCAGGTGGATTTTCATGGTTTGACGGAAGTTCTGAAAGCGAATATATCACCAGACATATTCTGGCTGGTTTAGGTCATTTATCAAAACTGAACAAAACAGAAAATAACAATTCTAAAATCGATCAAATCGCCAAAACCGGAATACCATTTCTGGATAATAAATTCTTAGATTATTATAAAGAAAGAACCAAAAATTTAAAAAAATCAGAGAAATTACTTTGGATCAATCCGTATTCTGATTTGCATTATCTGTATACCAGAAGTTTTTATTTAGACAAATACCCACTTTCTGATACGCTAAAAAAAGCAACTAAAATGTATTTAGAAACCGCTAAAAGAGACTGGTTGTCTTATTCTATTTATGAAAAAGGGTTAGCTGCTTTGACTTTAAACCGTTTTGGAGAAAGCGAATCGGCTAAAAAAATCCTAGAAAACCTAAAAGAAACAGCTTCTAACAACGAAGATTGGGGCATGTACTGGATCGCCAATAAAGCAGGTTATTACTGGTATCAGGCGCCTATAGAAACTCAGGCTTTATTAATTGAGGCTTTCGCCGAAGTAAATCACGACACCAAATCTGTAGATGCCATGAAAGTGTGGTTGTTAAAAAACAAACAAACCAAAAACTGGCCGACAACAAAATCGACAACAGAAGCTGTTTATGCTTTATTGATGCAAGGCAATGATTGGCTAAGTGTGAAAGACAATACGATTATCAAAATTGGCAATGAAAGGATCCTAACTAAAAAATTAGCCGAAAACGAGAAAGAAGCTGAAACGGGTTATATCAAACTGAACTGGAAAGCTGATGAAGTCAAAAAAGAAATGGCTTCTATCAAAATCGAGAACAAATCGAAAGTTCCCGGATTTGGCGGCGTTTACTGGCAATATTTTGAAGATCTGGATAAAATCAAAACGAACTCGGGCGCTATTTTATCTGTTGCTAAAGAATTGTATCTAAAGAAAAACACTCTTAATGGCGATCAATTGGAAAGGATCACCAGCAAAAATTCTTTAAAAACCGGCGATTTAGTCACCGTAAGATTGATTATAAAATCTACAGAAGACATGGAATTTGTTCATCTGAAAGACATGAGAGCTTCTTGCTTTGAACCTGTAAATGTATTATCCGAATACCAATACAAAGATCGATTGGGTTATTATATGAATACAAAAGATGCCGCAACACATTTCTTCTTTGATAAGATCAACAAAGGAACTTATGTAATTGAATATGATATAAGAGTAAACAACAGCGGTGAATTCTCTAACGGAGTTACCACTATTGAGAGTATGTATGCTCCGGAATTTTCAAGTCATACAAAAGGAATTAGAATAAAGGTGAATTAACAAAACTTCTTAAAATTCTAAATAGGAAATTACAAATTCCGAAAACATGCTGTAAAAAGATTTTCCGTCGCGAATTCGTGGCGGAAAAAAAACAAAAAACCCGACAAGCTTTAAAACTTGTCGGGTTTAATTTTATAAATAAATTGAGATTATTTTACAATAGTCAATTCGTCAATAATATTCTTAGCTCCTGCGTATTTATCAATAATCCAAAGTACGTAACGAATATCTACGTTGATCGTTCTTTGCAATTTAGGATCAAAAATAACATCTCCAGCCATAGCTTCAATATTTCCGTCAAAAGCGATTCCAATTAATTCTCCTTTTCCGTTCAGAACCGGTGAACCAGAATTTCCTCCTGTGATATCATTGTCTGTAAGGAAATTTATTGGCATATATCCTGCTTTGTCAGCATATTGTCCGTAATCTTTTTTCTTGTTTAATTCTAACAAACGTTTTGGCAAATCAAATTCCTGGTCTCCAGCTTTATATTTTTTCACCATACTTTCCATAGTCGTATAGTTATTAATTTTAGCATCGTTTCTTGGATCTGCAGGCAAAGCACGAACTTTTCCGTAAGTCAGTCTCAAAGTAGAGTTAGCATCCGGATACTGAATCGCATTTAATTTTGATTCTCTTAATCCTTCAACCAATTCGCGGAAAGCAGTTGCAAAACCATCATCAGCTTTAGCCTGATCATCCGTTTTAGCACGGTATTTTGTCATCAAATCATTAGAAATAATGTACAAAGGATCATGTACAATTGCTAATGGCTTTGGATTAGCCATAAATGCCAATACTTTTTCTTTAGTTGTAAAGTAACTTATCTCAGTTGCCTTTGCAACATCTGCAGTAAAGTCACCCTTATTCTCTGATTTCATTTTAGCTACTTGCGTACCTAAACCATACTCTGCCCCTTTTGAAGTATATAAGTTCAATTGTGCAGCAAAAATATCTTTTTCAAGCGGTGCATAAAATTCACCATAAATGTTATCGATCAATGCATTGATCTTAGGTAACATTTCTGCTTTTTTAGCATCATTCTCGTTATAATAAGCAATCAATGCATTTCCTAAATTTGCCGGTCCTGCTGCATAACTTGAAGTACGCAAAAGTTGCATTAAGTAATTGTCGTGAGTTGCTTTTAAATTTGTCGATCTGTAATAATCATTAATAGTAGGAATTACATTTTCGTACTTTTCTTTATTAGCCGGTTTAGTTGCCCACTCATAGAACTTATCTTCCTGTGCCGTTTTAACATCTACTGTTCCGGCTTTTGTTAAAGCGTCAATCATACCCTGACGGTTTTTCCAGTAATTTGCTGTCGAAGCATATTTAGACGCATATTGCAAACGAACTGTTGCATCTTTGTCCATATACTTTTTCATTACATCCATTCCGGTTTTAGCACCTTCAACCCATGCAGGATAAGCATATTTTATATTTTGTTCGATTCCGCCGGCTGGCATCCAACGATTTGTTCTTCCAGGATATCCTAAAATCATTGCAAAATCATTTTCCTTAACTCCTTTAATACTTACTGGCAAGTAATGTTTAGGCTGCAAGGGCACATTGTTTTTTGAATATTCTGCAGGATTTCCGTCTTTATCAGCATATACTCTAAACATAGAGAAATCACCTGTTTGACGCGGCCACTCCCAGTTATCAGTATCTCCCCCAAATTTACCTACACTTTCAGGAGGTGTACCTACTAAACGAACATCTGTATAATCCTGATAAACGAAATAGTAATATTCATTTCCCTGAAAGAAAGGACGAACAGAAACAGTGTATTTTCCGCCTTCGTTGTTTTCTTTTTCGATTAGATTAATCTCTTGCTGAATAATTTTGTTTCTTTCAGTTTCAGACATTTGATCATTTACCTTAGATAAAATTCTTTTAGAAACATCATCCATTCGAACAAAGAAACGAACGTATAATGATTTAGGTTTCATTTCAGCACTTTTCTCTTTTGCCCAGAAACCATCTTTTAAATAATTTTGCTCAGCTGTAGAAAGCTCAGCAATTGCATTATACCCACAGTGGTGATTCGTTAAAACCAATCCGTTTTTAGAAACGATCTCAGCAGTACAGCCTCCATTAAACTGTACAATCGCATCTTTTAAACTATGATGATTAATACTGTAAATTTCTTCGGCCGTCAATTGTAAGCCCATTTTTTCCATATCTCTATGGTTCAATCTTTCGATAAACATCAAAAACCACATTCCTTCATCAGCTTTTACAGGAAAAGCCATTAAGCACATGGTCAAGAATAAAACTATTTTTTTCATGTTATTTTGTTTAAGTGACGCGAATATAATTCATTTTCGCAACAAAAAATAGCACAAGTCACTAAAACCAAAAGATACTCAACACATTTTAAGACAATTTTACGAAATTCACAATTCTACAAATAGAAAAATATAATCGTTTCCGACAATTCTAATTTTATATAATTCTTAAAATTTGAAATAAAAAAAGCCAAAGCTTCTTAATTAGTCCTTTTATTTATAAAAATAAACTTTCAATTACAAAAAATCAAAACAAACTTTTTCTTACAAATTTTAATTCCATAAGTTTGCTCCAATTATTTAATTAAAGTAAAATGAAAAAATTACTATTAACAGTTGCACTATTTGTTGCAACGATCACAAATGCTCAAAAAGGATCAATTCTTTTAAGTGGAAATATTGGTTTTACATCAGAAAAAATTGGAGACGACAAATCCACAAATTTTGAATTCTCTCCTAAAATAGGATATCAATTTGGAGATCATTGGACAATTGGTGTTGAAGGTGCTATTGCAACCTTAAATACAAAAGGTTCTGAAAAAACTGAAAATTATAAAACGGGAGGGTTCGTCCGTTATTCAGCTGACATTTCTGATTTATTTTCTTTTTATACCGACTTAGGTGCCGGATATCAAAACAGTTCTTCTAATAATGCAAAGGGAGTCTATGCTAGCCTTGAACCTGGATTATATATTAATATCAAAAGAGGACTGGCACTCAATTTTTCTATTGGAGGAATTAATTACGACAATATTGACGGAACAAATTCCCCAAGAAAAGAACGTTTTGCCTTTGATTTTGGAAAGAGTTTCAATATTGGAATTTCTAAAAATTTCGGACTTTAGTTTTCTGACTAAACTCATCTGAAATAATTTGTTTTTTTTGTTTTTAAACAAAAACCCGACAATTAAAAAATTTGTCGGGTTTTGTATCTAATAAAATATTGTTCTTATTCATTCAACATCTTCCAAAGTTTATCTTTAAGATCAGTCAGTCCTTGTTGGGCTACTGACGAGATAAACATATAAGGAATATCTTTGAAAGCGACATCAAGTTCAACTTTCAATTCTGCTTTCAGTTCGTCATCCAGCATATCACATTTTGAGATTACTAAAAGACGTTCTTTGTCTAACATTTCCGGATTGTACTTGGTCAATTCGTTAACCAGAATATCATACTCCCCTTTAATATCCGGCGTATCAACAGGAACTAAAAATAGCAGTGTTGAATTACGCTCAATGTGACGCAGGAAATAATGCCCTAGACCTTTTCCTTCAGCTGCACCTTCAATAATACCGGGAATATCAGCGATTACAAAAGATTGAAAATCTCTGTATGCTACAATTCCTAAATTAGGTTTTAGGGTTGTAAAAGGATAATCGGCAATTTTTGGTTTTGCAGAAGTCAATACAGATAATAAAGTTGATTTTCCGGCATTAGGAAAACCTACCAAACCAACATCTGCTAAAACTTTCAATTCAAGAATTACATCCATCTCTACACCCGGCAAACCTGGCTGAGCATATCTTGGTGTCTGATTCGTTGAGCTTCTAAAATGCCAGTTTCCTAATCCACCTTTTCCTCCTCTTGAAAGAATCTGTTTTTCGCCGTCTTCGGTAATTTCGAATAAGGTTTCTCCGGTTTCTTTATCTTTTACAACTGTACCTAAAGGCACTTCGATAAATTTATCATCTCCATCAGCACCCGTGCTACGATCTCCTCCTCCGTCTCCACCGTGTCCGGCTTTAATATGACGAGCAAATTTTAAATGAAAAAGTGTCCAAAGTCCCTTATTTCCAACTAAATATACGTGTCCACCACGACCACCATCACCTCCGTCCGGGCCTCCTTTTTCAATAAATTTCTCTCTATGTAAATGTGTAGATCCTTTTCCTCCTTTTCCGGAAGAAACATATATCTTAACATAATCTACAAAATTTCCTTCTGTCATTTTCTTTTTGTTTATGTATAGTTTAAAGTTTAAAGTTTCAGGTTTCAAATTGGCGTAACACACTTAACTTGAAACCTGAAACAAAAACCTGAAACAAATTTTTATTCTCAGTCGCAGTCGCAGTTTTCGGTCAAACTCTGACTGAAAACTGCGACTGAAAACTATTTTATTTTCTTACTCTTTTAGTGCTTTTACCAACACTTTATCAATCTTTACGCCATCCATATCGATGACTTCTAACACAAATTTTTGCCAGATTAATTTTTCGCCTTCTTTCGGAATATGAGAAAGCTCGGTCATAATCATCCCGCTCACTGTATTTACTTCGTAATCATTTGTCAACTCGTCTAATTCGAAATAAGTTAAGAAATCGTGTAATGAATAATGTCCGTCAACAAGCCACGAACCATCTTCTCTTTCTATTAATTGAAATTCATCTTTATAAAAATCAGATGCATCACCCACTAACGCTTCCAAAATGTCATTTAATGTAATTATTCCCTGAAAAACTCCATATTCATCAGAAACTAATGCATAATGAACGCCGGTTCTTTTAAAATTCTCAAGTGCTTTATACGCTGTTGTCTGCTCCATCAAATAAGGAGCATCTGTCATTATTGCTCCTAAATCGAAATGGTCGCTTTCGATATTCGCAAATATATTTTTTAGGGTTACGATTCCTACTATATCGTCATAATTATCTCTGTACACGGGATAAATGGTATGCAAATCCATTAAAACCAGTTCTTTTATTTTAGCTTTATCAGCATTAAAAGGCAGCATGTCTACCGATTTACGGTGTGTCATTAACGAATTTACCTTTCGGTCACCAATATGAAAAACACGCTCCACAATATCCTGTTCAATCTCCTGAACTTCTCCGCCCTCTGTTCCTTCTTTTATAATTGCTTTAATTTCTTCTTCAGTCACTTTACCGTCTGCAGAAGGTTTTATTTGGAAAACATTCAATAAAAAATCAGTCGAAGTCGTAAGCATCCAAATAAACGGTGCGGTAATGATCGAGATTATTTTCATTGGCAATGCCACCATTTTAGCAATTGCTTCCGGATAATTTAACCCGATTCGTTTTGGCAATAACTCTCCTAAAACTAATGAGAAAAATGTTAAAACTACCACGACAATACCCACTGCTACTGAATGTGCGTAAGGTCTTAAAACAGCAAATCCGCTCACATATGTTTCTACATCTATCGTGATTTTATCACCACTATAAATACCTGTCAAAATCCCGATAAGGGTAATTCCGATTTGTACTGTAGATAAAAACTTATTTGGTGAATTGGCTAAGTCGAGCGCAATTTTGGCACTTTTATTTCCTTTTTTTGCGGCAGTTTCAAGTCTGTTTTTTCTTGCTGAAATAAGTGCAATTTCAGACATAGAGAAAACTCCATTTAATAGTATTAGAAAAAATATTATTAGTATTTCCAATTTGAGGGTTATTCGTTATTTAATAGTTTATAAATATAATTTGCAATCTAAATATTCCATAGTCAATCCCATTTACGGGAGAAGAAAAAAGCCCGGAGCTAAAAAAACTAATTCTTCTTTTCTGAAAACAACTCACTCCTAAAAGTATCAGGAGAAGCTTGTTTACGATATAGAAAAATAGTTTTTTTAGTTAGGACTTGAAACGGCAGCTGGAAAAAGCTTCTACAAATTATCTATAACTGACGTTAATCGCTCTGTAATTTCTTCGATAGTTCCGATACCATTTACGGCGTGAAACTTATTTTGTTCTTTATAATATCCAATTAGCGGAGCAGTTTTCTCATTGTATTCCTGATATCTTACACGAATTTTTTCTTCGTCCTGATCGTCTACTCTTCCACTGGTTTTTCCTCTTTCTAACAAACGTGCTACCAAAATTTCGTCATCAGCTTCTAATGCGATTGTAGCAGTAACACCTGATCCAATTGTTGGCAAAAATTGATCCAGCGCTTTTGCCTGATCTAATGTTCTTGGATAACCATCAAACAAAAAACCTTCTGTATCAGGATTTTTATTCACCTCATCTATTAACATTGCAGTTGTAACTTCGCAAGGAACTAATTCTCCATTGTCCATAAAAACCCTTGCTTTTTTACCTAAATCTGTATCATTTTTCAAATTAAAACGAAAAATATCTCCTGTTGAAAGGTGCGTTAATTTGTATTTTTCTTTTAAAAATTCTGCCTGAGTTCCTTTTCCTGCTCCTGGCTTTCCAAATAAAACAATGTTAATCATAATATGAGTGAGTGTTGTTACTTCTGTTTTTTATAAGAAGTTTTAAATGAATATATAGTTGTGTGTATGTTGATAATTATTCTGCTAATTTATATACTTCGGCTAAATTTCGTCCTAAACCATCGTAGTCCAATCCGTAACCAACAATGAATTTATTTGGAATCCTGATTCCGATGTAATCTATTTTGATGTCTTTTTTATAGGCATCCGGTTTAAAAAACAAAGTTGCAATTTTAAAATGCTTTACATTTTGTTCTTTAAATATGTGTTTTAATTCTTCAATTGTGTTTCCGGTATCTATAATATCTTCAATGATAATCACGGTTCTGCCAGTCAAATCCTGATTAATACCTATTAATTCTTTTACAGCGTTAGTAGTTTCAGTTCCTTCATAAGATGCCATTTTTATAAATGAAACCTCGCAGGGGCTTTTGTATTTTTTCAGAAAATCGGCAACAACCATAAATGCACCATTTAAAACACCAATAAAAATTGGGGTATCGTCTCTAAAATCATCTTCTACCTGAGCCACTATTTTAGTTAAAGCAAAATCAATTTCTTTGGCCGAAATAAACGGAACAAATTGTTTATCGTGAAGTTGTATCATTATTTTTATGTTTAAAATAATGCGCAAAGATACAGAATTACAACCAAACTGTAAGTATCAAAATAGGTTGGACACATATTTTTTTAAGAATGTTAAATATCACATAATATTTACAAATATTTTCTTGCAACTCTTTTTTATTTTACTAAATTGTTGTTCTATAAACAATTAACTCCGAACCAGCATGAAAACTACTGCGCAACTATATTCGATATCCTTACTGGCAATAATGACAGCCTGCAACGGGCAGGTAAAAAAAGAAGAAAAAGAGACTCTCGCGAAACAACCCAATACGATTGTAAAAACCGCGATTGGCGATCTTACTTTACCGCCGCCGTATGCAACTGAATCGAAAACGAATAACAGCAAAGTGATTGGCTGGCCGGAAGGAAAAACACCAACAGCCCCGGAAGGCTTCACCGTTACAAAATTTGCTGATGGTTTCGAGAATCCGCGTTGGACTTATATTGCGCCTAACAATGATATTTTTGTTGTCGAAAGCGGCACAAGAACCAGTAAAAACCAAATCATAATTCTTCGTGACAAAGACAAAGACGGAAAGTTTGAGACTCGTGAAGTTTTTCTAAAAGACCTCAACAGACCCTTTGGAATGTTAGTTCTGAAAGACTTTTTTTATGTTGCCAATACTGACGGACTTTATCGTTATCCGTATAAAAATGCACCTTTGAAACTAGAAGCAAAAGGAACCAAAATTCTCGAACTTCCCGCCGGAGGTTACAACAATCACTGGACGAGAAATATAATTGTAAACCCTGAAGGAACAAAAATCTATGTTTCTGTAGGTTCCGGAAGTAATGTTGGTGAAAACGGAATGGACAAAGAAGTGCGTCGTGCCGATATCTTAGAAATCAATCCCGACGGAACTGGAGAAAAAATATATGCCGCAGGCCTCAGAAACCCTGTTGGAATGGATTGGAATCCGATAAATAAGGAATTATGGACCGCGGTTAACGAGCGTGATGAATTGGGCGATGACTTGGTTCCTGATTATATTACCAGCGTAAAAAGAGACGGCTTTTATGGCTGGCCGTATTCTTATTACGGAAACAACCCTGACCCAAGAATGAAAGGCGAACGTAAAGATCTTGCTGCCAAAGCTATTGTTCCTGACGTTCCTGTTGGTGCTCACACGGCATCTTTGGGATTGGCTTTTTATAATAAAACTGCTTTCCCTGAAAATACAGAAACGGGGCTTTCGTTGGTCAGCACGGATCCTGGAATCGCGCTAAGATCTCTGGGTACAAAGTAGTTTTTGTTCCTTTTGCCAACGGAAAACCTTCCGGAAAACCTGAAGATTTTTTAACCGGATTTATTTCTAATGCTGATAAAGCCGAAGTTTATGGACGTCCTGTTGCAGTAACTGTTATGCAAGACGGATCGCTTTTGGTAAATGATGATAGTGGAAATACGATTTGGAAGGTAACGGCGAAAAAATAAATCCCAAATTTTTTAAATTCCAAATCCCAAACTTTAAGCGAATAATTTTAAACACATAGAAACATAGGTCTTATTTTGCGAAAAGGTCATTGAAAAGAAACACATTTCTTTCACATAGCTCATGTGAATTAATGCTAAGTGAAATGCCTTTTTTACGCCATCAAAAGCTATGTTTCTATGTGTTTAAAATTATGCGCAAAAACTGATCAAAACTCTTTTATGATTTTAAAAAAATATTGTTTTCTACTTTTTGTGTTTTGCATTTTTCATAATAGTAAAGCACAAGAAAAAAAAAGCAAAACTATTGATTCTGTCAAAACACAAAAACTGGACGAAGTTGTTATTAGTCCGCTTCATATTAATACGCGCTTGCAAAATACGCCGGCCGCAATTGGTATTTTGTCCAAAAAAGATCTTTTGCAAAATAATGCGACAGATATCAGCACAGTAATCAATACAATTCCCGGAGTATTCATGCAATCATCGAATTTTACGACAACCCGGATTTCGATTCGTGGTATTGGTGCAAGATCTCCTTACGGAACTAATAAAATCAGGGCTTTTTACGGCAGTATTCCGCTGACATCCGGAAATAGCGAAACGGTTATTGACGATATCGATCTGGAAAATATTGGGCAACTTGAAGTTATCAAAGGGCCGCTTTCGAGTATTTATGGCGCGGGTTTGGGCGGTGCGATTTTAATTTCACCTCAACTTTCGAAAACCAATGGAGAAAATGCCAGCGTAAGCAGCGTTTTTGGTTCGTTTGGATTACTTAAAAACAGTTTGAATTATAGTGTGAATGAAAAAAGCGCTAGTCTGAATATCAATTACCATAATCTTAAAACCGATGGATGGAGAGAAAACAGTTCGTACAATCGCGAAGGAATTACACTTGCAGGAGAATTATTCAAAAAGAAAAACAACAAACTGACGTATTTTTCGAATTACACTTATTTGAAAGCCTATATTCCTAGTTCGATTACTAAGGAGGTTTTTGATTCTAACCCAAAACTTGGCGCACCAACCTGGGTGGCTTCAAAAGGATTTAAAGAATATAAATCTACTTTGGCCGGATTGGCTTATGATTTTAAAATTAATGATCATCTGAGTAATACTACTTCAATATTTGTCAATTATAAAGACAGTAACGAACCTCGCCCTTTTGATATTTTACGTCAATATACTTTTGGAACCGGAGGAAGAACGCAATTTTCAGGAGACTTTAAAATCGGAAAAACAGAAAATCAATTTATTGCGGGAATCGAATATTTCACGGATAATTATAACGGTAATACTTTTGAGAATCTTTACAAAACCAACAACGGCCAAGGAAGCTTACAAGGAAATCAATTAACAGAAACCGATCAAAAAAGACATTTTTACAATATTTTTTCGCAAATCAGAACTTTGCTTTCAGATCAATTCGAAATTCAGGCGGGATTGAATTATAATGAAACGCATTTTCAACTGACAAACTTTCTCCCAAATAAGAACTCAACAGAAAAATATAGTTATGATGGGATTTTTTCTCCTCAATTGTCTTTCCTATTTAAACCTAATGAGCAAAAAACTTTATACTTTTCAGCAAGTCGGGGGTTTTCATTGCCTGCCACAGAAGAAACACTTACAAGTTCCGGCAACATCAATCCGCATATAAAACCTGAAAGCGGTTATAATTTTGAAGCGGGTGGAAAATTCTACTTCTTCAACAAAAGCCTTTATACAGAATTTGCGGTTTACCGAATGGAAATAAAAGATTTATTAGTAGCAAAAAGAATCGGCGACGATCAATACGAAGGTATAAATGCCGGAAAAACGCTTCATGAAGGAATCGAAGTTTTAGCAAAACACAATTGGCCTATTAATCGCTTTCTCAGTTTAAATTCTTTTATCGCAGCTTCATTAGGAAAGTATGAGTTTAAGGATTTTGTCGATAACGGAAATGATTATTCCGGAAATAAATTAACCGGAGTTGCATCGAATAAAGTAAACGCGGGAATAATTTTAAATACTTCTTTGGGAATTTATTTTTCTGCCGATTTTCAGCTTACAGACAAAATTCCGCTAAACGATGCCAACTCTGCTTATTCAGATTCTTATCAAATCATCAATCTAAAAACAGGTTATCGTTTTGAAATTCTTCCTAATTTGAATACCAATTTAGCTTTCGGCATTAACAATGTTACGGATGAAAAATATGCCTCAATGATTTTGCCCAACGCCGTTGCAGTCGGAAATGCAAGTCCAAGATATTATTATCCGGGACTTCCTGTAAATTATTATGGAACGTTTTCACTAAATTACTTATTTTAGATGTGTATTAAATCAAAAAAAATGCCATCTGAATTACAAGCAAAACTAGACTATGTAAATGCGTACAGAGAAAACCGGCTATTGGCGGCTCAGTATATTTTAGAAAACCATCATTTATTTAGAGAATTGGTGTCGGTTTGTTTTTCGCCCGAAGACAAAAACAACCATAAGGCTTGTTGGATTTTAGAATTTGTATCCTACGAAGAATTAATCTGGCTCCAGCCTCATCTTGATTTCTTTTGTTCTAATTTAAAGGTTTTAAAAGATGAAAGTGCTATAAGACCTATTGCAAAAGTGGTTCAGCTTCTGGTAAAATCACATTATAAGAAAAACGAAAACAGTATTTCCCTCTCAGAAGATAATTTACAAGATTGCATTGAAGCTTCTTTCGACTGGCTGATTAATGACATAAAGGTAGCCACAAAAGCCTACTCCATAAGAACTTTATATGTGTTAGGAAATCATTACGACTGGATTCATCCTGAATTGCAAATTATCCTGAACAAAGATTATGGAGATCATTCAGCAGCTTATAAAGCTGTCGCTAAAGAAGTGTTGAAGAAAATCGAAAAGTAATTTTAGCCACAGATTAAAAGATTAAAATGATTTTTTAGTTAACCGCAAATTTCACAAATTAGCACAAATTTTTAATCTGCAAATCTTAACTTATAGCTTTGTGTTCTTTGTGTTCTTTGCATTCTTTTAAAAATGAAAACTTTGCGAAACCTTTGTGGACTTTGCGTTTAATCTTTTTTGCCACAGATTAAAAGATTAAAATGATTTTTTTAGTTAACCGCAAATTTCACAAATTAGCACAAATTTTAATCTACAAATCTTAACATAAAGCTTTGTGTTCTTTGCCTCCTTCTAACAATTAAACTTTGCGAACTTTGCGTAAATCTTTGCGGACTTTGCGGTTAAATTTTTCACCACAAATTAAAAAAAGTTAACCACAAATTCCACAAATTGTATTCTGGTTGAAATTAGAATTGGAAAAAAATCATGAAATTCGTGAAATTCGTGGCAAAAAAAAGATTAAAAAGTATCTTTGCAAAAACGCAACTACAATGAACTATTTTTCTTCTGATTTTAAATTAGGAATATTAGGTGGCGGACAATTAGGAAAAATGCTATTGTCTGACACTCGAAAATTTGACATACAAACTTATGTTTTAGATCCGAGCGACGAAGCTCCGAGTAAAATTGCCTGTAATAAATTCTTCAAAGGCGACTTGATGGATTATGAAACGGTTTACAATTTTGGAAAGCAAGTCGATGTTTTGACTTTCGAAATTGAATTGGTCAATCTTGAAGCTTTGACGCAACTCGAAAAAGAAGGCCTAAAAGTATATCCTTCTCCAAAGACCCTAAAAGGAATTCAGAATAAAGGCGTTCAAAAAGATTTTTATACTCAAAGTAATATCCCAACAGCCGCTTATTTAAGATTTGACAGTCCTGCACATTTGCAAAAGTCCGTTGGAAATAACGAAATCACCATTCCGTTTGTCTGGAAATGTACTGAATTCGGTTACGACGGAAATGGCGTAAAAGTCATTCGTCAGATTTCAGACATGGATGATTTACCAAATGTAGAATGTATTGCAGAAACGATGGTTCCGTTCAAAAATGAATTGGCCGTTATCGTAGTAAGAAACCCATCAGGAGAAATCAAAACCTACCCAGTTGTCGAAATGGAATTTCACCCGGAAGCGAACCAAGTAGAATATGTAATCTGCCCTGCCAGAATCGACGAAAAAGTAGCCGAAAAAGCCAGAGCAATTGCTTTGAATGTTTCGGAGAAATTCAATCATGTTGGTCTTTTGGCAGTTGAAATGTTCCAAACTCACGAAGATGAAATTTTGGTAAATGAGGTCGCTCCTCGCCCGCACAATTCAGGTCATTATTCGATCGAAGCAAGTTATACATCACAATTCGAAAATCATCTACGCGCTATTTTAGATCTTCCGTTAGGAAACACAGACAGTAAAGTTGCGGGAGTTATGGTAAATTTAGTAGGCGCCGAAGGTTTTTCAGGAGATGTGGTTTACGAAAATATTGAAACCATTTTAGGATGGGATGGAGTTACTCCACATATTTACGGTAAAAAACAAACAAGACCTTTCAGAAAAATGGGTCACGTTACGATTGTAAATGAAAACATGGGTGAAGCAAGAAGAATTGCCGAGGATGTTAAGAATACAATTAAAGTGATTTCGGAATAATTAAAAAATTTAAAGATTGAATGATTTAAAGACTATCATAGTAATCTTTAAATCATTCAATCATTTTAATCTTAAATAAAATAAAATGAGCAAAGTAGCCATCATAATGGGAAGTATCTCTGACATGCCAGTCATGCAGGATGCCATCGACATACTAAAACAATTTAATATCGAAACTGAAGTAGATATCGTTTCGGCACACAGAACACCGGAAAAATTATTCGATTTCAGTAAAAATGCTCATACTCGCGGGATTTCGGTAATTATTGCCGGAGCCGGAGGCGCTGCGCATTTACCGGGAATGGTAGCTTCGATGTCGCCGCTTCCTGTAATTGGGGTTCCTGTAAAATCAAGCAATTCTATAGATGGATGGGATTCGGTTTTATCAATTCTTCAAATGCCGGGCGGAGTTCCTGTAGCAACTGTAGCTCTAAACGGAGCAAAAAATGCCGGAATTCTAGCAGCACAAATCATCGGAAGTCACGACAAAAGAGTACTTGATACGATTATTGCTTACAAAGAAGAATTGAAAGCAGCGGTTAACAAAGCCGCTGAAGGATTGAAATAGTTTTCAGTTTTCAGTCGTAGTTTTCAATATAAACTGCTACTGAATAGAATATTAAAACAGAAAGGCTTCCCATTACGGAAGCCTTTCTGTTTTAATTATATTTTTTAAAATTATGCTTCATCTTCAATTTCCTCAAGAACAGATTCAAATTCATATTCTGTAATATCTTCTTTATTTATCCAATTCTCTGAAGTAACCAGATCATAATTCACATTATCTTCTGTTGTCAATTCCCAAACAATAGCCTCAGCTTCCGGAAATGGAATATTTTGAGACATTTGATTTTCGAACAATCTTTTGATAAGATTTCTATCAGATAAACCATTTTTCAATAATTTCAGCACATTTTCGGCTGTCAGCTTTTGTGCTTCACCCTCTGTTGGTGTCATTGAAAAATGAACAACAGAAGCTTTTGCATTGGGGAATTTTCCGTTGTATGCTTTAAAAAGTAATTGATTGATATGAAACAAAGTTCCCTGCATATCGATTTCAGGATATTCCTCACAAACTTTATCAATTAACATATTGTGCGATATTTGCTCAATTTGTCCGTCGCCTAATCGATCAGCAAATTTGTATTTCAAAACTATTTCAGCAGCTTCATTAGGTTCGTAATCCGAAATAGCCATTTCTAACAATTCCGGTAAACTCGCTTTATCTGCTGTTCCCCCGTCCGGATAATTGAATTTTTCTAATAACTGAACAAAATCTTCATCAGACCAATATCCTTCTACTTCATTAACCGTATCTATATTCTTTATAACAACTTGATAATTCATCATTTTTCTATTTTACAATTTGTGATTAGCATTTTATATTCTAATCGTATTTTTTCAATTTACAATTTTTAAAACCCTTACAGCAATAAATAACATATCTATAACACAATTTAAGAGGATTTTATGCCGAGAATCGATTTTGTATAGATGATTAGATTTTTATAAATTGCTATCTTTGGAATTCAAAAATTTTACTTCAATTAATAAAATTAATTACATTATAATGAACGTTTTACTTTCAAAATTCACAACCAAACATAACACAGCTCCTTTTTCTCAAATTAAAATCGAAGATTATCTTCCGGCTTTTCAGGAAGGAATTTCTTTGGCTAAAGCCGAAATTGATGCTATTGTAAACAATCCCGAAGCGCCAACTTTTGAAAATACTGTTGTAACGATGGATTTCTCAGGAGATATTTTAGATCGCCTTTCGAGTGTTTTCTTCAATTTGAATTCGGCTGAAACGAGTGATGAAATGCAAAAAATCGCTCAGGAAGTTTCGCCTTTATTATCAGAATTCGGAAATGACATTACTTTAAACGCTGCTTTATTTGCGAAGATAAAAGCCGTTTACGATCAAAAGGAAACATTAAATCTAAATCCGGAACAAACAACTCTTTTAGATAAAAAATACAAAAGCTTCTCCAGAAACGGAGCGAATCTTCCGGAAGACAAAAAAGATAAACTTCGTGAAATTGACAAAGAATTATCG
Organism: Flavobacterium aquidurense; assembly: GCF_002217195.1. Taxonomy (NCBI): domain Bacteria; kingdom Pseudomonadati; phylum Bacteroidota; class Flavobacteriia; order Flavobacteriales; family Flavobacteriaceae; genus Flavobacterium; species Flavobacterium aquidurense. The sequence goes on along the minus strand of NZ_MUGR01000022.1, from coordinate 30,203 downwards.
AGGTTGAGTCTGCAATTTGGCGAAAATGTTTTGGCAGAAACCAATGCTTTCGAATTGCATCTGACTGACGAAAAAGACTTAGCAGGATTACCTGAAGGAACTATTGAAGCAGCCAGATTATTAGCAAAAGGCAAAGAAAAAGACGGCTGGATTTTTACTTTAGACCATCCAAGTTATGTTCCGTTTTTGACTTATGCTGATAATCGTGAATTGCGTAAAAAAATGGCAATTGCTTTTGGAGCAAAAGCTTTTCAGAAGAACGAATTCGACAATCAGGAAAATGTTTTACAAATTGCGAAATTACGTTTCGAAAGAGCCAATTTGTTAGGTTATAAAACGCACGCACATTTCGTTTTGGAAGAAAGAATGGCCGAAAGTCCGGAGAAAGTTTTCTCTTTCCTAAATGATTTATTAGCTAAAGCAAAACCTGCAGCCCAAAAAGAATTTGCTGAATTAACGGCTTTCGCCAAAGAACTGGACGGAATTGAGCAATTAGAAAAATGGGATGGCGCTTATTATTCTGAAAAACTAAAGCAACAGCTTTTTAATTTAGACGATGAAAAACTAAAACCGTATTTTCAATTAGAAAAAGTATTAAACGGTGCTTTTACAGTTGCCAAAAAATTATACGGATTAACATTTACCGAAGTTTTTGATATCGATAAATACCATGAAGAAGTTACCACTTACGAAGTAACCGATGCAGAGGATAATTTAGTTTCAATTTTCTATGCTGATTTCTTTCCAAGAAAAGGAAAAAGAAACGGTGCCTGGATGACTTCTTTCAAATCACAATCTATAAAAAATGGCGTAAACGAAAGACCACATATTTCGAACGTTTGCAATTTTACCAAACCAACAGAAACGAAACCATCTTTATTGACTTTTAATGAAGTGACGACTTTGTTCCATGAATTTGGTCACGGTTTACACGGAATGTTAGCCAATACAACTTATCCAAGTTTATCCGGAACTTCAGTGTTTTGGGATTTTGTAGAATTACCAAGTCAGATTATGGAAAACTGGTGTTACGAACCGGAAGCTTTGGCTTTGTTTGCAAACCACTACGAAACGGGAGAAATTATTCCGATTGAATATGTACAAAAAATTAAGGAAAGTGCAAGCTTTCAGGAAGGAATGGCCACTTTACGCCAATTGAGTTTTGGATTGTTAGATATGGCTTGGCACGGACAAGATCCAACGAATATTACAGATTTAAAAACATTCGAAACAGAACAATTTGCCAATACGCAACTCTATCCAGACGTAAAAGAAAATGCGATGAGTACAGCATTTTCTCATATTTTTCAGGGTGGATATTCTTCCGGATACTACAGCTATAAATGGGCTGAAGTCTTAGATGCAGATGCTTTTGAATACTTTCAGGAGAAAGGAATTTTCAATCCTGAAGTAGCGGCAAAATTCAAAGACAATGTACTCTCTAAAGGAGGAACAGAACATCCTATGATTTTATACAAACGTTTTAGAGGTCAGGAACCAAAACCGGAAGCTTTATTGAAGAGAGCGGGACTTTTGTAGATTGTTAGACTTCTTAGAATATTAGATAATTAGAAACCGGAGCAAAAAACACTTCGGTTTTTTAATTTGATTTTGACTGTAAATAAATGTTATTTATCTTCACCACCTTTTAAATCTTAATCTTACAAAATACATCTTGAAAAAATATTTTAAAATATTCCTTTGTCTTTCCCTTCTTGGGTTAATAGCAATCATTTCGGTAAATTTATATGTAAAATCAACAACGAAAAAGCATATTTATTATTCCCTAAAAAAATTCCCTAAAAACGATGTGGGAATTATTTTTGGTGCCGGAATTAATGGAGATCAGCCCAGCAAATATTTAAAAGACCGATTGGATGCCGGAATCTTATTATATAAAGCCAACCGAATTAATAAAATTTTACTTTCGGGAGATAATGGCCGTGACGAATATGACGAACTAACCGTAATGAAAAATTACTGTTTCAAACACGGAGTTGATACCACAAAAATATTTATTGATTATGCAGGATTCGATACTTATTCTACAATGTATCGCGCCAAACATATTTTCAACATCAAAAAAGCCACTTTAATCACTCAGGAATACCATTTGAACCGTGCAATTTATATTGGGCAAAAACTAGGCATAAAATCTGTTGGATATTCGGCTAATTCAGGAGAATATCTTGGATACAAATATGTTACTTTTAGAGAATACGGTTCTATTTTTAAATCCTTTTTTGATGTTTTGAGAAATCGTGAACCACGATTTTTAGGAAATCCAATTGATATCAACGGAGTTTCAAATTATTCTAAAGAAGACAAACGATAAAAAAAGCCTGCAAAATTTTGCAGGCTTTTTTATTAAAGTAAAATCCCTATTCTTTACTCTATTTTCTTTATTCTATATTCTAAATCATTTACTCTTTCTCCAAAACCTTTTTGGCCAGTTTTCCAACAGTCAGTCCTTGTACTACGATTGAAAACAATACCACAATATAAGTTACTTCCAGCAACAGGTTTTTATATTCCCCTTCCGGCATAGAAAGTACTAATGCGATAGAAACTCCACCGCGAATTCCTCCCCAAACTAAAACCATTAAGGATCCTTTGTTGTAGGCAGATTTAATTCCGAAAAATTTAAATATATCAAAGAATTTCCACGGTAAAACGATAGAAAAAATTCTGGCGAATAGCACTATAAAAATAGCGACAAAACCGGTTAGTAATTGTTTGTTTAAATCTGGTAACAATAACAACTCAAAACCAATGAATAAGAATAAAATAGCGTTTAATATTTCATCAATAAGTTCCCAAAACTTACCCAAATAATCCTGAGTAACTTCGCTCATGGCTACTTTTTTACCATAATTACCAATAATCAATCCTGCGACTACCATCGCCAGCGGGCTTGAAACGTGAAGACTTTGCGCAATCAAAAATCCTCCCATTACGATAGAAAGTGTGATTAGGACAGAGACTTTATAATCGTCGATTTTCTTCATAACCCTTGATGCAGTATATCCTAATACAGCTCCTAATAAAAGTCCGCCTATTCCTTCTTTTGCAAATAACCAGGCGATAGAACCAAAAGTCATATCAAATGTAGGATCGGTTGCCATTTTTAGAACGACAGCAAACATTACTACTGCTACTCCATCATTAAACAACGATTCACCAACAATTTTGGTTTCTATTCTTTTAGGAACTTTTGCTTGTTTTAAAACGCCCAACACCACGATTGGATCCGTTGGAGAAATTAAGGTCCCAAAAACCAAACAAAATATATACGGAATTTTGATTCCCAAAATTGGTGCAATATAGTAAAGCAATATAGAAATAATTAACGCTGATAGTACGACACTCACCGTAGAATAAATCATGATGGGAATTTTTTGTTCCTTAAGATCAGACATATTCACATGCAGTGCACCAGCGAAAAGAAGAAAATTCAACATTGCTCCCATTAAGATTTCGTTGAAGTCAAATTCTTTTATCAATTCAAAAAAATGTTTTGTAGTGTCCGGAAAATAAGAATCTCCCAGCAGACGAATGCCTACAGAAACTAACATGGCAATAATCATTATTCCAATAGTTCCCGGAAGTTTTAAAAATCTTAAATTTAAATAGGCGAAGAAAGAGGCCAATACTATTAGTATTGAAAAGGTGTAGTATAATTCCATAAAAGTGATTTTTACAAAAATATCTTTCCATTACTTAATACAAAATTCCATTTAGTGAATTAACATAACTTTATAATTTTACAAGTCGGCCATTACACTATTCTTAAAAATTTACCATTTATACAAGATTAAATTCAAAGAATAAACATCTATACTTTATTCAATCCCGGGATTATCTTAAAGACAATAAAACAGCACACGAATAACAATGTATTTTTATTCATTTTCTTATAGGTTTAAGTTGATCCGATAACGGGATTATTTCAATAAAAAAGACCGCCTTAAACAGACGATCTTTAAATCAAAACTCTTACTGAGTCAGGAAATTTTTATTATCCTGTTGAATTTGTTTTTGGGAGAAATTTATTTCTAAACCAATTCTTCTTTTAGGCTTTTTGCTGCCGCTACCGGTACATTTTCAACATTATGCTGATAATATGAAAAACCTCCAGTTCCGTTCCATGCATTATCGATTGCTAAGTGAGCATCAAAATTGGCCAAAAAAGATCCTATTGCAGGAGGCGGAACACTATGAACGTATTGTCCTTGCAGACTAACTACTTTCGTAACGTTTCCTATTCCTGTGGCATATATTTTTCCGGTTACCTGAACAACAATATGGCTATCAGGACCTTGTATTGCCTGAGTAACGACTACTGTACCCGATACTGAATTTTGTGACGGTACTACTACTAAACTAAATGTTGCGATTGGAGCACCTGGCATTCCAACATTTCCAATTGTGCCTTGTGCTAAATAAGCACCTGCTAATAAATTTGACATAACTTTTTGATTTAGGTTTCCTACTCATAAGGCTTTTCGGGGACGCCTCGTTTTTTTTAGTGGTTTCTGCTCCACCTGATTTGTTAATGCTATTATTTAAAATGTTTAAAAAACATCCAGAATAATGCATTTGGCATTATTTCTATTTCAAAACTATACCAAATAAAAAAGCATAATTAATAAAATGATACAGAATGGAAATTATTGGTTATGAATGAGATAATGAATGACACAGAAAAATTCAACACGTAAAAACACTTATTTATTCTCATTTAAAAAAAATTAAACACGTTTTTTAAATTAAACTTTCATTTATTTTTGAAAGTTTAAAAACTTTTACTTACATTTGATCCATGGAATTCAAAGAAGCAAAAAATAAGTTCGTACAAACCTGGGGAGCGTTAGGTTCTCAATGGGGAATTAATAAAACTATGGCGCAGATCCATGCTTTATTAATGGTCTCAAACGAACCTGTTTCTATGGAAGATATTATGGAGGAATTGCAAATTTCCCGTGGCAATGCCAGCATGAACTTAAGAGCTTTAATGGATTGGGGAATTGTATATAAAGAATACAAAGCCGGAGAAAGAAGAGAGTTTTTTACTGCCGAAAAAGATTTAGATGAATTGGCGGTTAAAATTTCAAGAGAAAGAAGCAAGAGAGAAATCAAACCAGCTCTTAAAATCCTAAAAGAAGTTTCGACAATCGAAGCAAAGGATTCCGCAGAAGAGAAACACTTTGTAGATCAAACTTCCAAATTGTACGATTTCGTATTAAAGGCAGACAATATGTTAGACAAAATGACTGAATTTAATGACAACTGGTTGGGGAAACTAGTTTTAAAAATAATGAAGTAAAAAAATTTAACCAAAACTTTCATTTTTTTCTGAAAGTTTAAAACAAACCATAACTATAAAAACCACAAAACAATTAAACACTTTTGCTATAGGACTTCCTCTTTTAATTCTTCTCACATATCCAATTACGAAAGAAGGAGCTCTTGTTTATGCTATGCTTTCAACAATTATAACAGGCTTTGTTCAGGTACTACTAGGAATTAAAATGATATTTGAAGAGCCACACAATAGATACATTCAAATTTATATTGGAGGAGTTGTTTTGTTTTTTCTGATATGTTTCTTCCAAATCGAAATTTACTATAATGAATATATCAGAGTTATATTGATTAGTATGCCGGCAATTTTAGCAATCTATCTCTCAATTTTAATCTATAAAAAAACAGACTAATGAACTTCTTAAAAGCAGAATGGAAAAACCTGGCACTTTTCAATTATGAAGTTGATGCCGGAATACTGGAAAAATATGTTCCCACCGGAACCGAAATAGACATCTGGAACAACAAATGTTACGTGAGTCTGGTTGGTTTTATGTTCAAAAACACGAAAGTTTTAGGATTGAAAGTTCCATTTCATATCAATTTTGAAGAAGTCAATTTAAGATTCTACGTAAAACGTTTTGAAAATGGAGAATGGAAACGCGGTGTGGTTTTCATCAAAGAAATTGTTCCTAAAAGCGCCATCACTTTTGTTGCAAATACTTTGTATCAGGAACATTATGAAACTCAGAAAATGAGACATGAAGTTGTAGAAAACGAAAATACAAATACTTTTATTTACCAATGGGCGAATAAGGAAAAATGGAACAACATTCAGCTAGAAACCAGAAAAAAACCAATAGAAATTGAAATCGGTTCTGAAGCTGAATTTATTACAGAACACTACTTTGGTTATACCAAAATCAATAACCAGCTCACTTTCGAATACGAAGTTACCCATCCAAGATGGGAACAATTAGAGGTTATTAATCATAAAACAGATATTGACTTCGCAAAAACATACGGTAACGAATTTGAATTTTTACAAACCACAAATCCAACTTCAGTTTTCCTGGCTAAAGGTTCTAAAATTGGTGTGAAAAATAAAAGAAAGCTTGAATTTATTCCACAATTAGAGCACGAAATGACAATCTAAAAATACAAGTTATGAATCTCAATATTATAGGATACTTCATATATCTCGGTATAACAATTTTCATCATCCTAAAAGTTGGAAAAATCTGCTATAAAAACGGCAACATTTATGTCGCAGAACTAATTCCTAATCACGCAGATACCTGTCAAAAAATCAATCAGGTTTTACTTTTAGGTTACTATTTATTAAATATCGGGTATTGTGCAATGACTTTGATTTCCTGGCAAAAGATACAATCAGCAACTCAACTTATAGAAACAATTGGCATCAAAACATCCATAATAATATTCATCATTTCTATTTTACATTACCTCAACATTATAATGCTAACCAAGTACATTCATAAATTAATCAAATAACACCTTAAATTAAATATCATGGAAACTACAAAAATCTTAATCGGTTACGGCATCTATTTACCAATTGCGCTATTTCTTACTTACTATGTTTCTAAAACACTTTTTAAAAACGGAAAAATCTTTATGCTGGACATTTTCAAAGGTCGCGAAGATATTGCAGAAGCAACCAACAGACTTTTTGAGACAGGATTTTATCTTTTAAATATTGGTTTTGCCCTAATGATTTTACAAATGCAATTGAGCAATAACAGTTATCAGGAATTAATTGAAAGACTGAGTTACAAAATTGGAGGGTTTTCTATTTATCTTGGCGTAATGTTATTCTTTAATTTGTATTTTTTCTTTAGAGGAAAAAGAAAAGCCAAAGAAGCGCAGGAAGAAGAAAGACTGGTTTTTAAAGCATAATTTCACGAAACCTAACAGGTTTTTAAAACCTGTTAGGTTTAACTCAAATCAAAAAAATGAAAATGAACAAGCTTATTATCGCAGCCGGAACAGGATTTTTAGGACAAGTTCTCGTAAATCATTTCAAAGATAAATTTGAAGAAATTGTAATTCTGACTCGTGGAAAATCTCAAACAATCGACGGAATAAAATATGTCAACTGGAATGCCAGAACTTTTTCAGGCTGGGAAAATGAACTTGAAAATGCAACAGTTTTAATAAATCTTGCAGGAAAATCTGTTGATTGCCGTTATACCCCAAAGAATAAAAAGGAAATCTTATTATCAAGAATTGAAAGCACTAAGGTTTTAAACAAAGCGGTTTTGAATTGCAAAAACCCACCGAAACAATGGCTGAACTCATCAACTTCTACTATATACAGATTTTCTTTAGACAAGCAAATGGACGAAATTGATGGCGAAATCGGGAATGACTTTTCTATAAACGTCGCATTATCCTGGGAAAAAGCATTTTTTAAAACTGAAACTCCAAATACTTTAAAAACCGCTTTGCGAACTTCTATCGTTTTAGGTAAAAAGGGCGGTGCTTTTATTCCCTTAAAAACTTTGGCAAAAATTGGATTCGGAGGAAAACAGGGAAAAGGAAATCAGTTTATCAGCTGGATTCACGAAGAAGATTTTGCCAACGCCATTGATTTTATTATCGAAAAAGAAATTACCGGAGTGATTAATGTTGTTTCTCCGCAACCGGTTCGTAATGCTGATTTTATGCAAAAGCTTAGAAAAGCAGTTGGTTTTCCTTTCGGAATTCCGGTAAATACTTTTTTACTGAAAATTGGATCTTTCTTTATTCGAACAGAAGCAGAATTAGTATTGAAAAGCAGAAATGTGATTCCGAAAAGGCTTTTAGAGAATGGGTTTAAGTTTAAGTTTGGTGATATTGATGAGGCATTTACAAATTTATTAAAGAAATGAAAGAACAAAATACAGATTGGATTTTTTTATTTAAACATTGGATCTTCACACTGTTACTAGGTCCGGTTATTTCTCAACTAATAATGTATATTATAGTTTTACATCCAAATAAAATTGTAGGCTTATTAGAAGTATTTCCCTTAGCTTTTATTTTTAGTTTGCTTTTTTCAATCCCCACCTATATTATCTATGCCTCCGCTTACAATTATTTTCTAAAAAAGACTTACCAATTTTACTTTCAAAATTCATTTTAATTTCAATAGTCGTGAGCAGTATTTTTATAACTTCATATCTCATAAAAGGATACATGTGGTTGGATATTGCAATATCGTATTCCATTTCATCTATCATTAGCGGATTATTTTTTAAGTTGAATTTTAAAGATGAAGAAGAAAACGCAGAATAGATTTCTTTAAAACTTAGGTGGAGCAAAATATTTGCAGAAAACATACTACACGTTCTTTCATTAGCTCCAGAGGAGCGCCATATTTATAGAAATCAATAATCAGACCCACCTTTAAGCTCCGGCGGAGCGACATATTTTTATTACTATATATCACCCCGATGGGGTTTTCAATGAAATCCACTTATTTTTCTATAAATATATCGTCCCGCTGGGACTTACTACTATGAGTATATATGCTTTATTAAATCATCCAAAAAAATAACAATATAAAATCTTCGTCAAAGTTTTAAATTTTGACAAATACAACTCATACCAACACCAACCATGACCACAATCACCTCACCACAAAAATAAAAGCACCAAAACAAACCGTTTTCGATGCATCCAGAAACATAGATATTCACCAGCAATCTGCAAGTCCTACAAATGAAAAGGCAATTGCAGGCGTGACATCTGGTTTAATAAATTTAAACGAAACAGTAACCTGGCGTGGCAAACATTTTGGCTTTTATCTCACCCATAAAAGTAAGATTACAGCAATGAATTTTTATGATTATTTTGTGGATGAAATGGAAGAAGGGAAATTCAAATCGTTTAAACACAAACATTTTTTTGAAGAAGAAAACGGGGTTACTATCATGAAAGATAAATTGCAATATGAGACTCCATTTGGAATTTTTGGACAATTATTTGATATTTTGTTCCTCGAAAAACATCTTACTCAATTTCTTTTAGAGAGGAATAAGATCCTGAAAGAAGTTTCAGAAAAACAGCTTTAAAATAATTTTATTACTTTTAATATGCATTTGAAACAAAAGATAATCTATAAATCATTAAAAAATAAACGGTATGACTCTAAAGACTAAAATTTTATCCTTAGCATTTTTTACTTTTTCAACTATTGGATTCGCACAAAGTAATTGTGCCACCCTAAAAGGCTGTGAAAGAAAATTATGTGAGTTAAACATAAAATTAGCCGCCGCTAAAAAAGCCGGTAATCAAAATCAGATCAAAGGAGTTGAAGATGCAATATCGAAAACCAGAAAGAACTGTACTACTAAAACAGTACAAAGTGATCTTGATAAAAAAGTAAAAGAAAAACAGCAAAAAGTTAAGGAGAAAACTGCTGATCTGAATGAAGCGATTAAAGACAAAGAAAGTCAGGAAAAAATCGATAAAAAAAGAAAGAAATTAAACGAAGCTAAAGCCGATTTGAATAAAGCATTGGCAGAACAGAAAACAAAATAATTGTTTTGTAATTTTTCCTCTAGCAGATTGGGCAGATTTTAAATATTAATCTTCTTTTGAAAATGACTTTTCTCATTTTACGTTTTGCGTGAGGGATAGAGGCGGTATCCTTTTATAAAGCGTAGCGGAATAAAAGATTTAGCCGAAAGCCCAGTTCGCTTTTTTCGGCGAACATGCCAAAATAAAAAGAGAACATTTAAGATTCCGATGCTGAACACATCGTTTTTTTTATTTCTAAAAAACTGAACTAAAGAAAAACAATCATCAACCACCAAAATATCGGTACGCTTTCGACCCAGAAAGAAGTATAGTATTTAGATCGGTTTGAGTTTGCGAATAAGATAAACAACATCAGCATGACGACCATAATAAGGTTTATAATAAGATCATGAACGCTGAATGTCAATATTCCCACTATCCAAAATGGGACCAAAAGTAAAAATCCCAAAATTTTAGTTTTCTTTACCCCAATTGTTTGCGGAACGGTTTTGAGATGCGGATCATCATTGGCTAAATCCAGAATCTCAAAAACCAGAATCAGTACAAAAACCAATACAAACCGCTGAATGCATTTGATAAAAAAGTCAGGAATAAACGGAACTTCAGCATTTATATATGGCAGAACCAAAGTCGCTCCTACCCAACAAAGCGCGACAATGTAAATTTTTACTCCGGCCCAGTTTCTCGCATTCTTCCTGTTAGGAAAAAAGGGCAACGTATAAAGTGCTGTTATGGCAAAAATTACAACAGATACAATTTGTGTAATTCGCTTGAGATGAAAAAAATAATAACCAACCAGAACGAGTGAAATCAGACTTAACACAGCGATGATTTTCAGTTGATTTCCTACCGGTTTTCTCTTCACCCGGACCAATGCATCGTATTTAACAAAATTATACCCCACAATTGTTCCAAAAAAAACGAACAAAGCCATCGGCTCATCGTACTGAAGATGAAACACATGAAACGTAACCCGAACCAAAGCATAGCAGGATAAAGCCACATGAATACTGCTATTGAGGTAAAAATCGAATATCTGTTTTAATAGTTTCATCCTTTAAATCTAATCAATTATTAACAAATCAACTCTTTAGTTGTAAATTTCATAAAAATTGAAGTTAAAAATACCTATTAAATTATTAATAATACTTAATTTTGCGCGACAAAAAAACAACACATTTACTATAAAATGTAATAAACCTTGTGTTACACTTGATTAAGTCAAAGAAGATACATCGCGAATTGCATTGCCCTTAAAAATTTATATAGCTACAAATGAGAACAGATGCTTTTGCTTTAAGACACATTGGCCCAAGAGAAACAGATCTTCAACACATGTTACAAACCATTGGGGTTGAATCGATCGAACAACTTGTTTACGAAACCCTTCCGGATGACATTCGTTTAAAAGCACCTTTGAATTTAGATCCTGCGATGACGGAATACGAATTTGCAAATCATATTCAGGAATTAGGAAAGAAAAACAAAGTATTCAAATCGTATATTGGTTTGGGTTATCACCCAACTATCGTTCCGGCACCAATACAAAGAAATATCTTCGAAAACCCGGGATGGTATACAGCTTATACTCCTTATCAGGCAGAAATTGCTCAAGGTCGCCTTGAAGCTATTTTAAATTTCCAGACTACAGTTATCGAGCTTACAGGAATGGAAATTGCAAACGCTTCTTTACTTGATGAAGGAACTGCTGCAGCCGAAGCTATGGCTTTGTTGTTTGACGTTCGTACACGTGATCAAAAGAAAAACAATACCAATAAATTCTTCGTTTCTGAAGAAATTTTACCTCAAACATTATCAATACTTCAAACTCGTTCAACTCCTATAGGGATTGAATTGGTTGTTGGAAATCACGAAACTTTTGATTTTTCAAATGAGTTTTTCGGAGCTATTTTACAGTATCCGGGAAAATACGGTCAGGTAAACGATTATAGCGCTTTTGTTGCTAAAGCAAAAGAAAACGAAATCAAAGTTGCCTTTGCTGCTGATATTTTATCATTAGCTGCCTTAACCTCTCCTGGAGAAATGGGAGCTGCAGTAGTGGTTGGAACTACACAACGTTTTGGTGTACCAATGGGTTATGGTGGTCCTCACGCTGCTTTTTTTGCAACCAAAGACGAATACAAACGATCTATGCCAGGTCGTATTATTGGAGTTTCTATCGATGTAAACGGAAACCGTGCTTTACGTATGGCTTTAGGAACTCGTGAGCAGCACATAAAACGTGAAAAAGCAACTTCTAATATTTGTACGGCTCAGGTTTTATTAGCGGTTATGGCCGGAATGTACGCAGTTTACCACGGTCCAAAAGGATTACAATATATTGCAGGTAAAGTTCATGCATCAGCGGTTACTACTGCTGAAGCTTTAAATAAATTAGGCACTTTTCAAACCAATACAGCTTACTTTGATACTATTTTAGTAAAAGCTGATGCTCAAAAAGTAAAAGCAATTGCTGAGAAAAATGAAGTAAACTTCTATTATGTTGATGCAGATACAATCTCTATCTCATTCAACGAAACAACTTCAATCACTGACATCAATCAAATTATAGCGATTTTTGCTGAAGCTTTAGGAAAAGAAACTTTTACAGTTTCTGAATTAACTGCTGCAGGTCAATTACCTGCTTCATTAGAAAGAACATCTTCTTTCTTAACGCATGATGTATTCAACAATCATCATTCAGAGAGTCAGATAATGCGTTACATCAAAAAATTAGAGCGTAAAGATTTATCCTTGAATCATTCGATGATTTCTTTAGGTTCTTGTACGATGAAACTAAACGCAGCTTCAGAAATGTTGCCTTTATCAATGCCAAACTGGAACAGCATTCACCCATTTGCACCGGTAGAACAAGCAGAAGGTTATATCACGATGCTTAAAAAATTAGAACAGCAATTAAATGTAATTACGGGATTTGCCGGAACAACATTACAGCCTAATTCAGGAGCTCAGGGAGAATATGCAGGTTTAATGGCTATTCGTGCTTACCATTTATCAAGAAACGAAAGTCACCGTAATGTATGTTTAATTCCTTCATCAGCTCACGGAACAAATCCTGCTTCTGCAGCGATGGCCGGAATGAAAATCATTGTTACTAAAACGACTCCGGAAGGAAATATTGACGTAGAAGATTTAAGAGAAAAAGCGATTGAGCATAAAGACGATTTGTCTTGTTTAATGGTAACATATCCTTCTACTCACGGAGTTTTCGAATCTTCGATTATTGAAATCACAAAACTAATTCACGATAATGGCGGATTAGTATATATGGATGGTGCAAACATGAACGCGCAAGTTGGATTAACAAATCCTGCAACAATTGGTGCTGACGTTTGTCACTTAAACTTACACAAAACATTCGCTATTCCTCACGGTGGTGGTGGACCTGGAGTTGGGCCAATCTGTGTGAACGAAAAACTAGTTCCGTTTTTACCAACAAACCCAATCTTAAAAGTAGGTGGTGAACAAGCTATTACAGCGATTTCATCTGCGCCTTACGGATCAGCTTTAGTATGTTTAATCTCTTACGGTTACATCACAATGATGGGAGCTGAAGGATTAAAAAGTGCTACAGAACACGCAATTTTGAATGCTAATTACATGAAATCTCGTTTCGAAGGACACTATCCAATTCTTTATACTGGAGAATGCGGAAGAGCAGCTCACGAAATGATTTTAGATTGTCGTTCATTTAAAGAAAACGGAATCGAAGTTGGTGATATCGCGAAGCGTTTGATGGATTATGGTTTCCACGCTCCTACAGTTTCTTTCCCTGTAGCAGGAACTTTAATGATTGAGCCTACTGAATCTGAAGATTTAGCAGAATTAGATCGTTTTTGTGATGCTCTTATTTCAATCAGAAAAGAAATTGAAGCTGCAACTGCCGATGATAAAAACAATGTATTGAAAAATGCACCTCACACATTGGCAATGTTAACTACTGACAATTGGGATTTCCCATATACCAGAGAAAAAGCAGCTTATCCATTAGAATACATCGCTGAAAACAAATTCTGGCCATCCGTTCGTCGTGTAGATGATGCTTACGGAGACAGAAACTTAGTTTGCAGCTGTGCTCCTATCGAAGCTTACATGGAAAACTAAGAAATAGTTTTGTAATTATATATTCAAACCCGACAGGTCTTTTAACTTGTCGGGTTTTCTGTTTTTGTTTGTTTTGTTTCAGGTTTCAAGTTCGAGCGTAACGTGAAACAAATCTAAAATCTAAAGTCTAAAATAATCAGGACGTGCCACCATCCCGATAAGAGGGCAAAAGTAGTTTGCGCATATACGCCCTCTTACCGCGATGCTGTCGGGCTATCCACACTGCTTCGGCAGTTAGCTCCTATCCCTCACGCGCAAACGTCACTGACACCACCTCAAAATAAATCATAAGTCTTTCTGTTTTTTAACACTTTTTGAAACTTCGGTTTTATTTGTAACAAAACACAAATAAACTTTATAATTTTTTCAATAAAAATAATTCAAAAAACAAATCTCAATCGTTTGAAATCTCGGTAAAACTTAAAATTCGTTAGAAAATTAACAATAAATCCCACAAATAATTATTATTTCATAATTATATGCATGCATAGTATTTTTTATGATAGTTATCATAATTTTATTTATAATTTAGCCATAAATTTATTGGCTAATTAAGGAATAATGAAAATAAAAATAATAGGTATAGGAAGTTATATTCCAAATAAAGAAGTAAGCAACACTGACTTTGGTGATCATGTGTTTCTAAACGAAGACGGAACTCCTTTTGCTTACCCTAACGAAGTTGTAATTAAAAAATTTAAAGGTATCACCGGAATCGAAAACCGTCGTTATGCCGAAGATCAACATACCTCATCTGATTTAGCTTTTTTCGCTGCCGAAAGAGCTCTTGCAAACGCTAATATCGATCGGGAAACATTAGATTACATTATTTTTGCCCACAATTTTGGCGATGTAAAATCCGGAACAAATCAATCTGATATTTTGCCAAGTCTGGCAACCCGTGTTAAAAACAAACTGGACATCAAAAATCCTAAATGTGTCGCTTACGATATTCTTTTTGGATGTCCGGGCTGGATCGAAGGTGTTTTGCAGGCCAATGCATTCATTAAATCCGGAATGGCAAAACGTGTTTTGGTTATTGGTGCCGAAACCTTATCAAGAGTTGTGGACGATCATGATCGTGATTCGATGATTTATTCTGATGGTGCCGGCGCTTCTATTTTAGAAGCATCTGATGACGAATCTGGATTATTATCTTACGAAAGTGCTACTTTTGCAAATGATGAAGCCAATTATTTATACTTCGGAAAATCATACAATCCAGATTTAGATCCGGATATTAAATACATCAAAATGTACGGTCGTAAGATTTACGAATTTGCTTTAAGCCAGGTTCCTTGCGCCATGAAAAGCTGTTTAGACAAAAGCGGAATCGGTATTGATGAAGTAAAGAAAATCCTTATTCATCAGGCCAACGAAAAAATGGATGAGGCGATTATTGCACGTTTTTACAAACTGTACGATAAAACTGCACCTAAAGATATTATGCCAATGAGTATTCATGACTTAGGAAACAGCAGCGTTGCAACTGTACCTACTTTATTTGACTTATTGATTCAGGGCAAATTAGAAAATCACGAAATCAACAAAGGCGATGTTGTTATTTTTGCTTCAGTTGGAGCAGGAATGAATGTGAATGCATTTGTTTACCGATACTAAATTAGTTTACAGTCGCAGTCACAGTTTTCAGCTTCTGAATACTGAGACTGAAAACTGAGACTGAAAACTTAAAAAAAGTCCGCATTCTAAAATGCGGACTTTTTAGTATATTTGCGACCTAATTATAAAATCAAGAACGAGAGCTTGTTTCGTTCCTCGCAACGACTATGTACGAAAAAACGTTTCCGAATAAAAGATTCAAACTTACCTTAGAGTTTTTACAAAAACACGTTACAACATCAGAAACTATTTTTGATTTTGGTGTACCCAATCCATTTTCTAAAATAATGGAAGAAAACGGTTATACTGTAAAAAATACCAAAGGCGAAGATTTAGACAACGATCAAACGGCTTTGCAAACCGAAGAATATACTGTTTTTACTGCATTCGAAATTTTTGAACATTTGCTAAATCCGTACACGATTCTTGAAAATGTAAAATGTGACAAATTGTTAATTTCAATTCCGTTGCGTTTATGGTTTTCTCCGGCATATCGTTCTAAAACAGATATGTGGGACAGACATTACCATGAATTTGAAGACTGGCAATTAGACTGGCTTTTAGAAAAAACAGGCTGGAAAATAACCGATCGCCAAAAATTTACACATCCGGTAAAAAAGTTTGGTTTCAGACCATTGCTAAGATATTTTACTCCTAGGTATTATATTATTGTAGCGGAGAGAAGCCCCCTAACCCCCAAAGGGGGAATAAAATAGTTTTCGAACAAATTTTACAAAATGAAGAATTCAGATTCACAAAATTCATCAAGCTCCCCCTTTGGGGGTTGGGGGGCTTACTACATCGTTATTCCCGCCCACAACGAACAAGATCTTATTGGCCTGACTTTGCAATCTTTGGTATCGCAAACCGTTTTGCCTTCAAAAATTGTGGTTGTAAATGACAATTCGACTGATAAAACAGAAGAAGTTGTTTTGGGTTTTGCCAAGGACAATCCGTATATTTCTGTTGTAAATAAAACTTCAGATGCAATTCATATGCCGGGAAGTAAAGTGATTCAGGCTTTCCAAAAAGGTTTTGAAACATTAGATTCTGATTATGATATTATTGTAAAAATAGACGGTGATTTAATTTTCCCCACTAATTATTTCGAAACTATAATCAAGCATTTTGAATCTGATCCTAAAATTGGAATGGTCGGCGGATTTTGTTACATCGAAAAAAATGGCGACTGGATTTTAGAAAACCTAACCGATAAAGATCATATTCGTGGTGCATTAAAAGCATACCGCAAAGCAACTTACCAACAAATTGGAGGTTTAAGACCTGCTATGGGCTGGGACACAGTAGACGAATTACTATGTAAATATTATGACTGGAAAATCGTTACCGATGAATCTTTGCACGTAAAACACCTTAAACCAACGGGTGCAAACTACAACAAAACAGCTCGTTACAAACAAGGAGAAGCTTTTTATACTTTAGGATACGGTTTTTGGATTACCGCAATTGCATCGGCAAAACTGGCGATGATGAAGAAAAAACCATTTTTATTTTTAGACTATATAAGAGGGTTCTGGAAAGCGAAAAAAGCCAAAACACCATTATTAGTTACACCTGAACAAGCTAAATTTATAAGAAATTATCGTTTTCAAAAAATGAAACAAAAGTTAATCTAATTCGGAAAACAACCGAAAATGCTTAACTCATGATCCAAAACTCATAACTTCTTTTTACCTTAGCCAATATTTCAAAAATTATGATGCTAATTCGTTATATATCTCAACTAGGAAGATATTTTTTAATGCTGAAAGAAATTTTTAACAAACAGACGAAATGGTCTGTGATGAAAAAATTGATTTTTAAAGAAATCGACGATTTAATAATCGACTCTCTTGGTATTGTTTGTTTTATCTCTTTTTTTATTGGAGGAGTTGTTGCCATTCAAACTGCGTTAAACTTAACTAATCCATTAATTCCAAAATATTTAATTGGTTTTGCTACACGTCAATCTGTGATATTGGAGTTTGCCCCTACTTTTATTTCGGTAATTATGGCCGGAAAAATGGGATCTTACATCACTTCCAGTATCGGAACAATGCGTGTTACGGAACAAATTGATGCCTTAGAAGTTATGGGTGTTAATTCATTAAACTATCTTGTTTTCCCAAAAATAGTAGCCCTGTTAATGTATCCTTTTGTAATTGGAATTAGTATGTTCCTGGGGATTTTTGGTGGATGGCTTGCTTGTGCCTACGGAGGATTTTCAACTAGTGAAGATTTTATTCAGGGTGCTCAAATGGAATTTATTCCTTTTCATATTACATATGCCTTCATTAAAACTTTAATTTTTGCAATGTTATTAGCTACAATTCCATCTTTTCACGGATATTACATGAAAGGTGGCGCATTAGAAGTGGGTAAAGCAAGTACGGTATCCTTTGTCTGGACATCTGTTTGTATTATTCTTTTTAATTATATATTAACTCAATTATTATTAGGATAATGATAGAAGTAAAAAATTTAGAAAAATCATTTGGCGACAGTAAAGTTTTAAAAGGAATTTCAACTGTTTTTGAAACTGGGAAAACCAACTTAATTATTGGCCAAAGTGGATCCGGGAAAACTGTTTTATTAAAAAGCCTACTAGGAATTCATACTCCAGATTCAGGAACAATTGAGTTTGACGGAAGAGTTTATTCTGAATTAAACCCAGACGAAAAACGAGAATTAAGAACTGAAATTGGAATGGTTTTTCAGGGAAGTGCTTTATTTGACTCAATGACTGTTGAAGAAAATGTTGCTTTTCCCCTAAAAATGTTCACCAACGACAATAAAGCAAAAATCCAGGAACGTGTTGATTTTGTTCTGGAAAGAGTAAATCTTGTCGATGCCCATAAAAAACTGCCTTCTGAAATTTCCGGAGGTATGCAAAAACGTGTGGCGATTGCCCGCGCGATTGTAAACAATCCTAAATATTTGTTTTGCGATGAACCCAACTCAGGTTTAGATCCCAACACCTCGACTTTGATTGACAATCTGATTAAAGAAATTACCGAAGAATATAATATCACCACCGTAATCAATACGCACGATATGAACTCGGTAATGGAAATTGGAGAAAACATTGTTTTCCTGAAAAAAGGAGTAAAAGCGTGGCAGGGAACCAAAGAAGAAATTTTCAGAACAGACAACAAAGACATTGTGAAGTTTGTTTACTCTTCGAACCTGTTTAAAAAAGTGAGAGAAGCATATCTTAAAGGTTAAAACCCTTTTAAATTCCAATAAAAAAAATTCCAAATTCCAACTGCGTATCAGTATTGGAATTTGGATTTTTTTTGAGTTTTCGTGCGGAGTTGGAATTTGGAATTTAATTTATAACCTCAACTTCAGCATTTGGATTAAAAAGATACGTTCTTCCAGAACTTATTTCAATGCATTCGAATCGCTTCGTTCTAACGGCTAATTTCTTGAATACTTTACCGTTTTTAATTCTGAATATACTTCCATAGGGAATTTCAAAAACATAGTTTTTATCGTTTTGCGCATCGAATTGCTTTAAAGCGAGAGACAAAGTAGTATCGGTATCACTGCTTGCAGAGGGATTCTTAAAATGCCTCGCTAACAGCGGTAATAATTGCCCCGGGAAAATCTCCGGACGTATAAAAGGAATCATCATACGCTGAAAGGTATGTTTCCATTCATTACCGTGAGGTTTTATTTGCCGGCCAAACTTCTCAAATGCTACCAGATGTGAAATTTCATGAATAAGCGTAATCAAAAAACGATATTTATTTAAACTGGCATTTACCGTAATTTCATGTTTACCACTTGGTCCTCTTCTATAATCACCATGGCGCGTTTGGCGCTCATTTACGATTTTAAGATGCACCTGATTGGCAACAATCAAATCAAAGACAGGCTTTACAGCATGTTCCGGGATATATCTGGCTAATGTTTCGATCACAATAATTATGAGTTATGAAGTATGTTTTTTAAATCAAATGAAATAGCAAAATGGCTTCGACTCCGCTCAGCCTGACAATTAATAATATATAAAAATTTAAGGATTTGTAGAAGAAACTTCCAATACTTTCCCGTTAAAATATTTATTTCCATTTAATGTAAAATCATAAATGTAAGTTGCCATTCCTTCAGCAGAAATTGGTGCCTGATATCCCGGAAAAGCTTCATTAAGCATTTCTGTCTGGACTGAACCCAGAGCCAGGACATTAAACGAAATCCCCCGTTCTTTATATTCTTCAGCTAATAATTCTGTTAAAGTAATTACCGCACCTTTGCTTGAACTATAAGCTGCTAATCCGGCGAATTTAAGACTTCCTCTTACGCCGCCTATTGAACTAATTGTAACAACATGACTTCCTTTTTGGAGATAAGGCAAACAAATTCGGGTAAGATTCGCTACAGCAAAAACATTCACTTTATAAATACTTTCAAAATCAGCCTGAGTGGTTTCTGAAAAAGGCTTCAATAATAAAGCGCCTGCATTATGAACTACAGCATCTACTTTTTTCCAGGTCGAAGAAAGAAAACTATCTACTTCCTTCAACGCAGTTTCATCTGATAAATCAACTGAGAGACAAGTAACATTTTGATGTTCTAAAAGTGCTTGAGGTATTTTTCTGGAAATAGCTAAAACCTGATTTCCGGCATTGGCAAATTGCAATGCTAATTCGTAACCAATTCCTCTACTGGTTCCGGTAACAATAATATTTTTCATAAAGCAAAAATAAGCAAATCAAGTAAAAAGAGTGATTATTTATTCATTGTAATTTCTTCTGTTGTCGAAGTCGTAACTTTAGTCACTGCAGGCAAAAACTCCTGAATAAAAGCAGTCATGTGCGGAATGTCCATCAGTTTAAATTCATCAGAAACATGGTGATAAAAATCAAAGTTCTCAAAATCAAAAGTACTTATCGATTGACATGGTTTCCCAAAAACTTCAAAAAACGGGTAATTATCAGATCTGAAGAACAGTTGATATTCGGCTTCCTTTGGCAAAAAACCTATGGTCTTTTTCCCTGTATATTCATTTATTTTTTCGGCCATATTCGATTTATCAAAACCTGTAATATAAGCAAGGTAATCACGTTTCATTGGCACACCAATCATCTCGATATTAAGTTGCGTGTATAAATTGAAGTTTTGTTTTTTAAGCTTTTGCACCAAACTTTTAGATCCCAGCAAACCTTTTTCTTCTCCCGCAAAAAAGACAAAAAGAATACTGCGCTTATTTGATTTGGTTTCACTAAAATATTTTGCCATTTGTGCCACCGCCGTGACTCCGGACGCATCGTCATTTGCGCCGTTATTGATAATGTCTGCCTGTTCTTTTTTCTCTAAACCAATATGGTCGTAATGCGCACTCAGAACCACAAATTCCTTTTTCAGTTCAGGATCTGTTCCTTCTAAGACTCCAACAATATTATATGCCGGTGACTTAAAGTTAGTCAACGTATCGCGGTATGTAGAAAAATAAGGTTTTACATTATTTTTCTTAAAAAAATCTTCTAAAAACACTGCTGCTTTTTCAATTCCTTTTGTTCCCGTTTCACGGCCTTCCAATTCATCTGAAGACAGATATTTTAAGAAATCCGAAACCTCTGTCTCATTTACTTTATAAGTAATCTCAAGTGGTTTCGAAATTGCCTTTGAAGCTTTTTCGCTAACTGTTGACGGATTCGATTTACAGGCCAAAAAAACAAACGGAAGAAGAAAATACAGTTTTTTCATAAAAAAAGATTTGATCTGACTTTAGAACTTAAATTTCTAAAGAAGAAGGTTTAAAATATTTCTTTCACACTTTAAACAGGTGAATAATTTCTAAAACAATAAAATGGCATTATCAACCCTGAGAATTAAAAAAACATCCATCAAAGTTCCTGCAATATAATACTATTTTAACTTTATTGCTACTGCAACAGTCCTTTACAATTAGTTATTCAACTATTGTATTTTGGTAATATCATGAATAACAATTTCTTTTCTGTTGTACACTAAAAGATTATTAGCTTCCATTTCATTCAATAATTGTGTTGCGGTTTGCCTTGACGTACAAATCATTTGGGCAATATCAGTTTGTGTTAAATAGTTTTCGAGCCTTACTGTATTTCCAGTTCGTTCGCCTTCCTTTTCTGCCCAGTCTTTAAGAAACAAATACAGCCGTGTTCTGGCATCTTTAGAAATTAAATTGGCATAACTATTTTTGGTGCTTTTCATTTTTAAACCCACAAGCTTGGTATAAGAAAGTGCCAATGTTGGATTTCTAAGCAATAGATCTTCAAAATCCGACATCAAAAAACTACAAATTGCAACATCATCTGAAAGGACTTTTGCATATTCTTCGTTATTATGATCTGTTTCTAAAGTCAATTCGCCAAACAAATCCCCTTTCTGAATAATATCTTTGATTGTTTCGTTACCATCATCGTCAATCGCAACAATTTTGATATTTCCTTTTTTAAGTAAAAATATACGTGGCAGATCTGAAGCAGAAAAATAAATAATCTCTCCTTTCGACGCTTTTTTAAAACCTGTAATAATACACAATTGTTTGATCTGAGCATAACTCAACGTTTTAAACAGCTTATGATCCCGTAAATACCAGTATTTTAAATCTTCGTACATAAAAAAATCTTTAGGTAAAAGTAACCAATTAAAAAAAGCAAAAACCCTTTCAGACTCATAAGTCTGAAAGGGTTTTTATTAAATCTATCTCAAAATTTATCCTGCGATAACAGATCTAGAAATTACAATTTTCTGAATTTCAGAAGTCCCTTCGTAAATCTGAGTAATTTTTGCATCACGCATAAAACGCTCTACATGATATTCTTTTACATATCCGTTTCCTCCGTGAATCTGAACGGCTTCAACAGCAGTGTCCATTGCTACTTGCGAAGCAAACAATTTTGCCATTGCCCCACTCACATCATAATTTTTATGCTGGTCTTTGTCCCAGGCTGCTTTCATACATAAATGGCGTGCTGCTTCGATGTTTACCGCCATATCTGCCAATTTAAAAGCAATTGCCTGATGGTTGCAAATCTCCGTTCCAAAAGCTTTACGCTCTTTCGAATATTTCAAAGCCAGTTCGTATGCTCCCGAGGCGATTCCTAACGCCTGAGATGCAATCCCGATACGGCCGCCTGCAAGGGTTTTCATCGCAAATTTAAATCCGAAACCATCTTCTCCAATCCTGTTTTCCTTAGGAACTTTTACATCACTAAACATTAAAGAGTGCGTATCAGAACCACGAATTCCCATTTTTTGCTCTTTTGGGCCAATAGAAAAACCAGGCATATCTTTGGTCATAATCAAAGCATTAATTCCTTTGTGCTTTAATTCCGGATGCGTTTGCGCAATAACCAAATAAACTGATGCTGTATTCCCGTTTGTAATCCAGTTTTTTGTTCCGTTTACGATATAGTGATCTCCCATATCAACCGCAGTAGTTTTTTGCGAAGTCGCATCACTTCCGGCTTCCGGCTCGCTTAAGCAAAATGCTCCATGAATTTCTCCGGATGCTAAACCCGGTAAATATTTTTGTTTTTGTTCTTCAGTTCCAAATTCCTGTAAACCCCAACAAACTAAAGAGTTGTTTACAGACATTACTACAGAAGCCGATGCATCTACTTTCGAAATTTCTTCCATAGCAATTACATACGAAATCGCATCCAGACCACTTCCTCCGTATTTAGGATCAACCATCATTCCCATGAACCCTAATTGCCCCATTTTTTTTACTTGCTCCGTCGGAAAAATTTGTTTCTCGTCACGTTCAATGACACCTGGCAATAATTCGTTTTGAGCAAAATCTCTGGCGGCTTGCTGAATCATTAAATGTTCTTCGGTAAGATTGAAATCCATAGTTCTATTATTTTATTATTCTCCTAAACCAAATTTCAGAATTTTCCCGTTTAGACGAAGGTTGTTTTTGTTTTTTGAATTGTTTTATTTCCTTGAGAAAGGCTTTCAAAGATAATTTTTAAATGTGAAATTAACAATGCATGCATATAATTTTAAGAGATCAGCAATAATTACGATATCGTTTTCGTAATTATTACGAAATTTAGCAATACTGACGATAAGTTTGCAACGTTTTCTGCAAAATTTAAGAATATAAAAACAGCCAATAATGATTTAAAACTTAAAGTTACAGCTGGTTTATGCCCCT
This sequence comes from Flavobacterium aquidurense, assembly GCF_002217195.1. Classification (NCBI taxonomy): domain Bacteria; kingdom Pseudomonadati; phylum Bacteroidota; class Flavobacteriia; order Flavobacteriales; family Flavobacteriaceae; genus Flavobacterium; species Flavobacterium aquidurense. The sequence goes on along the minus strand of NZ_MUGR01000022.1, from coordinate 6,454 downwards.
AAAAGATGGCATAATTCCTAAAACAGGTAAAAGTACGTAAAACTACTCTTACTAATTTGATTGCTAATACAATACGCTAAAAAAAATCAAAATCGAGGATAAAAAAACATCTGTATTTTAGAGGTTTTATTAAAGAATTACTATTATTTTTACCCAAAAAAAACCAAAATGATACCACATGAAAAAGATTACACTTTTACTGACACTCTTTTTAAGCATACAATTTTCGACCGTTTCTGCTCAAACACAACTCGAAGTAAATGGTGTGACGGTTCCCCGAAAAATTGAATTTCAAAACAAAAGTTTACAACTTAACGGAGCCGGCGGAAGATCTAAAATGTGGCTCGAAGTTTATGTTCAGGCTTTATATTTATCGCAGTTAAGTCAGGACCCTGAATTTATTATTGACAGCGATACTGAAATGGCAATCCGAATCGAAATTACCTCCTCTATGGTTTCATCAAATAAGTTAACGAAAGCCATGAATGCCGGTTTCGAAAAATCAGCAGGAAGCAATCTCCAGGAATTGCGACCAAGAATAGAAGAGTTTAAAACCTTTTTGAGCGATGCTATAACAGAAAAAGATGTATTTATTTTAGGATATAATCCACTTGATCAGACTACCAATGTTTATAAAAATAACGTATTAAAAGGAAAAATACCCGGATTTGATTTCAAAAAAGCATTATTCGGAATCTGGCTCTCTAACAAACCCGTAGACGAAACACTGAAAAAACATTTATTAGGAATATAAAAATTCTACTAAATTTTATAGAATACTAAAGCCGAAAACGCATAGTTTTCGGCTTTCTTTTTTTTGTTTGTTAAAATTGTAACAGAATACATTATTCGCATTATTCTATTTTATACTTTTACGCAAACTAAACATATCTCAACAAAATGAAAGATTTATTACAGCAATTTGAAAATAAAGCACCTGAAATTGTTTTTAACTGGAAAGATTCTGAAACAGAAGCTGAAGGTTGGACTGTTATTAATTCACTTCGTGGAGGAGCTGCAGGTGGAGGAACCAGAATGAGAAAAGGCTTGGATATGAATGAAGTTTTATCATTGGCCAAAACGATGGAAGTGAAATTTTCGGTTTCGGGACCTGCAATTGGAGGCGCAAAATCCGGAATTAATTTTGATCCGAATGATCCTCGTAAAAAAGGTGTTTTACAGCGTTGGTATAAAGCAGTTTCGCCTTTACTAAAAAGCTACTACGGAACCGGCGGAGATTTGAATGTGGATGAAATTCACGAAGTAATCCCAATGACGGAAGAATGTGGTGTATGGCATCCGCAGGAAGGTGTTTTCAACGGACACTTTAAGCCAACCGAAGCAGATAAAATTAATAGAATTGGCCAGTTACGTCAGGGTGTAATTAAGGTGATCGAAAACCCTAAATTTTCTCCCGATGTAACCAGAAAATATACGGTTGCCGATATGATTACGGGTTATGGCGTTGCTGAAGCAGTTCGTCATTACTACGCAACATACGGCGGAGACATAAAAGGTAAAAAAGCAATCGTACAGGGTTTTGGAAATGTAGGGTCTGCAGCTGCTTTTTACTTAGCTGAAATGGGTGCAAAAGTTATCGGAATTATCGACCGCGATGGTGGATTAATCAAAGAAGACGGATTTTCTTTTGAAGAAATCAGAACTTTATTTTTGAATAAAGACGGAAACAAACTGGTGGCTGACAACATGATTCCGTTTGAAGAAATCAACGCTAAAATATGGACTATTGGTGCTGAAATTTTCACGCCTTGTGCAGCGTCAAGATTGGTACAACAAACTCAAATTGACAGCTTAATTGCAAACGGATTAGAAGTTATTTCTTGTGGTGCGAATGTTCCTTTTGCTGATAAGGAAATTTTCTTTGGTTCTATTATGGAAGAAGTAGATCACAAAGTGAGCTTGATTCCTGATTTTATTTCGAACTGTGGAATGGCAAGGGTTTTTGCTTATTTTATGGAGAAAAAAGTGCAAATGACCGATGAAGCTATTTTCAATGATACCTCAGAAACTATAAAAAATGCGATTGTAAAAGCTCATGCTTTAAATCCATCAAAAACAAATATTAGTGCAACTGCTTTTGAGATTGCATTGAAACAATTAGTATAATTTTTTTATACTTCAATTCGAAAACGAGCTAAATAAATTAGCTCGTTTTTTTTTGCCACAGATTAATAGGATTTAAAAGATTTCTCACTTTGCGATTAATTTTTCACACAGATTTAAAATATATGTTAGCAGATTTATACAGATCTATTTTAAAATTAAAATCTGCTTAAATCTGCGAAATCTGCGTGCAAAAAACGGCAACCTATAAAATCTAACTCAGCCTTTGATTCTAAACAATTTTTACTACTTTTAAACGTTTTTATTAAATACTATTACAAAACTCAGAATTAAAATGACTTTTACAGATTCTTCGGACAAAAAGAAATCTTTATTAATATCTACAGCTATTTACGCTGTTTTGTTGCTGCTTTTGTTTTTTATTCGCTTTTGGCCTCCCTATAATCCTGAAAACAACGCGGCACTTGCTTCCGGCGGTGGCGGTGGTGGCGTTACGGTAAATTTTGGGGACAGCGATTTAGGATCCGGAGCCAATTATAAAAGTGAAGTTCTGCATGTAAAAAACGAAACGAAACAAGCCCCTCCAAAAGCAACTCCTGACGAAGCAATCATAACACAGGAGAATACAAAAGACGATGCTAATGACGTAATAATTCCGACAAAAGAGAAACCTAAAAAAGCGACTCCTGTTGTAAAACCTGAAGCAAAACCTGTTCCCGAAAAACCAAAAGTTTCGAACTCAACCAACGATGCGTTATCCAGCATCCTGAAAGGATCGAATAAAGGTGGCGATGGCGATGATAAAGTAGCAGGAAATAAAGGAAAAGCTAGCGGAAGTTTAGGTTCTAACGGATATTATGGCGCCGGAGGTTCTGGTGGCGGAACTGGCGGTGGAAACGGCACAGGAAATGGAGTTGGTACAGGAAGCGGTTACGGAGCCGGAAGCGGCGGTGGTTCTGGCGGCGGATCAGGATATAATCTAAATGGCCGAAAAGCATTATCAAAACCAGCACCAAAATATACTTGCAATGAAGCCGGGAGAGTAGTTGTGGAAGTTACAGTAGATCAAAGCGGTAAAACCATAAGTGCGACTCCGGGAATAAAAGGAACGACAAACACCGCAAGATGTTTACTGGATCAGGCAAAAATTGCTGCCATGAATACCAAATGGGATGCTGATGCTGATGCTCCGGCAAAACAAGTTGGTAAGATTATTTACAATTTTAGTTTGGATTAAGAAACGAATTGCACGGATTTCACTAATTTAAATAACCATAAAAAAGGCTTTCTGAACTATTTCAGAAAGCCTTTTTTATTCGCTTTTTTTGTCAATTTGATGCAGGAGAAATCTTCGCAATGACATACTCAATGGCTACTTTTTCTTTAATCTATTCTCTTTACTCTTTCTTCTATTTTCTTTCTTCTTTATTCTATACTCTCTTTTTCCCGCGTGAGGGATAGGAGCACTCCGCCGCGGCGGAGTGGATAGCCCGACCGCAATAAAAAAATGGGCAAATCAACGTTATGCAGATTAGCCCATTTTTTTATTGTGGTCACGCCCGAATGCTATTTTTACTTCGGACTTGTCGCAATTACAAACTTTAGGTTATTCTTCACTCCTATTTGCAATACATCGACTAAATCCTGTACTTGTAAATTGAACGGAATTCTTACTACAACGGTTTGTTCTTTGTCTGCTCCTATTTTTGACATCAGACTAGTTTCGAGATTTTCGAAATCTACGGGTTCTTTGTCGATGTAGAACTTTTTATCTTCGGTAACTGATAAACTGATCAGCTGCTTGTTTGTTTTTTCATTTGATTTCGCTTTTGGCAAAGTCATTTTGATAACATTAGGGTTTGCAAGCGTTGAGATAATAAGGAAAAACAACAGCAGGAAAAACATAATATCGCTCAAGGATGAAGTTGCCACTTCGGCATGAAATCTTCTTTTTCTCTTAATAGACATACCTTATGATCTTTGAATTATATTGACAAATTCTAATATTTGTTTTTGGATTTTTAAAGCAAAATCATCAATTTTTCCGTTCAGCAAATGGTAAGCACTATAGGCAATAATACCCACGATTAACCCGGAACCTGAGCTGATCATTTTTTCATATAAACCTCCGGAAATATTTCCGATACTAATATTCTCGGTAACAGATATGCTATAGAAAATTTTGATTACCCCAGAAATTGTCCCAATGAAACCTAAAGTTGGTGCAATACCTGCTATAAGTCCAAGATGACCTAAACGTCTTTCCATTTCACCAATTTCGATATCGGCAGCACGGTCCATGTTTGATTCAATTTCTGCAATTGGTCTTCCAATTACCAGAACACCTTCTTTTAAGATATTTCCGGCAGCGGTATTACTTCTTTCTACAATAGTTCTCGCCAATTCGATATTACCGGCATTTAGTTTATCTCCGACATCCTGCATTAATCTTGCATCAATTTTCGAAGCTTTACTAATATATAGATAACGTTCTATAATAACGTAAAAAGTATAGAATAATAATATAGCGATAGGGATCAGGAAAAAACCTCCTTTTAAGATAAATCCTAAAACTGAGATTTCAGTATTTGGTGCAATTTTTTCGATAACTACGTTAGATGCGGCATTTGCAATTGTATCTGTTTGTAATTGAATAAAACTAAACATATATTAATTCTTGTTTTTAATAATTAATTCTAAAAAATATTTGAAATTTGCAATAAAGATAATTTTCGCTGTAATATAAAACTAAAAAAATCGAAAATTATTTCAATCAACAACTATTTTATCCAAAATACATGAACTATCAGGAAACTACGAATTGGATGTTTAATCAACTACCCATGTATCAACTTCAGGGAGCTTCGGCCTATAAAGAAGATCTGACCAATATAAAAGTACTGGCGACACATCTTGGGAATCCTCAAAATGAGTTAAAATGCATTCATGTTGCGGGAACGAATGGCAAAGGATCAACTTCGCATATGCTTGCTTCGGTTTTGCAGGAAGCTGGATATAATGTTGGATTGTACACTTCTCCTCATTTAAAGGATTTCAGAGAGAGAATTAAAATAAATGGTGCAGAAATTTCAGAAGATTTTGTTTGTGAATTTGTCGCCAAACACAAAGATTTTTTTGAAGCGAATGATATGAGCTTTTTCGAAATGTCTGTAGGTTTGGCTTTTGATTATTTTGCTTCAGAAAAAACGGATATCGCTATTATCGAAGTGGGCCTTGGCGGAAGATTAGACGCTACGAATATTATCACGCCTCTGGTTTCGGTTATTACGAACATCGATTTAGATCATACTCAGTTTTTGGGAAATACTCCGGCAGTAATTGCTGGTGAAAAGGCGGGAATTATTAAACCGAATGTTCCCGTTGTTATTGGTGAATATACGAATGAAACTCAGCCTGTATTTGTGGCCAAAGCCGAAGAAAACAAAGCGCCAATCTATTTTGCCTCGGATTTAATTCAGGAAGTTTTCCCTTCGGATTTAATTGGGGATTATCAATTTCATAATAAAAAAACGGTTCAACAAACGATTACCGTTTTGAATTCTCAGAATGAATTCAAAATTTCAGATGAAAGTCTAAAATCTGGTTTATTGAAAGTGGTAAAAAATACGGGCTTACAAGGAAGATGGCAGCAATTGGGAGAAAATCCTAAAATCATATGCGACACAGCACACAACAAACATGGATTGACGGTTGTGATGAATCAAATCCAGAAAGAAACTTTTGACCACCTACATATTGTTCTGGGAGTTGTAAACGACAAAGACCTGGATTCTATTTTGCCTCTTTTTCCTAAAAATGCGCAATATTATTTCTGCCGACCTGATTCGTCAAGAGGTTTAGACACTGAAATCCTGAAAGAAGCAGCTAAAAAATATGATTTATCTGGTGAGAAATACGATTCTGTAGCCGAAGCTTTCGCTGCTGCCAGGCAAAATGCAGGTCAGAACGATTTTATCTACGTTGGCGGAAGTACTTTTGTCGTTGCCGAATTGCCATTACATTAGTAAGATTTCAAATTGTATGAAAAAAACTAAACAAACTTGCTTTATAATAAATTCAATTACAACGAGATAGAAAAAACTTTAAAAAAACTTTAAATTTTTAGCTTGTTTTGTTTGCAGAACTGAAAAAGTGCCTTATATTTGCACTCGCAATCACAAATGATAGCAACCTAGTAAAATAGGGCGATTAGCTCAGCTGGTTCAGAGCACCTCGTTTACACCGAGGGGGTCGGGGGTTCGAACCCCTCATCGCCCACCAAAAACTCCTTAAGAAATTAAGGAGTTTTTTTTTGTTTAATTAGGATATCCAAAAGTAATCAAACGCAAAAAGGATCAAACGCAAAGCT
>NZ_MUGR01000021.1:0-1533 GCF_002217195.1 Flavobacterium aquidurense | reverse complement strand
CTTCTAAAGCTAATTTTTGAACATGAAATCTGTCGGTAACCTGTACTGCTCTTGGAAAACATCTTTTGGAGATCAACTTCATGGAATTAGCCATGTCAAGTGTTATTTCTTGGACATAACTTCTTTTTTTGTAATCAATTTTACAGATATGTTCAATGACATGATCTGCCTTTGTGCCTGCAATAATAGCAACTAATAGAACTATTGAAGTTTATGCTTCCTGATTTTTTAGTAGAACATTTTGAAGTAGTTTCATCAACTAATACCGAAGAAATATTACACCTCTATTTTGAAGAGAATTCTAAACCTCCTGCAGAGTTTAATGATCTTCAATTAGTATCAAAGGGTTTTCAAGATGAGATTACCATTCAGGACTTTCCTCTGAGAGGTAAGTTCGTGTATTTACATATCAAAAGACGTCGCTGGACTAATAAAAATACAGGTGAGATCGTTAAAAGAGATTGGAATTTAGTTGCTAAAGGAACCCGCATGACTCAAGAGTTTGCGGCTTTTTTAAAAGAAATTAATAGATAAAACTGCTATTGACTGTCGAACCATTGGAGGTTTTTTCGGAGTCAATGGGAAAAAATTACAAAGACAATACAAAAAACATTTAAGCTCCTTTAGTACGTGGGCTCCACGTGAACATGCACATGAGTGGATTATTTATCCTGAAAATATAGGTACACACTTGTCAATTGATGAAGTAGCCTTGTCTCGGGGTGAGCTTTTTACTATTGTAACCAATAAGGAAGCTAGAGGTAAAAAAGGGTGTTTAGTTGCTATTATTGCAGGCACAAAGGCAGATCATGTCATTGAACATATCTGTAAAATTGATTACAAAAAAAGAAGTTATGTCCAAGAAATAACACTTGACATGGCTAATTCCATGAAGTTGATCTCCAAAAGATGTTTTCCAAGAGCAGTACAGGTTACCGACAGATTTCATGTTCAAAAATTAGCTTTAGAAGCATTACAGGAGATTAGAATAAAATATCGTTGGGAAGCGATGGACACTGAGAATCGATTGATATTACAAGCGAAAAGAGAGAATAAAACCTATATTCCAGAGCTTTTGCCTAATGGAGACTCTGTAAAACAGTTGCTCGCCAGAAGTAGATATGCTCTTTATAAATCTCGTGAAAAATGGACTGAGAGTCAAAATCAAAGAGCTCAGATCTTATTTAGCCTATATCCTGATATCAAAACTGCCTATAGACTAGTTCAGCAACTTCGTGGAATTTACAACAACTACAATAACAAACACATTGCCATGACCAAACTAGCACATTGGTACAGGAATGTAGAGGAATCAGGTTTTAAGAACTTTAATATTCTACTTAATACCATAACGATTAATTACCAGTCAATCTTAAACTATTTTGATAATAGAAGTACTAATGCTTCTGCAGAATCATTCAATGCTAAAGTAAAAGCCTTTAGAAGTCAATTTAGAGGAGTGCGTAAAGTAGATTTCTTCTTATTCAGATTATCTAATCTTTTTGGCTAATCCCCAAGCTTTGCGTTTGATCC
>NZ_MUGR01000020.1:0-135085 GCF_002217195.1 Flavobacterium aquidurense | reverse complement strand
ATATGTCCAGACGGTAGACTCCCATCGGGGCTAGATTAGAGTTTTTTGTTTTTATAAGAACTCTTTTCCAAACCCGACAGGTTTTAAAAAACTATCAGGTTTACAGCAAACTATCTTTGCCAAAGATTTTCACAAACTTTGGCAAAAACCTGAAACCTGAAACAAAATTAAAAACCTACTCAAATAAAAAAGGCACAAAACCCAAGTTTCATGCCTTTCAAATATTATATAAACTCTTCCTAGAAAAATCTACTATGCCAACTGTCAGCAGCAGGAACTTCCCAAGATTCGTTGTATTCTTCAATGTTGTTTACAAGATTATTAAAAACAATCGTATTCTCAGATACTGATTTATCTTTAACCATTTTCTTGAAATCAATTAATGGTTTGTGCGCGATATGTTCACCTAGTTTAAAAGTAACATTCATTTTATCTAATAAATCAACGTTGTACTTTTTCTCTAAACTCTGAATAAATTCGACAGAACTATCAATAGAACATCCCGTAGCCGCCTGCACATCCTGATTTACAGCCAGAATAATAAATCGGTTGTATTTTAATTGATACGAGGCTTCTAAACTTGTTCCGTGAGCTGCCCAGCCTTCCACAAAAGCTTTCAGGTCAGTTTCTATTTCAGAAAATTCTTCCTCAGAAAATTTTCTGTTCGATTGATAAATCCAAATTTTGGACTCACCAGGTAAATCTTCAAAAGGTATATACATTTAATTTTAGATTTTAGATTGTTGATTTTAGATTCAAAAGTAGTTTCAGGTTTCAGGTTTCAAGTTAAAAAACTTAGAACCTTAGTAACTTAGAACCTTTCTTAAAGATCTTGTGCATTAGCAATTAACTCAGCGATGTCCATCACTTTTACCTGTCCCTCTTTCTCCTTGTGTTTAATACCATCTGTCAGCATCGTATTGCAAAACGGACAACCCGCTGCAATAATATCCGGCTGAACTGCCAAAGCATCTTCTGTACGCTCTACATTCACTTCTTTGTTTCCCGGTTCGGCATCTTTAAACATTTGTGCTCCACCTGCTCCACAACATAATCCGTTAGCTTTTGAGCGTTTCATTTCGACTAATTCAACATCAAGTTTTTCGATTAAATCTCTTGGCGCTTCATAAATCTTATTGGCTCTTCCTAAATAACAAGGATCATGAAAAGTAATGCGTTTTCCTTTAAACTGACCACCTTCAATAGTTAGTCTTCCATCATCGATCAACGACTTCAGGAACTCAGTATGGTGAACTACTTCATACTGACCACCTAATTCAGGATATTCGTTCTTTAAAGTATTAAAACAATGCGGACAAGCGGTAACAATTTTTTTAGCTTCATAAGCATTCAAAACCTCGATATTCATCATGGCCTGCATCTGAAACAAAAATTCATTTCCGGCACGTTTTGCAGGATCTCCTGTACAACTCTCTTCTGTACCCAGAACTGCAAAAGAAACATTGGTACGATTTAGAATTCGCACAAATGCTTTTGTTATTTTCTTTGCTCTATCATCAAAACTTCCCGCACAACCCACCCAAAACAAAACTTCTGGTTGTTTTCCTTCGGCCAGCATTTCTGCCATTGTTGGTACTACTAAACTTTCTGACATCTCTTTTTATTGTTAAATCGGTTAATGGTTTATTTGGTTAATCGCTCTCATGACATAACCTTTTTACTAACTAAACCGAAATTTATTTTTTTTGATCGATTAAACAGTTAAACAAATAACCTTTTAAACTATTTTAATTCTCATTCTTCCAATTCAACCTGTCTTGCTGATTGTATTGCCAAGGCGCTCCATTATTTTCGATATTCGTCATCATCGCATTTAGCGGCATCGGAGCAGCACTTTGTTCCATCACCAGATAACGACGCATGTCCATAATAATAGACAACGGACTAATATTTACAGGACACTCTTCTACACATGCATTACAGGATGTACAGGCCCATAATTCTTCGGGAGTAATATAATCGTTTAATAATGTTTTGTTATCGGGAACAAAAACACCTTTATTGGCATCTATATTTTTTCCTACTTCCTGCAAACGATCTCTTGTATCCATCATAATCTTACGAGGAGACAATTTTTTACCCGTCTGATTTGCCGGACATGCTGATGTACAACGGCCACATTCCGTACACGTATAAGCATTTAACAACTGAACCCAGTTTAAATCCTGAATATCACTGGCTCCAAACTTGGCCGGAGCAGCGTTTTCATCTACCGGAGCTGCCGCAAAAGGGTCAGCATTTGGATCCATCATTAATTTGACCTCTTTGGTAACCGAAGCTAAATTATCAAACTGTCCTTCCGGATTTAAGTTTGCAAAATATGTATTTGGGAAAGCCAAAAGGATGTGTAAGTGTTTTGAGAAGTACAAATAGTTCATAAAAACTAAAATACCTGCAATATGCAGCCACCAAAAAACCTCAAACAATAATGCAACCAATTCGTTTGACATTCCGTTAAACATTGGTGCAATAAACTGACTTATTGGAAAACTTCCTGCTTTATGAAAATGCGAAAATCCTCCCGGAACATTTTGCAGATGCAAATCTGAAGCATTCATCAATAAGAATAAAAGCATCAAAACTGTTTCGAAGTAAAGAATATAATTGGCGTCACTTTTAGGAAATCCGTTTAAGTCTGAATTGATAAAACGTTTTAACCTGATCACATTTCTTCTGATCCAGAAAACTACAACCGCAAAAATTACAAGTAGTGCCAATATTTCAAAAGAAGCAATCAAAACATCATAAACCACTCCTAAATAAGGAGCAAAAATTCTATGGGTTCCAAACAATCCATCAATAATAATTTCGATCAATTCGATATTAATGATTATAAAACCTACGTATACAAAAATATGAAGTATTCCGGCTACAGGGCGTCTCACCATTTTTGACTGCCCAAGAGCAATCAATGCCATGTTTTTCCAACGTGCTTTAGAATTATCTTTTCGATTTACATCTACTCCTAAATTAATGTTTCGGATGATTTTTTTTACGCTCGATGCAAAAAAACCGAAACCTATTATAAGGAGTATCGCGAATAAAATATTATCTAAATAACTCATTCTTATTCTTTTTTAGTAGTTGAATCTGCCTCTTCTGCCGGCGCCACGTATGGTTTATTTTTCTTTCCAAAAAGAGAAACATTTACATAACGTGTTGGGTACAAACGAACGTCTTGCAATAACAGCTCTAACTCTTTTGAAGTTTTAGCCAAATTATTATACAATGCATCATCGTTTAATAATTTTCCTGCAGTACCTTTTCCTGAGTTTAAGTTACTCATAATACCGTCTACTTTTGCCAGTGTCTGGTTTAGGTTTCTAACTGTTTTTCCTAAATCAGCTTTGCTTAAAGAATCCGATATTTTATTAAAGTTACCTGACATTTTATTAAAGTTTGTCACTACACCGTTGATCTGACCTTTATTAGTATCTAAGATCGTATTAAGAGTTCCGGAAGCTCTGTGAAACTGCTCCATAGTCTGACTCAATTCAGCTAATGATTTTTTCAGATCTTCCTGACCTTTTTTATCCAAAACATTATTTAATCCGGAAACCAGCGTATTAATATTAAGAAGCATTAAATCTAATTTTTGCTGAATAGGCTCAATTTTACCTCCTAAAGATTCTGTTAATCCCAATTCAACAACAGATTCAAGTGTCTGACCATCAACAGCAGGGTCTTTATCCGCAAGGTTAGGAATAATCTTAATTTGTTTTCCTCCAATTAAACTTGGTGAATACAAAGCTGCTTTACTTGTTTTAGAAATTGGAAAATCTGTTTTTAACTGAAGTTCCACCAGTAATTTACCGGTTACTTCATTTATTTTGATTTTACTTACTTTACCTATTGAAAGTCCATTTATAGTAACGGGTGCTGATGCTGACAAATCTTCAACATTATCATATTCTACATATAATGTCTGGTAATTTGTAAAAAGGTCTTTGCCTTTTAGAAAACTATAGCCCCAAATAAATAATAAAATCGACGCGATGACTAAAATAGCCGTTTTAATTTCTCTTGTTAGTTTCAAAATTCTTAGTGTTTTGTACAAAATTAATATAAATATTCGAACAAAAGGCTATTATTTAATCGCCTCTTGAATACTGATTTTCTCTCCGTCTTTATTTGCAATTAAAAAAGCAGCTCCATATCCTTTATCTTTAGCTTCTTCCAAATATTTTTTGGCCGTTGCATAATCCGAAGTTTCCTGATAGAAATATTTGTAAATATTGTTTTCGTACAACATTGTTATATTTTTAAGTCCTTTAAAGTTTTTAGGTTCAAGTGGTGTTTTTTTGATGCTGGCAATAAGCTGTACTTTAAAGAAAATACCTTTTGGCGCATTCTTGGCAACTGCAGCACTTTCGACAATTTTATTTTTTACGGGAGTAGAAGTATCTTTTACTGGTCTTGCTTCAATAGCTTCATTCGATCCTGTACCAAAATATTCTTTTTTATAACTTATAATGGCTTCTGCAATGGCTTTTGCAACGTCATTTTGTCCGTCTTCTGAATTTAGGATATTTCCTTCAGTAGGATTCGAGATAAATCCGGTTTCTACTAAAACTCTTGGCATATAAGCTTTATGAAGTACCATAAATGGTGCTTGTTTTACTCCGCCTTGTCTTAACTTTTTTCCCAGTTTTTCAAAATTATCTTCAATTTTACTTGCCAGTGAGATACTATTGTCTAAATATTCTTCCTGCATTAAGGTCATTCCAATCATTGATTCGGGCGAATTAGGATCGTAACCTTCATATTTACGTTTGTAATCTTTCTCTAAAGTAATTACGGAGTTCTCTTTTTTCGCCGCTTCAAGATTGGATGCTATTTTACTTAAACCCATTACATAAGTCTCAGTTCCGTCAGCAGCGGTATTTTTGTTTGCATTACAGTGAATTGATACAAAAATATTCGAATTGGCTCTGTTTGCAATATTGGCTCTTTCAACTAAATCAATAAAAACATCTGTTTTACGGGTATAAATGACATTGACATTTGGAGTCGCCTCTAAAATTTTCCCCACTTTTAGAACAATAGCCAAAGCAATATTTTTTTCGATCCGTCCGCTGTAAACAGCGCCAAAGTCATGATCTCCATGCCCGGCATCAAGCGTCACCTTAAAAACATTTGACTGGCTGTAGGCACAAAAAGACGATATCATTAGAAAAAAAGTAAATATTACTTTAATTTTGTTAAATATATTCATAAATCTAAAAGTTAATTTTAATAAAACGTAACTGCTATAATTTTTACAATTGATTATTTTTGCCAAAAAATTATATGTAAGTTTGACATGTCAAAAAACAAGCCATAATTTTACAAAAATAGCATTTAAACCTTTGCATACAAACTTATTTAATATCGTTTTATTATCATTTTTCCTAACATTAGGATGTGGTAATTTATATTCGCAAGAGATAAAAAACAAAAAAAAACCTTTACCAGCTGTAAAACAAACAGATAAACCCAAAACTGTTGTTACAGATGACGTGCCTCCTATTGTTGTTGACACTATAAAATTGGATACGGTAAAAGCCAAAAAGAACATTTTAGATGCCGTTACTAAGTACAAAGCTAAGGATTATGCTAAGTACGATAAGAAAGCTAAGACGCTTACTTTATACAACGAGGCAGAATTATACTACAAGGATGTAGAGCTAAAATCCGGAATTATTGTTTTAAATCTGGAAAAAGATGAAGTTTATGCAGGACGTATAAAAGATTCTGCCGGAGTTTTGACGCAATATCCCAATTTTAAACAGGGCGCAAGTGAAGTTCAGCCCGATTCTATCCGTTTTAATTTTAAAACTAAAAAAGCTTTAATCTATAATTCAAGGACAGAACAGGGAGAATTTAAAATAAAAGCTGCCATTACCAAAAAGGAAAATGACTCTGTTTACTTTTTAAAAGGCGCTCGTTTTACCACTTCAAAAGATATCGACGATCCGGAATACTATTTCCAGACCAACAAAGTAAAATTTATTCCTGGCAAAAAGGTAATCACAGGTTTAACGAATATGGTTATTGCTGATGTACCTACTCCTCTTGCCCTGCCTTTTGCTTATTTCCCAATGAGCCAGGAAAAAAGTGTTTCAGGTATTATCATACCTAGTTACAATGACTCTAATACCAGAGGTTTTTCGTTGCAGAATATGGGATACTATTTTGCTCTGAGCGAGAATTATGACTTAACGGTTCTGGCAGATTACTATACCAATGGTAGTTACGCCATGCGTTTTGAATCATCATACGCAGAAAGATATAAGTACAGAGGAAATCTTAACGTTCGTTTTGAAAATTTAATCAGCAGTGAGCGTGGTTATCCCGACTATAGCAAACAAAGCATTTATAATATTCAGTGGTCACACTCAAAAGATACAAAGTCGAATCCTAATTCGAGTTTTTCTGCTTCTGTAAATATGGGTAGCAGTAAATACTTCAAACGATCTATTAATCAGGCAAACATAGGTTCGAACCTGAACAATACGCTAAGTTCCTCGATCTCCTACAACAAAACTTTTAACACTATTCCGCAGGCGCGTATCTCGTTAACAGCAACGCACCAACAAAATACACAAACAGAAGAAATACTGATGACCTTGCCGGCTTTGCAAGCCAGTGTCGATCGTGTATATCCGTTTGTTGGAAAAGATGGTGTTAAAAAAGGATTCATAAAAAACATCAACTTACAATATAACTTAAGCGGTAAAAACAATTTCAAAACAACAGATTCATTGTTTTTTAAACCACAAATGTTCAGGGATGCTCAAATAGGAATGCAGCATAGTATTCCGATTAGTACTAACTTTAAAGTATTCAAATATTTTAGTGCCGGTGCATCTACCAATTATCAGGAAACGTGGGTAACTAAAACAATCGACAGAAACTACGACAATTCTCAGGGTAAAGTCGTAGACAATGTTGTAAACGGATTTGACGCTTACAGAACTTATAATTTCAGTACCAACTTAGGAACTACCATTTACGGTACATTCAATTTTGGAGACGACAAAAGAATTCAGTCTATTCGTCACGTCATGCGTCCAACTGTTACTTATTCTTATACTCCAAGTTTCGACCAGTATTATAACAATTATACTGTTGACGCTTCAGGAAGAATTTCTACGTACTCAAGATTCGACGGCGGTATTTTTGGAGCTCCCGGAAAAAGCAACTCAAACATTGTATCATTTGCATTGAGCAACACTTTTGAAGCCAAAGTAAGAGACAGGGACAGCACAAAAACGGAACCTAAAAAAATAATGCTGCTGAACAACTTAAACTTCAGCACCAGTTATAATTTTAATGCTGACGGAAAAGAAACCTTAGCATGGCAACCGGTTCTTGTAAGTGGTGGAACTCAATTTTTTGACAATAAAATGAATGTCAATTTTGGTGCAACACTAGATCCTTACGCAATCGATAATGGCGGAAAAAGAATCAGCACTTACAACATCGAGAATGGCGGAAGCTTGTTCAGAATGACGAGTGCTAACGTAACTTTAAATTACTCTTTCTCGAATAAGGGATCCGGAAAGGACCAGGATAACAAACAAAGCGAGCGGAATGGTGGTCGTAAGGATGATTTATTTGGAACAAACACGGACTTAAATGACAGCCGAAACAGTCAGTTTGCAAATGAAAAAGATGACGATACGGATGTAATCACTGAATTTTTTAATTCTAAGATCCCATGGGATATGACAATGGCATATTCGCTGACGTATTCGAACGTAAACCGTGAAAATAAAATTACCGGAAACTCTATTATGATTTCTGCCAATATGGATATTACCCCAAAATGGAAGGGCGGAATTTCGACAGGTTATGATTTGGTACAAAAGGGGGTTACTTTTACTCAGTTCCGTTTCGAAAGAGATTTGTTAAGCTGGAGGATGGCTTTTAACTGGAGTCCGCTTGGATTAAACTCAAACTGGAACTTCTTTATCGGAATTAAATCAGGAATGCTTAGCGATATCAAATGGAACAAACGCAGTACTTCTAATCGCTAATACTGCTTTGCTGAACATATAATCTTTTTAGATTGTTTTAAAATTAAGTATAAGTATTTAACCTTACTTTTATAATCATCTTTTACAACTTCAATTTAGTATTTTAAAAACTATTGCTATGAAAAAAATCATCTTTACAGACAAAGCTCCTGCTCCAATTGGCCCATATAACCAAGCTGTATTGTCAGGAAACACACTTTATGCTTCTGGTCAGATTGCTATAAATCCTGCATCGGGAGAAATCATTACAGACAATATCAACGACGAAACTACTCAGGTAATGCAAAATATTGCTGCTATTCTGGAAGCCGCAAACATGACTTTTGAAAATGTGGTAAAAGCAACTATTTTTATTATGGACATGAATAATTTTGCCGCCATAAATACTGTCTACGGATCTTATTTTGACGAAAAAACGGCTCCTGCGCGCGAGACAGTTCAGGTTGCTTGTTTGCCAAAAAATGTAAACGTAGAGATTTCTATAATTGCTGTGCAATAAAAAAATTGTTTCAAGTTTCAGGTTTATCACTTTGAACTAAATTTTAAGCGGATAATTATCGAACAGAACAACTTGAAACATGAAATGGTTAAACAAAAAAAAACCGTTACAAATAATATTGTAACGGTTTTTTTTTATATCAAAAATAGAAATTCTCTATAACTGCAATGCAACAGCATTTAGTAACAACTGGGCAGAAGCTTCATTTGTTGCCAGAGGCACATTATGTACGTCGCAAACACGAATAAGCATATTAATATCGACTTCATGAGCATGGCTCGCTAAGGGATCTTTAAAAAAGAAAACCATTTGCGTTTTACCTTCGGCTACACGCGCAGCAATTTGCGCATCACCTCCCATGGGCCCTGAAAGCATTCTTTTTACCTTAAAACCAGCATTTACAGCTTTGCTTCCGGTAGTTCCTGTTGCAATCAATTTAATATTTTCCTGAAGAAGAAGTGTTTTGTTTTTATTTAAAAACTGAACCATATCTGCTTTCTTACCATCGTGAGCTATAATAGCAATTTCCATATTTACTTTTATTATTGATTAGCAACATGATAAGCAATCAATCCGTCAATAGGTCTTCTTAAAACATTCCCTAATTGAAGCTCATACTTATCAAATATCTCCTGCAATTCATCTTTCAGATAAAAAGCAATAGAACCTACAAAATGAACCGGAACTTCTTTGCAGTTGTCATATTGTTTGATGTAGTTTTTTACGAAAGATTTCATCCCTTTGAAGATGATTTTTCTACAAAACTCTGTGTCTTTATGTTTGATTAAAAACTTGGCAAAAGTTGCTAAATAAGCATTTGGATTTGGCTCTTTATATAATTTATTCTTGATAAAATCAGGATCTAAATCATATTCTTTTTCAAATTCAACAGCCAGTTCTTTAGGCATTTTATTGAAGTAGTATTTTCTGATCAGTTCTTTTCCGAAAACATTTCCGCTACAGTCATCCATAGCAATATATCCTAGTGACTGTACTTTTTGATGCAATACTTTTCCATCAAAATAACTACAGTTAGAACCTGTTCCCAGAATACTCACGATAGCTTCTTCTCCTTTTGGAGTCGTTGCATAAACTGCTGCGTAGGTATCTTCATGAACTTCAACAATAGCGTTTACAAAATACTCCTGGAATATTTGCGAAAGCGCTGTTTTCATTCTGTCAGTTCCACAACCTGCTCCGTAAAAGAACAAATGTGTGGCATTTTTTTTATTTTGTAAAATATCAAATCGGTCATTTAATCTTTCGATAATTTCCGGTCCGTCAAGAATCTCAGGATTTAATCCTAAAGTTTGTGTCGTGAATAATACTTTTCCATTATCATCAATTGCAATCCAATCGGCTTTAGTAGATCCACTGTCAACTATTAATTTCATTTTATTTAGTTTTTGGATTAGTTTTCTTTAGCTAAATAAAAAGTGTGTTTTTTACATTAATTAAAGAAGTAACAAAATAAGAAAAATCCCGTTACTTTGAGATAACGGGATTTCACAAAAATATATAATATTATTTTAAACCTGCGATATGTACAGATAAATCAATTAATTTACTAGAGTATCCATACTCATTATCGTACCAAGATACTAATTTGAAGAAAGTTGAATTTAAACCGATACCTGCAGTAGCATCAACGATTGAAGTTCTTTTATCAGAGATAAAATCCTGAGATACAACTGCATCTTCAGTATATCCTAAGATACCTTTTAATTCATTTTCAGAAGCTTTCTTTAAAACAGCCATAATTTCTTCGTAAGAAGTTTCTTTAGCTACTTTTACAGTTAAATCTACTACAGAAACGTCAGCAGTAGGAACACGGAAAGACATTCCGGTTAATTTTCCATTCAAAGCAGGAATTACTTTTCCAACCGCTTTAGCAGCTCCGGTAGAAGATGGGATGATGTTGATGCTTGCAGCACGTCCACCTCTCCAGTCTTTTCTAGAAGGACCATCAGCAGTCATTTGAGTTGAAGTTGTAGCATGAACAGTTGTCATTAAACCTTCAACAATTTCGAAATTATCGTGAATAACTTTAGCTAAAGGAGCTAAACAGTTTGTAGTACAAGAAGCATTAGAAACAACTAAATCAGTTGCTTTTGCAGATTCGTGGTTTACACCCATTACAAACATTGGGGCATCTGCAGAAGGTGCAGAAATAATTACTTTTTTAGCACCACCTTTAATGTGCTCATTTGCAGTTTCGATAGTTGTGAAGATACCAGTACATTCAGCAACTACATCAACATCAACTTCGTTCCATTTTAAGTCAGCAGGGTTTCTTTCAGCAGTAATACGGATATTTCTTCCATTTACGTAAAGTTTTCCTTCTTTTACTTCTACAGTTCCGTTGAAACGACCGTGAACTGAATCATATTTTAATAAATAAGCTAAGTGATCAACATCTAATAAATCGTTGATTGCAACAACTTCTACATTATCTCTATTGAAAGTTTCTCTAAAAACGATTCTTCCGATACGTCCAAATCCGTTTATTCCTAATTTTACTTTTGACATTTTACTTAATTTTTGCTTTTGTTTTTATTACACTACTTTAAAGTCTAATTTCCTCACAATAAACTTCTTTCCTTTTTAAACTTTTATTTTATGTTGACATGATATCAGATACTCTCAACAATTCTCTATCAATTTCAGATTTTCCTTTGATAGCTTGTTCAAGAGGTGTCAGGGCAACTTTATCTGCCTGAAGACCTACCATGTAATTTGATTTACCTTCGATTAAGGATTCTACTGCTTTTACACCTAAACGGCTTGCAAGAACACGGTCAAAACAAGATGGCGAACCACCACGCTGCATATGTCCTAAAACAGATACTCTTACGTCATACTCCGGTAAATTAGCTTCGACGTAATCTTTTAATTCGAATACGTTTTTACCAATTTTATCTCCTTCAGCAATAACTACTATACTGGATGATTTTCCTGAAGCTTTACTTTTTTGAAGAGAGTCTAACAATCTGTCTAAACCTAAATCTTCTTCAGGAATAAGAATTTCTTCGGCACCGGCTCCAATACCTGCGTTAAGAGCAATGTGACCTGCATCTCTACCCATAACCTCTACAAAAAACAGACGGTTATGCGAACTTGCAGTATCTCTGATTTTATCAATACAATCTACAACAGTATTCAGGGCAGTGTCATATCCTAAAGTATGGCTTGTACCAAAAATATCATTATCAATTGTACCGGGAATTCCCATTACAGGAAAACCATATTCTGAATTAAAAATTAATCCTCCGGTAAAACTTCCGTCACCTCCTATTACCACCAAAGCATCTACTCCGGCTTTCACAAGATTATCGTGCGCTTTTTTTCTACCTTCCGGGGTTCTAAACTCAACTGAACGAGCTGATTTCAGGATCGTTCCGCCTTTGTTTACAATATTATTTACGGTTCGGGGACCCATTTCTTTGAAGTCTCCTTCGATCATTCCCTGATACCCTCTATAAATTCCTATGCATTCTATATTATGATAAGCACATGTTCGAACAACTGATCGTATTGCGGCATTCATTCCAGGTGAGTCTCCTCCCGATGTCAGAACACCAACTTTTTTTATTGTTTTTGGCATTATTTAAGTATTAAAGTGTAAAATTAGCAAACATTCACCACTTTTCGGGTTATGTTTATAATAAATTAATAAAATATGTTAAATTCAAACGTTTTCGTTAATAAGTTTTTCAATAGTAAAAAATTCATTTAAAATAATAAAAGCCACTTATTTTAATTAAATCTTTAAAATTAACAATACATAAATGAAGTGTTATAAAATTTCAAAGGATTTTGCCATTGTAAAAAATAAATGAGCCTCTAAATTTAGCATAAAAAAAACCATTTGCCTCAGCAGATGGTTTCTTTTAAGAATATTTTAAACAAATCCTTTTTAAAAATCGTTATCAGGAATCAAACCTTCATTGTTATTTTGTGGAGGCGGCTTTTTTTCCTCTTCTTTTTTATCGGGTTTCTTTTTGTTTTTTTCAGCGTCTTTTTTATTCGAAAACTTCACAAAATCAGGATTCAGATACGAGTCCTGCAAATCATCTGAAGACGTTTTTATCGCTTTTTCTAACTTATGGTTTTTAAACAATTTATTGACCAGTTCGCTAAAAGTATCAAAATCGACTTCATAAGAAATACCAACTCCCTGCGTATATCCAATTCCCTGCCCTATATAGTTGATATCATTTTCTTTATTAAACAGACGAAGGTTCATTGATCCGTCTTCATTAACCCTGTATAATATTTCGATATCTCCAACAATCGCAGACTCGTTGACACCGCCTATCGGAACTCCTAATTTTCCATTTATGGTAATTCTTTCGTTTACCTGCGAGGTGATATTGGCAACAAACTGACCATCTGCTTCCTGCCCTATTCGTTTGTCAGCAGAGATAAAATTCAGGTCTATATTTATTTTATCATTATCAGATTTAATAATTCCGCCCAGTAAACTTGCCGCCGTTTCAGCAAAAGTTCCGGATAAATCACTTTGATTAAATCCGTCCGGACTCATAAACGATCCTGTCGACAGTAAATACAATGCTTGCGTCTGACGAACATCTTTATCATCTAACTTATATTGTATCTCTGATTTAAGAACATTACTCACTGACGGGAACTGAATATCAAAATTAGGCTCCGGACTTGTTAAATCTCCTCTTAAACCAATTACCACTTCTACCGGTACTTTTTTATTAAAAGAAGAATTCTCTAATAGAACGGCCGGATTAGCAGAGGTCTTATAAATGGCTTCCAGATTCAGTTGGGCTTTCATAGGATTTCCTTCCCAGATAATAGAACCTCCTTTTTTAACTGCGAATTTCTTATCGATCAAACCGCCGTATTTAAAATTATACGTTCCCTCATAGGCCTGGAAATCTCCCCACATATTAAATTTACCCAGTGTATTGATCTTAAACAATAATGATCCGTATCCTTTACCTTTCATACCA
Source organism: Flavobacterium aquidurense (assembly GCF_002217195.1). NCBI lineage: Bacteria > Pseudomonadati > Bacteroidota > Flavobacteriia > Flavobacteriales > Flavobacteriaceae > Flavobacterium > Flavobacterium aquidurense. The sequence goes on along the minus strand of NZ_MUGR01000020.1, from coordinate 121,559 downwards.
TGGCCGGAATTACGATCCAGAATTACTTCAACCTCGGCATCCGGAGTAATATCAAAATCAAACTCCAGCTCAAGACCATTATAATTTCTTGTTTTTTCGATAATACCGTTGGCGAGATTGTATTTTTCTTGTGGCGTTACAAAATGTATCCAACTGCTTTCTCCAACGCTTTGTGCATTATTAATAGGTATTTTTACCTCTGTACCTTTCTCTGATTTAGCATCTACTTTTATAAACAGATTTTCTGTGGGGCCTTTTATACTCGCTGTACCATTAATAAATGCAGTACCAAAATAAGCCGCATCTTCACTATCTTTTGTATCCAATGCCAGTAATCGTTTTGATGTAATGGTCAGATCGAGTTTCCAGTCTCCAAAATTATGATGTTCAATACTTCCGTTCAACAATCCCTTAGTATCGTATTTGGTATCTGTTAACTGATTGTTCCTGAATAAAAACTTTTCATCTGTTAAGTCAATAACTGTTCTGTCGCTTAACTCGTAATCGGTATTAAGATACGGAACTGTCATTCCGGCTTTCTCCACATAAAGCCTTCCGTTTATTTCCGGTTTTTTAAGATTACCAACAACTGCGGCATTTCCGGAAACAGAACCTCTGATATTCGATAAAACATCCCCGCCTACTGTACCTAAAGTAGCCAGATTAAATCCTTCGAGTTTTAGGTTTAAGTCTAAGAAAGTCTCTTTGTTTTCGATTGCAAAAGTTCCGTTTGCCCTAAACGACTCCGTAAAACCATTTTGTATCGAAGAGTTTATCGTAAACTTCTTAAAAGTTTCATCTCCTGAAATATCAAATTTTAAAGTTCCCAGATCTACTTTGTTCAGATTGAGATGATCTATAGAAATTGCAGCTGTGGGCTGATAGACATTCTTATTTTGTTTATAATTTATATTCCCGTTCAGATTACCATTAAAAACAAATTTAGAATTCAACGGCGTAATTTTATTGATATCTACATCATCAAAATTCAGCACAATGTCCTTATAATCGTTTCCTTTTATCACTCCGTTCAGATCAATTTTCTGATTTTCATGTGATAAAACAATATTATCAATGGTAAAGTTTTTAAAGAACTGATCAAAAACAATCTGATTGTCTTTTTCCTCATTTTCATTTAAATACCACAAATAGTCTTTAAATTTCATTTCAGATTTCTTGATCCCTACAATGTTATTTTTATTTTTATCGATGGTATGGTATAAATCCAGATTGAAATAATCTTCTCCTTTACTTCCTCCTTTAAATTCAGAACGAACAAACAAAGTATCTTTTGAGGTTACATTGATTAAATTAAAATCACGTATTTTATAATATGGCGTTTTGATACTGTCTAACTCAACATAAGCATTATAAAGTGCATTTTTATTATCAATATTAATTCGGATATTATCGAATGTATTTTTTGCAGCTGTAATTTTCTGGGACTTAAACCTGAACTTAAACTCCCCTAAATCAGCATCAATTTTTCCACGCACAACCGTAGAGGAATCAATATTAATCTCAGGATACAGCATTTCTACCACTTTATCATAAACATGGAAATTGAAACGCAAAAACTGTCCTTTCTTGACTTTATAAGGTTTGTAGTTGGTATAAAGACTTCCAACGGAATTCATTACAAGTTTGTCTAATTGCCCAAACTGGAACTTACCGACGATTTCCCCATTTACAACATCATTGGAACTAATGGTGATGGTACGCAATTTATCAGCGTCGAAATTTGAGTTTACCGTTATTTCATCAAAGGCATAAGTGGCTTTTGGATTCTGAAAAACGGCATCCCTGATTGAAACTGTCCCCTGAAGGTTTTCGATAGAATTTCCTGTAACTGCAACCACAGCATCTCCTCTGAAATGTGCAATAGAATCATTTAGAAATTTCAGCTTTCGCAAATCGGCATTTTCGACATTAATATGAAAATCGTACTTACTTTCTCGTTTACTCAGATCGACCAAACCATCAAATGTCAAACTTAAATTTGGATCATTTACTGCAACCTGCCCTTTATAATACGGAAGTTTAAAGTTTCCGTTTATTTCGATATTATTATAGGTGTATTTATTATAATCCAGTTTCGATATATCTCCTTTTATAATTGTATTCAGATATTTCTCTGTAAAACCAACCCCATCAATATCCAGATTCAAAGTGGTTTTACCAATATCTTTTCGATTCAGCAAATCCCCAATATTAAAGTTGTCTAAAATAATATTTCCGTCGTAAGACGCTTTATCAATAAAATCGATGTTGTTCATGTGCAATTTTGCCTGCCCATTCCCCAAATCAGTACTCATTTTAAAATCAGCATCTAAAGCAGTTGTCGAGACTTTTGCTTTTCCCACGATATTAAACCTGCCTACTCTTTGCATTTCTTTCGGAAGTTTTTTACCTAAAATTCCAGGCAATATAACCACTAAGTTATCATAACTGGAAATTAACCGGTCAAACTTACCGTCCATAGCAAATTTCTGGGTTTTGCTTCCTAAAAGATTTTTGAAATTAATTGTTCCGCTGATCTTTGAGCCGTTTGTATCCGTTAAATTAAGATGTCTTAAATTAAGATCATTCAACGTTCCTTTGATCTTTGTTTTTATTTTAAAATGCTGGTTTTTACCCAATCCATCATAAAAATAACGGATATCATTTGAAGCAAGTGAGGCGGAATCAAGCGCCACATTGAACTTTACTTTATCTGTAAAATTAAGAAAATCCTCTACTTTATAGTTTAGGATAGCTTGTCCGTAAATCCAGGATCTTTTGGTTTTTATGGCCAGATTATCGACTTTGATCTGTTTTTTTGTATAGCTGAACTTACCCGCAAAATTAGACACGTACAAACCACGATGATCTAAAAAAGAGAATCTGTGAATGGTAGTATTGACATCCGGTCCGTATAATTTGAAGTCACTTATATACGCGTTCAGCTTTTTGAAATCCAGAAACCTGGAATTATTTTTGTTTTCATCCACAACAGAAAATGCTCCTTTGGAGATATAGGCATTTCTGGCGGTCAATAAAAAGTGTTTGTCTGATTTTGTTTTCTTTCCGGTTTCAAACAATTTAATAAATTTGTTAATGTTGTTTTCGTCCTCGTTTTTATAGGTTTTTAAATTAAAAATCATACCAGTTAAACGAATATCCCCAAAAAGCAAATCGCCTTCCATTAATCTCTGAATGCTTAAAATATCAGTGTTAATGATATCAGAGTAGATCAGGGTTTTCTTGTGATGATCTAAAATGAGCACCTTCTTGAGTTTTACACCTCCAAAAATATTGATGGCAACTTTATCGACACTAATATTCGTTTTGAAATCTGTGTTTAAAGTTTCAGTAATATAATGTGCGATTTTAGTCTGCACAACGGGCAAAGCCAGAATGATAGCGAGTGCTAACAAAAGTAAAATCAACCCAATTAGGGTTCGTGATATTATTTTCTTTACTTTTTTGATAGCTGCTTTTATTTTAGTTTTCTTTTAAATTTATTTTGAACAGGCAAAGAACGACTGTTTTTGATAAAAATTCTTTAATTTTGGCTTCTCCTTATAATCAAAGAAAATCAAATATTTGATTTGTCAAATATAATTCAAAATTCGTGCCTTTATATGCAAAATTCAGAGGTTTTTATTCTTGCCATCGAAAGTTCATGCGATGATACTGCTGCCGCGGTTTTACATAACGACAAAGTACTCTCAAATGTTGTGGCCAATCAGTTAATTCACAATCAATATGGTGGTGTTGTTCCCGAATTGGCTTCGAGAGCACATCAGCAAAATATTGTTCCGGTAATTGATGCAGCGCTTCGTAAAGCAAATGTACAAAAAGATCAATTAACTGCCATTGCCTTTACACAAGGTCCCGGCTTAATGGGTTCATTACTTGTAGGGAGTTCTTTTAGCAAATCATTATCACTCGCGCTAAAAATTCCGTTAATCGCTGTCAATCACATGCATGCGCATATTTTGGCGCATTTTATAGATGAAGAAGGCTATGACAAACCTGAATTTCCGTTTTTGGCTTTAACTATTAGTGGAGGCCATACTCAGATCGTGAAAGTAAACGGCTTTTTTGACATGGAGATTATTGGTGAGACCACTGATGATGCGGTTGGTGAAGCTTTTGACAAGAGTGCCAAAATTTTGGGACTTCCTTATCCGGGCGGACCTTTGATCGATAAATATGCTCAATTGGGAAATCCAAAAGCATTTGCTTTTACCAAACCTAAAGTTCCCGGACTGGATTTTAGTTTTTCCGGATTAAAAACAGCAATTTTATATTTCATACAAAAGAAAAAACTGGAGAACCCTAATTTTATTGAGGAAAACCTGAATGATATTTGCGCTTCTATTCAATATACTATTATCGAAATTTTGATGGATAAATTGAAATTAGCAGTTGCAGCAACCGGAATCAAACAAATTGCCATTGGCGGAGGCGTTTCGGCAAATTCAGGAATCAGAACAAAACTTAAAGAAACCGAAGGGAAATACGGTTGGAAAACTTTTATTCCAAAATTCGAATACACTACCGATAACGCTGCAATGATAGGAATTGTAGGATATCAAAAATATTTATCAAGTCGTTTTGAAACTTCAGCAGTAGTTTCTAAAGCGCGAATTCAATTTTAATTATGCAATTATTTTACAATCCTGATATTGATGAATCAACGGAATCTTTTTCTTTTGATAAAGAAGAAAGCCGACACATTATAAAGGTTTTACGAAAGAAAGATTCTGACATCTTACATGTTACAAACGGTTCGGGTTTATTATTCGAAACTGAAATTACCCTGGCATCTGATAATAAATGTATTGTACAGGTACTTTCGATTAAAAAAACGGCTGAGCCAAAATTCCGTTTGCATCTGGCAGTTGCGCCCACCAAAATGAACGATCGTTTTGAATGGTTTTTAGAGAAAGCTACTGAAATTGGAATTCAGGAAATCACGCCTATTATTTGCGATCGCTCTGAGCGAAAGGTGATTAATCAGGAACGTTTTGAGAAGATTATTTTATCGGCAATGAAACAATCTAACGAAACGTATCTGCCAAAACTAAATGAAGCCATTTCGTTTAAGGAATTCGTTAAACAAAAAAACGAAGGCCTGCAACTGATCGCACATTGTGAGGAAACAGATAAAAAATCACTGAAAGATATCCTGAAACCAAACGAAAGTGTAACAATGCTTATTGGTCCTGAAGGCGATTTTTCTGAAAAAGAAATTGCACTGGCTTTAGAAAATAATTATCAGCCTGTAACTTTAGGAAATACACGTTTAAGAACTGAAACCGCTGCAATTGTAGCCTGTCATAGTGTGGTGTTTTTTAATGAAAGTTCGAATTAATTGATGCTAAACTAGCTATGAAAAAAATATTTCTCTTGTTTTTATTCGTTTCTATTTCTTCATTTTCACAAGAAATTGCTTTGCTAAAATACAGCGGTGGTGGCGATTGGTACGGAAACCCAACTTCGCTGCCTAACTTAATTAAGTTTTGCAATGCGAACATTAATACGCGAATAAAAGCGAAACCTTCGACTGTGGAACCAAGTAATCCTGATTTGCTTTCGTACCCTTTTGTACATATGACGGGACACGGAAACGTCGTTTTTAGTGATGCTGATGTAAGTAATCTTAGAAATTATCTTAATGGTGGCGGTTTTCTTCATATTGATGACAATTACGGAATGGACCAATACATTCGAAAAGAAATAAAAAAAATATTTCCTAATAATAATTTAATCGAAATTCCGGCGAATCATCCTATTTTCCAGAAACCTTATCCTTTTCCGAACGGATTACCTAAAATTCACGAACACGATGGGACGCGTGCTCAGGCTTTTGGAATTTTCGTAGAAAATAAATTAGTCCTCCTATATACGTACGAGTGCGATTTGGGCGATGGCTGGGAAGATGCCGAGGTTCATAACGATCCCATTGCTGTTAGAGAGAAGGCCTTAAAAATGGGTGCCAACATTATCAATTATATTTTTACCAACTAAATTGATATTATTTTAAACACATAGAAACATAGCTTTGTAATCTCAATAAAGGCGTTTCACTTATTTAAAATACACAGAGATAGAAAAGCTATGTGAAAGAAATATATTTCTTTTTGTCTTCTTTATTCAAAATTAAATCTATGTTTCTATGTGTTTAAATAAAAGTTTACAAATAATACAAACCAATCTTAAATTTTAAAAAGTGCAACTTACTCACGAAGAAAATCAATTTGAACGAAAAACGTTTCCGATAACATTGGTTTGCGATCATATTTATTTTCAGCAAAATATAGGTTCTCTTTTTAGAATCAGCGAAGCTTTTGGGGTCGAGAATATTATTTTTTTAGGAAAAGATATTCCGCTAACACCCAGAAAAATCAATAAAACTTCCCGAAGCACGCATCTTCATGTGCCTTATACTATAATTGAAAAAACAGCAGGACTTGTTGACTTTTTACTTCAAAACAACTTTGAAATCATTGCTTTGGAAATTGCCAGCAACAGTAAACCTCTAAAAGAAGTTGTGATTCCTGATAATAAAAAAATTGCACTTTTGATAGGAAGTGAAATTGACGGAATATCAGACGAACTTTTAAAAATTTCGAACCAAATTGTGCACATCAACATGTTCGGAAAAAACTCCAGTATGAATGTTGTACAAGCTGCCAGTATTGCTTTGTATGAGATTACCAGCTTCTAATTTTTTGATCTAAATATTGTTAAATTTCAACTGATTAGAAAATAGTCTTCAAAAAAACTATCCAAAACCTCGATTAAAAGCAAATAAATACGTTAAAATACATTTTAAAAAACAATAATTAAGAAAAAACATATTAAAAATAAAGTTGCTATTTTTGTAAGAACTAGATTATACAAGGGTTTATAAATTTCTGACAAATAAATCGTTATAAAAATTTGGCTACAAAATGATTTTGTTATAAAATTGCGGAACAAACAACCAAATGTAATTTTTTATAACAAAAACCCAAGTTATTATGAAAAAAATTCTTATTTCCGCGGTAACAGCCTTATTGCTGTTTTCTTGTCAAAATGACCAATCAGAATCAACAGATTCAGAAGCAACAGCTGCATCGACGCGCCGCGCATGTGCATCACAACAAGTTTTAGATGATCAACTGAGAGCTGATCCTACTTTAGCCATCAGAATGAATGAAATCGAGGCTTTTACCAACAAGAGTATCCTTACTAATCGTCTTGTAAATGGTAAAATCGAAATTCCTGTTGTCGTGAATGTTTTATACAGAACGGCGGCACAAAACATTTCTGATGCACAAATTCAATCCCAAATTGATGTCTTAAACAAAGATTTCAATGCATTAAATTCAGATTACAATAGTGTACCCGCTTTATTCTCTGGTGTAAAAGCGAATGTTGGAATTACATTTGTGCTGGATCAGATTATTAGAAAATCTACTACCAAAACTTCATGGGGTACCAATGACGCAATGAAAAAAGTCGCTCAGGGTGGTTTAGCACCTACTTCGCCTGCCACAAAACTTAATTTATGGGCGTGTGCCATTGGCGGCGGAATACTAGGATATGCCCAATTTCCGGGTGGAGCTGCTGCTACAGACGGAGTTGTAATTGATTCTAAATACTTTGGTTTGTCCGGTGCCGCAAATGCTCCTTTTAATTTAGGGCGTACAGGTACTCACGAAGTAGGCCACTGGATGAATTTACGTCATATCTGGGGAGACGCTAATTGCGGAAGCGATTTAGTTTCTGACACTCCAACTCATAATGAAGAAAATTACGGTGTACCTGCCTATCCGCATTACAGCACATGTACGGGAACTCCTGTAGAAATGACTATGAACTATATGGATTATGTTGATGATAATGCCATGTACATGTTCTCACAAGGGCAAAAAAACAGAATGGCTGCTATATTTGTTACAGGTGGCCCGAGAGCTGCATTTGGAATCTAAAAAAACAGATTAAAAAAATAAGTTGAAAAGCGGGATGATATCATCTCGCTTTTTTTTATTTACCTCCCTGCTTTAAAAGCTTTTTTCCTATATTTATATCCTAAAATCGAAACATGATAACATCAAAAATCATTTCTAACGGAATACTAAGAGCTTTAGCAACAATTATTGTGATTCTGAGCATTTTATATTTTCTGTATGAAATACAAACTGTAATAGTATACTTGTGCATCTCACTGCTTTTGTGCCTTCTTGCCAATCCTTTGATACAATTTTTAAAGAATAAATTAAAATTCAGCAACTCCTTAGCTGCTACCACGGCTCTTATTCTTTTTATATTGTCGATAGTGGGCTTTATATTATTATTTGTACCACTAATTATTACACAGGCCAATAATTTATCTTTACTGGACACGCAGAGTTTACAACAGCAATTTATTGAAACTGAAAAAAGTATAGAAGCTTATTTCAATATTCAGAATGTGGATTTGAATAAGGTTCTGAAAGATTCTAAAATCACATCTATAATTGATTTTACCTATTTTACAGGTTTTCTAAATTCAATTTTAGGATTTATGGCCAATATGGGAATGGGTTTAGTATCTGTATTCTTTATCACCTTTTTCTTTATTAAAGATCAGGAATCCTTTAAGGTAACTGCCCGAAAAATACTTCCTGATACAAATGAAGATAAGATTATAAATTCTATTACTAAGATCAATCACTTTTTAACCCGTTATTTTATTGGTTTGCTGCTTCAGCTAACAGTTGTATTTATTTTATATCTAATTGTTCTGGTCATCTTTGGTAACAAAAATGCCTTTGTAATTGCCTTCTTATGTGCCATTTTGAATATTATTCCATATATAGGACCTATCATTGGAACTACTTTGGCCGGGATTTTAACGATGATCAGTATGATTGGCAGCGATTTTCAAACCGAAATCCTTCCGAAAACAATATATGTTATCATCGGATTTTTACTGGTTCAGGCAATTGATAATAATGTGAGTCAGCCTATAATTTCATCAAAAAGTGTAAATTCGCATCCGTTAGAAATATTCCTCGTTACTTTGATTAGTGGAATTACTTTTGGGATCGTTGGGATGATTATTGCTATTCCTGTTTTTACGATGGTAAAGGTAATTTTGAAAGAATTTTTTCCTAACAATAAAATTGTCTCCGTATTAACCGAAAGAATTTAACAGTGAACACTTCTATTTTGCACCAAAATATTCAGGATTTTATAACTCTGAATATTGGTGTACCGATTGCAAAATTAGCTCTTCAGAAAAATCCGTTTCCTGAAACTGACTGGATTCTAATTTTAAATCAAATAGAAGCCAAGTCGAAAGCCAAGGATAAATTACCTTCCTGGTTTTTGACTGAAAATATCATTTATCCCAGTAAAATTTCTGTTGAACAAACCTCATCTGAAAAAACAGCGGCTTATAAGGCGTCTTTGGTTTCCGGTGAAAGTTTAATCGATCTTACCGGAGGTTTTGGTGTGGATGATTATTACTTTGCCAAAAAAATCAAAAACATAGCGCATTGCGAAATAAACGAAGATTTATCTGCCATTGTGCAGCATAATTTCAAACAGCTTAATGTGAATAATTGTACCTTTTATGCGAAGGATTCAACTCATGTATTAAACGAACTGAACCAGAAATGGGATTGGATCTATATTGATCCTTCACGCAGAAATGATGCAAAGGGCAAAGTTTTCATGCTGAAAGACTGTTTGCCGAATGTTCCTGATTTATTGGATTTTTATTTTGAAAAAACAGATTCTATTTTAATCAAAACGGCTCCTTTACTGGATCTGTCAGCTGCTTTATCCGAACTTAAATTCGTTAAAAACATTCATATTATTGCACTTGAAAATGAAGTAAAGGAATTGCTTTTTGAAATTCATAAACATTACTCAGGCAAAATAACGATCAAAACAGCTAATTTATTAAAGGATAAAATAGAATCTTTTGAATTTCTGTTAGATGACGAAACTGTATCTGCGCATTATCACCTGCCGCAAAAGTATGTCTATGAACCTAATGCCGCTATTATGAAATCGGGCGGTTTTGATGAAGTAAGTGCTATTTTTACTATCAATAAACTTCACAAACACTCTCATTTATATACTTCAGATGATTTAATTGATTTTCCGGGACGTACTTTTCAAATTGAAAAAGTGATTCCGTACAGCAAAAACGAAATGAAAATTGCACTCTCTAATCAGCAAGCCAATATCACGACACGAAATTTTCCGGAGACGGTAGAAAACATCCGCAAGAAGTGGAAAATAAAAAATGGCGGAAATTTGTATTGTTTTTTTACAACTGATAAAAATGATAGCAAAATAGTTTTAATTTGCAGAAAAATTACTTAAATATGAAACAACTAATTACACTAACCTTTTTCTTGTTAACCTTTACCACATTTGCCCAAAAACCATGTGAATACAGTACCAATGTAAACGACTCGATTGGCAGTTATAAAGTAACGAACGAATACCTTATAAGCGAAAAATATTTTGGTGGTACTTTTGATTATATCTTCTTTTCGCTGGCCCAGACAGATGGTTTGCCTACCTTAAATTTACAACTTATCCAGAAAAGCAAAGATTTTATAAAAGCGAATTGTTTTGATAAAAACTCTAAGGTTTTTCTACAATTAGAAAATGGAAAAATAGTAACGCTGATTCATATCGAGAGAGAAAATTGCGGTACGCTTATTCGTGACGACAAAGGTTTTGACAATCGTATCAATACAGGAATTTTCATGTTTAAAAAAGAAAATTATGACGAATTAAAAAAATCTCCTGTTTCGATCATGCGAATCAAATACCTGACAACTACAGAAGATTATATTGTAAAAAGAGAATTAACTTCTGAGTTAAATGCCAAGGTATATCATCCTAATACGTACTTCATGGAAAACATGAGATGTGTGGAGTAATTAATCGCATTTCCATTTCTCGTTCGAAACCTTATCATTTAAACCTGCTTTTAAATTATAATGCCACCACTCTGAATCAAAAGAATTGAAACCGTTTTTTATCATTACCGTTTTAAGGTATTTTCTATTTGCTTTAACCGGTACCGGGAATTTTGTATAATTATGACTTGCCTGAATGCCGAAGAAATCAAAAGCGGTTCCCATTTCGAGTTCAGTTCCATCAGCATTGACTAAAGTAATATCTACGGCTCCTCCTCTATTATGGATGGAGCCTTTTTTTGGATCTGCAACATACTTGGGATTGGATACAATCTCCCACATTTTTTTCTGAATAGACAAGGGCCTGTAACAGTCAAAAAGTTTTATTTTGCATCCCTGCTTCATAAATTCCTTATTGGCTGCAATTAAGGCTTGCACTGTCTTGTAACGCAACAGACACTCAGCACAATCATATACTTTTGCTTTTAGAAAATTATCTTCGGTCGCATACTTCATATCGTAGATAAAATCACTACTATAATCTTTTAAATTTACAAAAGTGGTATCTGCAATTTCCTGTGTTGTTTCACTTGAATAGGCTTCGTTTTGAGCTTTTACAGCAACTCCAGACAAAATAAATGATAAGAATAATAAAAACTGAAGTTTTGAAGATGGGTGTATTTTCATTGTAAAAATGTATTGTATCCTGTAAATATAAAGATAAAAGTATTCTCTGGAAAATGGCATTTTGTATAATGCTTTATTAATCTTTATACTTTAAACTATGGTCTTTAATTATTTTCTGGCTTTTGAGTTTAACCGCTTTAGATAATTGTTTCCAATTTTCGTCGTATTCAATTCTGTAAACATCATCTTCATTTCCGGAAGGATAATAGGCTGTTGCTTTCGATTTTATAAAATTTTGGCTGACTGACTTTTCAGGAATTGTATAAATAATTTGCTTGAAAGGTTTTGCATCCAAACCATCGCTGTCTCCCATATACGATAAATAAAATTCTGGTTTACCATCTTTATCCTCATCGCTGATAGTACATTTTTGATAATCAAATTCAGGCCAATAGACTACGTTGCCAAAATCCTGGAATTTGGCTTTTTCAATCATTCCTCCGTGATCGTACAGCAAAACAAAGGCATATAAATTGTGCTCGCTAAAAATGATAGTATCCTGAGGTTTGCCTTTCATATCACTATGCTTCCAGGTTTCTTCTTCATGAACCCATTTTTTTGTTTTAAAGTTATAAACCTCACCAACAGCTCCATTTTTATAATCAATCATACGGCTAAGTTTATTTATTTTCTTTTTGAAAACAAATTCAAAATGACCATACTCACTTTCACAATGAATAATCATGGTTGTTTTACCATATAATTTGCTCTCGTAATTAAAATCAATATCAGGAACAGCCTTGCTGTATTTTACAGAATCTTTGGGATAATAACGCTGTACTATCAGAGGTTTCTTTTGTGCTATTATACTATTTATAAAAAAGAGTGACGTAAGAGTAAAAAGGTAATTTGATATTAATTTCATTTTCTTGGATTATGCTTTTCTTTATTAAATAATAAAAGCTTTATTGAGGTTCGAAATTAGTTTATTTTAGAAAACCTGATTACAGGAATTAGTCTTTTTTACACTACTTTAAGGTATTTATCATATGGTTTTGATAAATAAATTAAAGCTGCAATAGCCAGCCAATTGTAAGTAACACGCTTAAAACTTTTAGCATCTGTAAATGGTTTAGAATTATATATAAATTACTCATTAAAAAGAATTATTCTTTTTTATTTAAAAAATCCCCATATTCTCAGGTTTGATCGTAAATCCAATGCGCACCATACTTCTGTGTTCCTGATAATCGATCAAACTTTCTGTATAGCCCACAAACCATTGAAGCGTGAGATAATAATTTTCGTTTTTATAGGGTCTCCAGTTTACCTGCGTCTGCAGCGATCCATATTTCATAACACCGCTTCCTTTTCTAAACAGAATATCGGCACTCCATCTTCCGGGTTGTATCTGGTACGTTGCACTGGCTTCGCCATAACCTACATATTGGGTAAGATACGGATTGTCTTCTTTATCAACAATCGGAATCCATCCTCTAAGTCCAACCACCCAACGCGGAGAAATTTGCGATTTTAATGAAAAAGCCAGCATGTTCCAGGTTCTGGAATAAATAGAATCCCTTCCGTTTGATTCGTGTTCTAACGAGACAGTTCCGTAAGTGAGTCTTCCTCCTTTTAAATAAAACGGGCGAACGAGGGCTACTCCGGGATTAAAGTTTATTTCTGAAAATGGTTTTGAGCTTGCATAAATATCCCAAAAAGCTTTTTGGGTATACATTAAATACGGGAAAAAACCACCCCACAAAGGTTTCGAATTCAGCCTCAGCTTAAAACTTACCTGATATTTTACATCGGCTGTATTGCGGGTTATAGCTGTATTTATTGGTACGCCTGTTAGAAAATAATTGTCTTTGTGAACAGAAAAACTAGGTTCTTTCAGCAGTGAATCTGCTGCCCGAAAATTTTTTGCATCTTCGACAATTTGGGAATTTGTGTTGATCGAAAACAAAATGACACACGTTAACAGGTATTTTAAATACATTCTTACAGTTTAAATTGAAGCTTATTTTTTTAGTTTTTTTACTAAGGTAAGATATATTGATGCATTATATTAACTCAAAAAATACAAGTTTTAGCTCATTAACGTAAAATTTTCTTATGTTCTGCTGATGGAAATAAAAAAGGATTTTCTTCAATTCTGTCAAAGCAATCATAGAACATATTAGGATAGTTATCTGCCTGATCAATGCCAAATTGACCAACCTCGTAATAATAAATTCTTTTTAAATCTTCTTTGGCTTCGCTACTTAAAAAACAGCTATACATCAGGCAGCTCTCTTTTGAATTCTGCTAACATTTCTTCTCTGCTTTGTTTTTTTACAAAACCGCTTTTTTTTCCCTTATCTATTTTGGCTCTCACAAACTCATAGTATTCTTCTTGTGAACGGGCTTTCTTAGTCAGATAGTTAATAGCTTCACTTTTGCTGCTAAATTCTTAGGTCTCAACCTGATTTTTTAACCACTCTTCATTAGGTGCTGTTAATGATATACTTTGTCGTGTCATAATCCTAATTTTATTGGGTGTAAATTTATACCAGACTTTTCAAATAGAATTAAAATTTTATTTTTATTGGATTAACGTAAAACATCCTTTGGCTTTTGGAGATTTATCGTTTAAAAAAAAGCTCTTGTATTTCATTTAATTTTCAATTTCAAAACATTCACAGAATATGCAGGCAATTTCCATTGCGCTTTCTCCCCTTTCAGTTTGTATTCGCTTTCTTTTGGGCTTATCTTTTTAGGATCTGAAAATGTGTTTTCATCTTGTAAATTCGGACTTGTCAGTGTTGTTAAATTTCCTTTAAACTCTAATTTATTTCCTTTTAAATCAATAATAATATCCTGTGCCTCTGCCGATGTATTGACGACTTTTATAATTACTTCTTTGGTTTTACTGTCTTTTACGGCAGATGCGTACAAATTGTTTTGTCCTGTCAATGGTTTTCCGTCTTGGGTAATCGCTAATAAATCTGTTCCTTTATTGAGAGAAAACAACTTTTGTACATAGTAATTCGCTGAACCATACGTTTCGAGATTATTGAACCAAATCATGTCCGGTGTCCACTGCCAGGCCTCTTCGTGGGCCATTAGCGGCGCATAAGAAGTTAGAGTAACTACCTCAGCATTTCGCTCTAATCCGGTCATAAAAGCAGCTTCAGAAAATGCACATTCCCAATTATTCCTGTTATTGGGATTTGCCCCTGAAACACTTTGCGCCGCATATTCGCCTGCAAATATTTTTGGCCCTTTTCTGTCGTAGCTATCATAACGCCCCGCATTTTCTCTGAACCATTGCGGACTTTTATAATAATGCTCGTCGATCAGTTCTGCATCAAGCTTTTTAAGTTCCTGCATGGCATAATCAAAATGTTCCCCATCCGGCGAAGGTCCGCTTCCGGATACGATAATTATTTTTGGATATTTTGCTTTTATTGCTTTTTCAAATACTTTGTATCTTTCGATATAATCCGGTCCCCATTGTTCGTTTCCAACTCCAATGTATTTTAGATTAAATGGTTTTGGATGCCCCATATCGGAACGCAATTTCCCCCATGGCGTATCAATTGTTCCATTGGCAAATTCAATCAAATCTAAAGCGTCTTTTATATAAGGATCCAATTCTTCGATAGGTGCGAGTTCTCCGGTGTTGTACTGGCAGGCCATTCCACAGCTTAAAATAGGTAACGGTTCTGCCCCGATATCTTCCGAAAGCTGAAAATATTCATAAAATCCCAAACCGAAACTCTGAAAATAATCAGGCGTCTGTTTATGTCCAAATTCGACATTCCAGCGGTTCATCATCGTTTTTCTGTTCTCTACTTCCCCCACCGATTTTTTCCATTGATAACGGTCTGCGAGGGTTCTTCCTTCCACAATACAACCGCCCGGAAAACGCAAAAATCCGGGTTTCATATCATACAAAAGCTGGACAATATCTTTGCGTAAACCATTTTTCCTGTTTTTCCAGGTATCTTCCGGAAATAGTGAAATCATATCTAAATCAATGGTTCCTGTTCCTTCAAAAGTTATTTTTAATCTGGCCTTTGCCTCCGTTTGTGTGGCAGTAAATTGTGAGGTATAATTGTTCCATTCTTTTGATGACGGAATTATGCTGGTTTCTCCCAAAACCTTTTGGTCTTTATCGATAAACTGAAAGATGATTTTTTTGATCGTTCCGTCAGGGTTAGCTACTTTTAAGGAAAGATTATATTTCGCATCTTTCTTAATTCCCATTCCTCTAAAACCTTCATTGATGATGGCATATCCTTTATCGTCGTTGATCAGAATACGACAGAAATTAGGATTGTTTTTATTTTCTGAAACGTTAACAGGTGTTGCTACACCGGATTGCATATTCATAGAAGACCTTTTGGTATTGGGCTGCTCCCATCCCATTAAGGGTTTGTCAAACTCAAAAGAGCGGTTTTTAATCATTTCAGCATACAATCCTCCATCGGCAGCAAAATTGATATCTTCAAAAAACAAACCAAACATGGTGGGCTGTATTTTGGTAACCGTTTTAGCAATATCAACCTCTAATGTTGCCTTTTGGGCATTCGCATACAGACTGCCGAACAACAGACTGCAAATAGCCCATTTTGAAATAGTATTCTTTTTCATTTTGATATATTGAATTGATCTTCTAAGAGATAATTAATTTTAAACACATCGTTTATTATGTGAAGGAAATTGGTTTATTTTTAATGCTTTTTTACAGCTTTTAACTTCTCAGGAAAAGCGGATTGCCCTTCCAGATTATTTATGATTAGCGAATCTACATTTTTACTTTCGACTGCGTATGTAAAATAGTCCGGTTTATTTTTCCCCCATTCTACAGAACAGTTTTGCATTTTGATTTTCTCTGCCGAATCAAAATAGAAACCGGCTGTACTTCCTTTTACAAAACCTTCTAATTCAGACGGACGACGATCATAAATACCGCCCTGATGCGGGGTTGTTTTATCTATAAAAACACTGACATTGTCAAAAACTATATTTTGTATTTTGTCTTTAGATTCTGCACTTACATATACTCCATTTTCTCCTGTGCATTGAATATTGGTAAAATAGATATTTTTTATTTCGCCCACTTTTCCCTCGACAGCTCCTTTTGGAAAACGCCAATTGGCATCTTTATGATTTCCTTTTGCCCTGCGATATGCCGTAATATAAATAGGCTCTGCTTTTCCCCACCAGGTATCAGTCGTTAATTTTCCTTCGATAATGATATTAGAAAATAGAACATCACTGACTGTTCCCTCGTCTCTATTCTGAATTCCTAAGGCACGATTGCTGTTTTTGATAATGCAATTATTAAATACCACCTGTCTGATAGCATCCATATTTTCTGAACCAATCTTTATTGCGCAGCTGCTGCTGGTCATGGTACAATTGGTAACCGTTATATTTTCGCAGGCTCCAAATTCTTCAAATTCACGTCTGTTTTTCAGACAGATACAATCATCCCCGCTTTCGATATAACAATCGCTGATTCGGACATTTTTGCAATGGTCTAAATCGATACCATCGCTATTGCGTACTTTTAGACTGTTTAGTAATGTAATGCCGCTAATAACAACATCATTGCAACCTACAAGATGAATAGTCCAATAGGCCGAATTCCCGATATGAACATCTCTTATCCTGATATTTTTTCCGCCAATAATTGTCAACACATGCGGTCTTGGATCTAAAACTGTAAAAGGTTTCAAAACATAAGAATCTTCTAATTCCTTTCCCATAAAAGAAATTCCGTTTCCGTCTATTTCTCCCGTTCCGCTAATGCTGAAATTTTCTACATTTTCTCCTCCTATCCAGATTGTCCCTTCTCCCGGATTGCTTCGAAAAGCACTTTTGGTATATAATTTCTCATCGGGACTTGCGAGTAATTTCGCTCCGGCTTCGATATGCAGCTCTATTCCTGACTTTACATCAAATGGTCCTGACAAAAAAGTAAACGGTGCCGGTATTAATACTCTTCCGCCCGTTTTGCTGCAGGCGTCTATTGCTTTTTGAATCGCTGCTGCATCATTGGTTTTGCCATCTCCTTTGGCTCCGTATTTTTTTATATCATAAACCTTTTGCGCTGTGGCTGTCAGAGAAAAACAAAAAAGGGTGATGCCGATTATAAGTTGCTTTATCATTTTATTTTTTTATTAAAAGATTGCTTTAAAATCTCTTTGTGAGTTTTGGTAATTGAATTTATTTTGACGGCAATACAAATGTATTTTGTTTGGGTTCTATTTTTCTTTTTACAGCAGCTGCATCCAGATTATCGGATCTGACATCCTTAAAAACAATTTGATTTGTTTTGTCTGAAGGCACATTTATATCCTTCATGACAAGTCCGTTTACATCGTCAAAAACAAATGCGGGACGGAAATCTTCTTTTTCTAGAATCAATTTTATATTTTTCATTTCGATTCCGTTTACGTGGCGCACATAAAATCCCCACGAAGGCAATTCTCCAAACATGGTAAATTCCGGATAGCCTTTTACGTTCTCTAACACATCTTTTAATCTTGTCAAAGGCAGATAGGCCATTCCTTTTGTTGCTCTGCCGGGATAGGTAATTTCGATATTTTCTAATGTTACATTTTCAATAGAATGTCCCGGGATTCCGGCAATGGAAGACGGGAAAGGATTATGGAAATAATCTACTTCTGGGCCGCGCAAATCATAATCGATATCCGGACGCCCGAAAGGAATTTGGGCTTTTACATTTTTGATCGACACATTTTTAATATAACCCGGCTGTCCTCCGTTTCTGTGACCTAACCTAATCAGAATAGCATTTCCTGTGTTTACAGCTGTAATATTCGAAACGTTGATATTCTCAATTTCAGCACCATCAACAGATTCTATAGCAATAGCTGATCTGAAAGTATCAAAAACCTGAATATTTTCTATCGTTACATTTTTGAAACTTCCGTAAGAACCTGTCCCAAATTTAACGGCATTGGCACTTGATCTAATGGTACAGTTGGCGATATAAATGTTATTGTTCTGCAATCCCGGAGAATCTGATTTTAAACAAATCCCGTCATCGGCAGAATTGACATCGCAATTTGTTACTCTTACATTTTCACAGCCGTCGATATCAATTCCGTCATTGTTCCAATAGGCCCTGCTGTCTACTTTTACATAATCAACTACAATGTTGCTGCTTTGCTCAAAACACTGCACCCAACCCGGACTATTTTTGAGCGTGATGTGGGTCATGGTAATGGAATCACATTTTACAAAAGAAACCAGTTTTCCTCTTCCATCAGAAGGGCGCAGTCTTCTGTAGTTATAATTGGGATCAATTTTTACTCCGGTATGATGCAGGCTGTCAACTGCAAGTGCCAATTCCCTACCCTGTCCGTCAATAATTCCTTTTCCGGAAATAGCAATATTTTTCGCGGCATGAGCCAGCACCAAAGCTCTTATTCCTTCATATTTTGGATAATCATTCGGATCTGTGCTTCCTAACAAAACCGCTCCATCTTCAAAAAACAATTCCACACCACTTTTTAAAACGATACTTCCGGATAAAAACGTTCCTTTTGAAAAGACAACTCTTCCTCCTTTATTTTTATTTGCCGCATCAATGGCTTTTTGAATGGCTTTAGTATTTACTGTTTTGCCATCGGCCACAGCTCCATAAAAAGTAACCCGATACTCTTTTTTCTTAACGGCATACATTTCAACATTAAAACTCAACTGTAAAAGAAAAAGTAAAACGATACAACTTTTGAAAATTTTCTTATTATTATTCATAATTATTTTTTTACGCATTAATTTAAAATTACCAAAAGACCGTATATAATGCAATCAATATTCCGCTGATAATGAATGATCCAATAATAAACTCTGAGGACACCCTGAACATCGATTTGTCTATTTCGATTTTTAATGTTTTCTGCTGTTCTTCGCTTTCAGGATTAAAAAGGCTGATGGCAACCATTATCAATACGATTAAAAAGAAAGAAATCGTCATTCTGTCTAAGAAAGGATAATCCGGAAAAGCGCCATTTGTCCATACCGGCAGGAACTTTAATACTGCTGCAATTGGCACTGTCAGCAATGCTCCTGCAAGTCCGGCTGATGGCGTTGTTTTTTTCCAGAACATTCCCAATAAGAATATAGCCAAAACTCCCGGCGAAAAGAAACCAACATATTCTTGTATGAACTGATAGGCCTGATCTAATGATTTTAATGCCGGAGCTACTAATGCTGCAATAAACATAGCAATGACAACCACCCATCTTCCGGTCAATACCAATTTTCTTTCTGATG
The DNA here is from genome assembly GCF_002217195.1 of Flavobacterium aquidurense. Classification (NCBI taxonomy): domain Bacteria; kingdom Pseudomonadati; phylum Bacteroidota; class Flavobacteriia; order Flavobacteriales; family Flavobacteriaceae; genus Flavobacterium; species Flavobacterium aquidurense. The sequence goes on along the minus strand of NZ_MUGR01000020.1, from coordinate 101,727 downwards.
CTTCTTTGTTAAAATATTTTTTATAAATATCTAAGGAAAAAATAGTCGAAATACTATTGGCTTTACCCGCTAAAGAAGCCACTATTGCTGCGGTTAATGCCGCCAGGGCAACTCCTTTTAATCCTGCAGGCAATAAATTCATTAAGGTTGGATAGGCCTGATCCGGTTTTAAAACTCCTGCAGCATCTACCATTTCTTTTTGAAACATGCCGTTTTGATGCATTACATACATGGCAATACCGGGTAAAACAGCAATAATAGGAACTAATAATTTTAAAAATGCAGCAAATAAGATTCCTTTTCGGGCCGTTTTCAAATCAGCTCCCAAAGCTCTCTGAACAATGTACTGATTACAGCCCCAATACGCCAGATTATTAATTAACATACCACCTACCAGTACTGAGATTCCAGGTAATTCAGCATAATGAGGATTCGATTTATCAAGGATCATATGCAGGTGACCCGGCGCTTCTTCTTTTAAGACCATCAGCCCTTTCAGGATATCTTTTCCAAAACCAAACTGCTCTGACAATAAAGTCAGGGACAAATAAGTGGTTACCAAACCGCCCATAATCAATACGATAACCTGAAACATATCAGTATATCCTATGACTTTCATTCCTCCTAACGTTACTATTATCGAGAATAAACTTAACCCAATAACGCAAAACTGAAAGCTCACCGGTGCAATCGATGAGATGGCCAAAGCACCTAAATATATGATGGAGGTAAGATTGACAAATACATAAATCAACAACCAGATGATGGCCATGATAGTACTTACTGTACCGTTGTATCTTTTTGCCAAAAATTGCGGCATGGTAAATATCTTATTTTTAAGATAGACTGGTAAAATAAATACCGCGACAACAATCAGTGTCGCTGCAGCCATCCATTCATAAGAAGCAATCGCCAGTCCGATTGCAAAACCTGAACCGCTCATTCCTATAAAATGTTCAGCTGAGATATTAGAAGCGATCAATGATGCTCCAATTGCCCACCAGGTAAGGGAACCTTCAGCAAGGAAATACTCGTTGGAACTCGTAGTTGCATTTTTCTTGCTTCTATATATATACATTCCGTAACTCGAGACCAATACGAAATAAATAAAGAAGACAATGTAATCTGCGGTTTGTAATGCATTCATAATGATGTGGTTATTTTTTGGTTAGTCAGTAAAATGTATTCTTAAAATGTTTGGTTCTCCAAACAAATCATAAAGCTTCTCAAAGCTTAAATATTAAATCTATGTATCTATACTCTTTTCTCTTCTCTCTTCTTAAACTTTCAAAAACCATCTCTTTTTATACAAAAAATAAAGCAACAAAAGCTGTACAAAGGTGATGGACAGTGCAGTAAAAACGGGCTGCCAAATAAGCGGTGTAAACTTTATAATGCCGCCAAATACGTATTGGGCAGTGTGTGCAAAATCAACTAAACCTTCTGCTGCTATATAAATCAAAATCGAATTTGAACCGATCAACAATAAAGGAAATGCCCATTTATGAAATCCCAAAAGATCAATTACGAGATAGAAAAAAGTAAAAAACAAAATGCTAAATCCGCCTACAAAACATACAAAAGAGCTGGTCCATAAATGTTTATTGATTGGAAAATCATAATCCCAAATAACTCCTATCCCAATCAAAACAATTGCAGCAAGAATCATTACGGCCAATTTATTCCCTGATGAAAAATGGTTGTTCGTCTTTAAAAATGTTCCTAAAAACACGCCCAGTAAAGCTGTTGCAACAGCAGGAATTGTCGAAAACAAACCTTCAGGATCATAGACTGTGCTGTGCAGTCTTCCGGGTAAAAACAAACGATCAATATAACCTTCTAAGGAACCTTCTTTGGTTAGAACGCCCGCACCAAAATCAGGAACCGGAATAAATTTCATTGCCAGATAATATCCTGCCAGAATACCTGTAAACCAAAGCAATTGTGACTTGAGATTAAAATTCAAATAAATCAGTCCGGCAAAAAACCAGGCAAGTCCGATACGTCCCAAAACACTTGCAAAACGCGTTTGGTCGAATCCGTCAAAGCGTAATAATCCGTTGACAACAAATCCCAAAAACAATAAGATACAGGTTCTTTTAAGCATTGATCTGTATATTTTTTTCTTTTCTTTTGATGGCAGTTCCCTTGGAGTTTTGACACCAGCAAGATTCATTTTCTTTTCGAAAGAATACGGCATTGAAACTCCTGCAACAAATAAAAATATCGGAAAGATCATATCATAAAACGTAATTCCATTCCACTCCGCGTGATGCAATTGCGAGGACATCCAGATAAAAACCGGAATTGGCACAGCCTTTGCCAGCGCATGCATGATATGTTCGCCGCTCATAATCCAAAACATAACAAACCCTCTTAGAGCATCTAAAGAAATTAATCTATCCGGTGTAATTGCTTTACTCATATTCTACTTTATTTAAAAGCATATTTTATCTATTGATCTCTTTTTTGAGTATCAATATTTTTTTCTATTTAGTCATGATATATCCCTACAGATCGCCAAAATTGCGATTGTATGATGGCAGAAATTTTGACAATTAAAACCAGCAACAGGTACTTTTACTGCTTTTAATTGTCCTTTCTTATTTTGATTCTAGTGGTTTTATGATAAATCCGTAGCTGTATTCATTTTTGTCCAGTAGATATTTGTCATGCGGGAATGCTCCCCAACTATTGTCTCCACCCAAACCACGCTGGGTTAAGTCTACACAGACCACAACTTCTTCTCTGGGCGTAATATCACTCGAATGAAGGTTCTTTTTTGAGATGCCCCCGTCAAAATCACTCGGATAATTATTCAAAGTACTGATCCCTAAAGGCTGTAAACCTTTTATTTCAAGTCCATTTCCTTTGTTGTTCGAAAGTGTAAACCAGCGAACATCTGTTTTATATCCGTTTTCCTGCGGACGTGTATACGGCACATATTGATCTGCTACTTTGCTTTGATAAATTCCTTTGAATGCTGCTGTTTTTCTATCAGGATAATTTTCTAAAGGTCCTCTTCCGTAATAATCCAGATTTTCGAACTTGTTTTTTAAAACGAAAAGCATTCCAAAACGTGGCATTTCCGGTACCGGATTATTTCCTTTTTTATAGGATGGTATAATTTCTAAAGCTCCGTCATTACCCAGAAAATATTTGATTGTATAATCTGAAGCGACATCATTAAGTTTCAACTTTGCCACAATATATTTTTTTTCGTTTTCCTCGATTACCTGAATCGCTTCTAAAGTGCTGTTTTTACCTGCTGTTCTCCACACATTCGATTTTAACTGCATTTTATTTCCGAAGTCATTATCCGTTGGGGCTCTCCAAAAATTAGGTTCCGGATATTGCTTAAAATATTCCTCACCGTTTACTGTATAATTTGAAATCAATCCTGTTGTCTTGCTGATTTTAACGGTAACATTCGCGCTACTTAAAATAAACTCATTTTTCTCTTCCTGAACTTTTGAAGAAGACGAGGCCGTTTTTTCAAAATAATGATCACTTTCTAAAACAAATTGTTCTTTGGCAATTTCAAAATTTTGGGGCAGTAATTCTGATCCTCTTTTGGTATAAGCAAAAACATTCAATAAATATTCTACTCCTTGTTTGGATTGCAATTTTGGCAAATCCAATTTAAACTGTTTTTTTGATTTCGGATTCAAAGTGACATTGAATGCTCCTTCTTTGATCGCTTTTCCGTTTTCTACAATCTGGTATTTAAAGTTGTATTGATTCAGATTGGTAAAGCCGAAATCGTTTGTGATTTCAATTAGTCCGCTTTTGAGGTCGACAGCTTCAAATAAAATATCCTGATACACTTTTTTTACTTCAAATGCTCCGGGATGCGGTGTTCTGTCGGCGTAAACCAATCCGTTATGACAGAAGTTTTCATCATTTAGATAATTTTGGCTTCCCATATCACCTCCGTAAGCCCAGTATTTTCGACCTGCTTCATCAGTTTCTTCAAAACCCTGATCTACCCAATCCCAGATAAAACCACCCTGCATATTTTTACTTCCGCGAATAATATCCCAATATTCCTGAAAATTACCGCTGCTGTTTCCCATTGCATGTGAATACTCACACATAATAAACGGACGTGCAACTTCTTTTCGGGCTGCATATTCTTTCATGTAGGCAATTGTTGGGTACATAGGACAAACGATATCTGTATTTTCGTTTTCCTTTGCCTGCTCAAACTGAACCAATCGGGTGTTGTCTCTCTTTTTGATCCATTTGTAAGCTTCGTGAAAAACAGGTCCATTAGCACTTTCATTACCTAATGACCAAATAATTACCGATGGCATATTTTTATCTCTTTCTACCAAGCTGTAAATTCGGTCTAAATGTGCTTCTCTCCATTCCGGAAGATGGCCCGGATTAGTTTTTGGATTCATATAAATAAGAGGCTGCCCCTCTACTCCCATTCCGTGACTTTCGATATTGGCTTCATCTACTAAAAACAAACCGTATTTATTACACAATTTTACCCATAAGATATTGTTTGGATAATGACTGCAGCGCACCGAATTGATATTCAGCTGTTTCATCATCTTGATGTCTTTCAACATCGTGGCTTCGTCCTGATAATGTCCTGTAACAGGATTGTGTTCGTGAATATTTACCCCGTGCACCATTAACCGAACTCCATTTACCAGCAATTGTCCTCCTTTTAATTCTACTTTTCTGAACCCGATTTGGGTACCCACTGTTTCGATCAGATCTCCCCTTTCATTTTTCAAGGTTAACAGTAATGTGTATAAATTTGGCGATTCACTGCTCCATAATTTTGGATTTGATATGTTTTGTTGAAAACTGATCGTCTGAATTGTATTGCTTTCAAAATTGACTTTTAGATCCTTAACAAAAATATTTTTACCCGAAGCATCTACTAATTTTGCTTCTAGTTTTTGATTGCCTGCGGCTTTAGATGTCAGGTTTTTTAAAGTTACGTCTACACTTAAACTTCCGTTTTTGTATTGGGCATCTAAATCAGGTTTTGCAAAAAAATCGGCAATTCGAATATCATTCGTACTGTACAAATAAACGTCTCTGTCAATTCCGGAAAGTCTCCACATATCCTGATCTTCCAGATACGATCCATCGCTCCATCTGTATACTTCGACAGCCAGACTATTGTTTCCGGGTTTTAAATATTTACTAATATCAAATTCCGCCGGACTTTTTGTATTTTCTGTATAACCTACTTTTTCTCCGTTTACCCAAATGTACATTGCTGATGTTCCTGCTTCAAAATGAAGGTAAACATGGCGGTTTTTCCAGTTTTCAGGTACAACAAAATCTCTTTTATAAGAACCAACCGGATTATCTGAATGATTGATAAAAGGCGGGTTTCTCTCGAAAGGATACGTAATATTGGTATAAATTGGCACTCCATAACCGTTTAATTCCCAGTTTGAAGGCACTTGCAATTCTTTCCAGTGTAAAGTACTGTAGTCCTGCTTATAAAAATCTTTCGGGCGCTGATCGGGTGTTGGAGACCAGGAGAATTTCCATTTTCCATTCAATGAAAAATACCATGGAGAATTACTGTACTGATCCATTATTGCAGATGCTTCGTCTGCATACGGAAGAAATGCCGCTCGTGCCGGTTCTCTGTTGATCTGAAATACCGCCGGATTTTCCCAATCGTTACGTTCTGTTTCCTGAGCCGAAACAAAAGTTATGCAAAGTAACAGCAGGCTTAATAAAAGTATTTTGGTTTGGTTTTTATGCATTATTTTGGTTTTAGATAGCTGGCAATTCTTTTTATAACACATAGAAACATAGTTTTTTCTTTGTGTCAAAAGGCGTTTTACTTATTATAAAAACACATAGTTATGTGTGAGAAACCATTTTCTTTAAAAAAATCTTTTTTATGCTAAAAAGAAAATCTATGTTTCTATGTGTTTATGTAACCTTTTAAAACTTCATTTTCTCAGGCAAATATTTAGCGACTAGTTCTTTATAATAAGGCAATAACGCTTTTACATCGGGTTTAACAGGTGCTTTTGTATACAAATCATAAGGATTGAATTTGCGCACCCAGTCAAACATTTCGATGTCTTTCTCATTCATCAAATGTGCATAGGCATTTTCTTTGTGCTGTGAATAAAATGAATGGTAACGAATCATATATAATGCAGGATCCGGCAAATAATCTTTCATAATCTGATACAGATATTCATCATGTCCCCAGCTCATTTTTACATTTTCAAGTCCACAGTTTTCAGTATAAACCCCAAATTTCGTATTGAATCTTTCATCTGTATAATCGGGATTTTCCTTAAAAAATTCAGGATATACAATTTTATCGGAGTAAGAACAGCCTACCGGAAATGTGTCGCCAACAACGGCCCATTGCGGTTCGCCAAACAAACACAGAATTTTTCCTAAATCGTGTATAAATCCCGTTAGTACAAACCAATCCGGATGACCATCTGCCCTAATGGCTTCAGAGGTCTGCAAAAGGTGTTGTGTCTGGTCTAAATCTATATCGGGATCGCTGTCGTCTACAAGTGTATTGAGAAAATCAACAGCTTCCCAAATCGACATTTCTTTTTTATTAAACTGTAAAAATTCAGCTTCTTTACTGCACACAAAATCATAAGTCTGATAGGTGTGATTTATTCTGTAAAACTCCTTAACGGTTTCTACTCTTTCTGAATCGACATAATTTCGAAACTCATCTTTCTCCTTTACAGGTTCAGACGGATCCGGATAGCGTACTAACAAATCGTCTTCCCACTCATCCAGATTATGCAACGGATTATTACTGTCTATTGGCTTTTTCATAAGATCTAAAAATTAATTGTTACCAGACAAAAATAGAGTTACAAACCGCAATCAAAATGGATTAATACATCAAAAACATGGATAGATTTTAAATTTATGTGATTTTTTCAATAAAAAACAGTTACCAAACTAATTGTAAATCAAGAGTAAAGGGTTTTATCACTTGATATAACACTGGTATTAGATAAATTACTTTACAGAGACGCACTGCTTGTTTCTGTACCATATAAAATGTGTAGATTCCGCCACGAATTGCACGAATCTACACGAATTTATTGGTGATAATTTGCAGAATTTGTGGTGAAAAAAATACAGCCAAGACGTACCTCTGCAGTATAAAATGTGTAAATATCGCCACGAATCGTACGAATCTACACGAATTAATTGGTGATAATTTACGAAATTCGTGGCGAGAAAAAGATCATTTCTATTTAATCAAATCGCTCTTTGTATTTTTTGAATAAAGTATTCATTACTAAAAGAACTACTCCAACACCCAATAAAACCAAGGCCCTAATTAGGAAATCAGCATTTGACAAATCGAAAAACATAAGTCGGATTACGCAAACTCCAACTAAGGAGAGCGAAACGTAACGGAAGTATTTTTCTTTCAGGATAATTCCGAGTATTAGCAATCCTAAAGATTCTAAAATCCAGAAGAAAGTTAAAATTCCTTTGTCGAACGAGAGAAACAAAAACAATCCGATGCTAAATGTCGCAGGATAAATAATAATACTGTTTCTGAAACTGAAGTCTTCAATATATTTATAAATAATAAAGATGTATAAGGCCAACAGGACAAATATGATCAGATAAACAAATTCGAATTTAGATTCGTAATACGTGAAACTAATAAATGCCAAATGGAAATTTGCCAATAGATAATACACAATACTGATTTCTTTTTTGTTCCCTATTTTTTTATAGTAAAGACAAAGGTTTACTATGGCTGTTGCTGCCCAAAATACCGGAAGCCATTTGTGTTCTAATTGCGAGAACATAATGATAGAAAGCCAAATATTGATAACGATTTGGTAATCTATTCTAAGTGATTTTATAAACTCTTTTTTGTTCATCAGCAGCACTAAAACAATCAATAAAACAATGCTGGAAAGTTGTAAAACCCACGCCAACAATGTAAAATCATTTAGTTCCCGGATACTGTAAAAAACAGAAGTCAAAAGAGACAAAAGTCCGATAATGATCACGGATTCCGGAATCAATTCTATTTTTTTATATAAGATAAGACCAAAATTCAGGATGGCTAAAAGCATAAATAGTGGTGCCAAATAAATTACCTCTACCTGAATAAGTACTAAAGCGATTACCCACAGGTTCTGAATAATGGGCAAAAATGCAATAAACATTTTACCGTCTTCTCTCTGGCTTTTCATTTGCAGGTAACTATAACCAACAGATAATAAAACAGTTATTGCCTGTGTCGCATACAAAATATTTTCACTCACTGTATTGGCTTCAAAAGCAGCTAAATAAAGGCTTAGAAATATCCCGCCAATTAAAAGCACAAAAGAGTAAATGTTATAACGTTTAAGTCTGTCGATTTTTTGAAAAATCCCAAAAGTAACTAATGCCAGACCTCCTAAATAAACCGGAATATAATCGAGCTGAATACAGGAAAATCCAAAAACCAGAGCGTTAAAAAGAATGAGTTCTGAATTGATAACATTGAAATTCGCCCAGCCTGAAATAACAGCATTCGATTTGTTTCTGATTTTATCTGCAAATAAAATATAAATTTCAATTAATGAAAGTCCTATGGCTATTAATCCTATTTCAGTATTGCTCAAAAATCGCGTATTGTATGCAAATAAAGCACTTCCAAATACTGAGAATGCAAGACAAAAACCGTAGAGCAGGACCTGATTATCTTTCGTAAGGGTTTTTCGTTTGAACTGAATCCATAAAAACTCGTGATTGAGTAAAGCGATAGCAAACCATCCAAAAATCTGGATAATAGTATACGGTGCTAAATATTTATACGACAGCGAAATTAGCAATAGATTAATACCAATGATTCCGATAGTTTTGACAACCGATTCATCATTGTACAATAATTTCACAAACCAGTTAAACGTTACTACAATCATAATTCCTAAAGCAAAGACAATATCCAGATTCGATTTTGGCTCTGTGAGGGTCAACATTAATCCTGTGGCAATGGTGATGATTAAAAAGGTAAATCTTCCAAAATCAAAAGTATTTGTTTTGAATCTGAATCGTAAAAGGCACCACAATAAAGCGATAAATAAAAGCGGATAATAAAACGAAATTTCGATCGTATGGTACCAGCTTACAAAAAACAATATGGAGAACAGCACGGAGAAAATTCCGTTTAAACTCAAATCTTTTTTAAAGACAAAAGAGTCAATTTCGAGATATTCTTTTTTGACAGCACAAAAAACAGCAACTAATAATGTTATGAATGTCATGAAAATGACCGTGGCAAATGAGTTTGTAATGTGGGCTGGCTCAAAAGACGGATTGATGCACGTCAGAAAAAATACTAAAGTCATCAGGCAGAAAACGTGATTGAGCACTAAAAATATTTTGTGCAACAGCACTTCTTTGCTTTTGTAAACGACAAACAGACAAGCGATCACCAAAAGGTACAATGCACAAGCAATAATATCATAACCTACTTTCCAATCATTGAGCATGATGATACTTAACGCAAAGAGTATAAACGAAACCATTCCATCTAAATGGTACAGCCAGATAATCTTTTTCTTTCTGGCAAAAAGAGTTGCACAAAGACAAAGGATTGCGGCGGTAAATAAAACGAAAATTTTGATTTTGCTTCCCGTAGAATGTAAAATTAAGCCCAAAGCAAATAAAACCCAATTGACAAGATGCGTTATAAAAGCAATTCGGTCGAAACGGGTATTGGTGTAAATACTGCGATACTGCATGTACATACAACTTACTGAAACCAAAACAATACCAAGTATCGCAAAGATATTCTGAGACGGACTTAAAATACTTGTTCCTTGTGTAAACCAAATGTCAAATATTATAAAGGCGGAAATAACGATCAATAAATGATATTCCCATTTTTCTTTATACGATAAAATTATTCCTGCTGTTGCCGTTAACGACGCCAATAAAAATGTTATCAGGAGTTTCTCGGGAATTACACATAAAATAAGGAAACTCAGTATTACGTGAAGGGATAAAAAAGTCTGCTGCTTTATGATATAACCTACGTATAAATTGATTGCGATCCCAATCCCGATGAGCGAATATGCGAGCGGAATATTATGTATAAAAGTGAGCGCCGGAATTTGTGATGCACCAAAACAGCCAAACAAAAACAAACTTGCTCCGGCACTGCGAAGCCAAAGTCCTGTCTTAAGCCATTTTTCCTTTTTCTGCAGGAAATAATACGACCCCGCTAAAATTCCCGCGTAAAGCCACAGAATCAGAATTCTGAACATTGGCGAAACTTTCATGGCGGTATAAATACTAAGGTAGCCAATTCCTAAAACCATAATGGCTGTTCCTAAAATTCCGGTCCAGTTTTCGGCAAATTGCTGTTCGAGTTTTTTTATTAGAATCGAAAAAGCACTTTCTACATACACTTCTTCTTCGTATTTCTGAGGTTCAGGCTTTTCTTCTGCTTCATATAACTCCTGAGTTTGTTGCTTTTCGATATTTTCTACCGGTTCCGGTGTCTTTATTTCTGCAATATTTTCTTTTTTGTCATTGATATAAATCGTTGGACTTTCTATACTCAGAGCTAGTTTTTCAAGAACTTCTTCAGGTATTGTATCTTTCTCATTTTGGACAACTTCCTCCACAACAGGATCGGTAACGGATATAATTGGCGGAGGAACTTCCTGAGTTTGTTGGGGAATTATTTCTATTTTCTCTACTTTTGGCGCTATCGTTTCAGCAACAAAATCCGGCTGTGTGATTTGCTTTTTGATCTCCTCGATCTCTTTTCTCAAAGAGTTGTAATCTTCTTTATTCTTTCTACAGAGAGAATCCAGGTATTCGTTTTCCTTTTTTAAATTGGAAAAATTATTAAACAAAATAACAATACAGGCGATTAATGCCAAAAGAATAAAATTCTCCATAGTATAAATTTAGAATCGGCTAATGTAAGAATTATACTTTTAAATCAATTTTAAAAAAAGTTTTTCTCCTTTTAAGGTCTGTTTTTTGCGTTTAGTGTTAACATTTGCAGATAATGCATTGAACACTATAATAGTTCATTACGAAATGCACTAATTATCACGAATTTGATTATGATGAATTGATACAATTTGTGGCAAAAAAAATACCTGCAGTATTTGCCTGCTTTGCTTTTGCCACAGATTTCACAGATTAAAATGATTACTCTTTTTGGAATCATTTTAATCTGTGGCAATAAAAAGAAGCAATTTGTAAAAAAAACAGATCAATTTATCAATTTACTTGGCGGGAAACCAAACTGCTTTTTGAAACATCTGCTGAAATACAACGGATCATTAAATCCAACTAAATTGGTGACTTCCGAAACATTGTATTTTTTGGTTTTTAGAAGCTCTGCCGCTTTTTTCAAACGAATTGTCCTGATAAATTCATTGGGGGCCAAATCTGTCAATTCTTTGATTTTTCGGTATAATTTAGAGGAACTTACCCCCAGTTTATCGCATAGAAATTCTGTCGACAGCTCTACTTCACTCAGATTATCATTGATTAATGTTGTGATTTTTTCCATAAACTCCTCATCAATTGGTGAATGCGTCAATAAACTTATTTTACTTTCTACTTCACCGGAGAATTTTACTTTGAGCTCTAATCTCGACTTAATAATATTTTCAATAACCGTTTTTAGCAATAAAGGTTCAAAAGGCTTTACTAAATAACCGTCTGCGCCCATATCATATCCTTTTACCTTATCTGTGTTTTCAGCTAATGCGGTTAATAAAACAACCGGAATATGACTGATAAATTCATCGCTTTTTAGCTCTTTACAAAATTCTAATCCTGTCATAACAGGCATCATGACATCTGCAACACATAAAATAGGTTTTATTTGTCGGCAGATTTTCAGGCCTTCTTCACCGTTTTCGGCATCATAAACTTTATAATAATCTGACAAATAATCGACGAGATATTTTCGAAGTTCGATATTGTCTTCTATAACCAGTATTTTCTCTTTTAGTTCTGTATTCTGGATAATTTTTTTAGCTGCTTTTTCAGGAATAAGCATGCTTAGATTATCATTTTTCAAAGCATATTCAAATACTTCTTTACTGTCGTAAGAGGCACGATCTATTGGAATCTCAACTCTAAAAGTACTTCCTTTTCCCGGTGTACTTTCTACAGCTACAAATCCTTTATGAAGCGCCACCAATGATTTGACTAACGACAAACCAATTCCCGATCCCGTATTATTTGCTTTGCTGTTTGTGGCCTGATAAAATCGTTTGAAGATTTTTTCCTGACTTTTCAACGGGATTCCAATTCCATCGTCACTTACTTCAATAATTAATACGCCTTCTGTTCCTGATTTTAGTCTCAGAAACAAATCTACATTTCCATATTTGTTGGTGAATTTTAAGGCATTAGACAAGAGGTTATAAAGAATCTTATCGTATTTGTCATTATCAATCCAACCGTTAATACTGTCAACTTCGGCAATAAAATTTAATTTGATTTTCTTGTTGTAGGCCATTTCTTTGTACGAATCAAAGATATTTTTTGAATACACCAGAATATCCGTTTTTGAAACTTTAAGTTTTAATTCGCCTGATTGTGCTTTTCTAAAATCGAGCACCTGATTGACAAGGTTCAAAAGTCTGCTGGCATTCTGATAAATAAGATTGTACCTGCTTTTTTCGTATTCGGTTGCATTGCTGTTATTTTCATCTAATAACTGCTTGGCCGGACCTAAAATAAGTGTCAACGGCGTTCTTAATTCATGCGAGATATTGGTAAAAAACCTTAGTTTTTCATTGTTCAGCTTTACATCGTGTTCCCTGTTTACTTTTTCAGTAAGCAATTCCTGTTTTAGACGGATACGGTGTTTAATCTCTCTTCGAATAAAATAAAAAATACAGGAAAGTACTAAAATAAACAGCACAAATGAAGTGGGTGTAAGCCAGAAAGGCGGCAAAATCTTAATTTGATACGATACAACTTTACTCCAGTGTCCGTCACTATTGCTCGATTTTATTTTAAAAACATATTTACCCGGATAAAGATTGGTGTACTGAACAATTCTGGAGTTACTATTGACTGTAATCCAATGTTTATCAAAACCTTCCAGCATGTATTGAAACTTATTGAGCTTTTCGTTTGCAAATGAAGGTGTCGAAAACTGAAGCGAAAAATTGCGGTTTTTATAGTTGAGTTCTACTTCTTTGCCATAATTCAGATCTTTCAAAAGCGGAATCTGTCCATTGATTTCCATGTCGGGAAATACCTCTTCGTTCTGAATTTTAAATTCGGTAATAACCGGTTCCGGCGACCATTTATTTCTTTTCATTGCCTGTGGAGAAAAAGAAATAATGCCGTTTTTACCTCCTAAATAAATAGTTGTATTATTGAAATTGAAAAAACCGCCGGAGCTAAAAACATCGAGCCTGTTCCCACTATTGACATGATAAATATTGATGTCTTTCAAGTCTGATTTTACCCAGGCGATACTATTGTTATTGATGTTGAGCCATAAATTTCCGTTTACATCAGATACCATATCTGTAATCCACTTGCCGGACAATTCCTTAAAATTATTAACGGTTGTAAAACTGTTCTTTTTAGCCTCATAAAAACATAATCCAAAACGGGTTGAAGCCCATATTCTGCCTTTATTGTCTACAATAATATCGCTGACATTGTCTTCATGCGGTAAAGCGTTTTCTTTTTTAGAAAGTGTTTTATACGTTTCTATTTTACCGGATGGGTAATGGTATCGTACGACGCCTGTTTCTGTAGCAAACCATACATTTCCTTTGCTGTCTTTTTCGATGGCATTAATCTGAAAACCGGGTAATAATTTGCCTTTGGATGTCTGAATTTCTAAAGTTTTAGTATTCAGTATAACAGCTCCTTCTCCAAATGATCCAACAATAACCGACTGCTCGTTTATTTTATTAAATGCAAATACGGGCGATGTATCAAAACCAACACTAATTTCTTTTGATGAATTGGTACTGTAATTATAAACCAGCACATTGCCATCCCAAAGACCGCAATAAAAAATCCTGCCATCATCGGAGTAAATACTGGCAATATCTTTTGATTTATCGTGCAGCGGGACAAATCCTTTGGCGCTCGAAATAAAAAGTCCGTTATGACTTGTGACCACAATTACTTTTCCGTCGTAGGTTTTAGAAAAGCCACGTATACGAGGCGCCTGATTGCCTATAAAACGGGAGATATCTTTGTTGAGTGTAAACTGATTTTCATACGGATCGTACTTATCCAAACCATCTTCGGTTCCTATCCATAAAACGCCTGATGCATCAAAATAAAGTGCCGAAACTAAATTATCTACTATCGAAGTATCATCTGATAATATAGAATAGTACCATTTATAATCGCCGGTTTTAATGTCTTCTAACTGTTTGCAAACTAATAATCCGCCTAAAGTTCCTACCCAATATTTACCATCCGGTGCCTGTGCAACCGACAAAAAATAAGGCCCTAAACTGCCTCTGATTTCTTTGTTTTCGATATATAAATTAATAAACTGATCGTTCTTTTTATCTAATTTATACAATCCTTCACGGGTTCCTATAAAAATATCAGACTTGGCGTCTTCGTAAATAAAATTGATATACGGGTTTTTGACGTTCGAATTGGGAACAGTAAGCGCATAATTATTCATTTTTACAATCGTTCCTTTACTGTCGAAAGTTATTTTTGCTACTGAACCTTTGTCATAACTTCCAATCCAGATATTGCCTTTTTTGTCTTCAAAGATTTCTTTTACATAGTCAAAACCTTTTATCGGGATTTTTTCGAATCTGTTTTCTTTCAGGAAAAACATATAGACTCCTTTGGTTTTGGTTCCTACCCAGACTCTTTTGAATTTATCTACGTGAACCGAGCGAATCTCTTCCTCGGGCAGGCTGTTGGGATTGTTTTTTTGTTTGAGAAAAGTCACAAAAACCTGCGTGTCCATTTTAAAAAGGGTTAGTCCTTTTCTGGTGCCTATCCACAAATGATTCGATGCTTCATCAAGTTCTAAAGCAGTTATATCATCGTTTTTTAACTTATTTGTACCGGAAGCAGTACTCAGATAATTTTTGAATTGATATCCGTCGAAACGATTCAGTCCGGCAAATGTTCCAAACCACAAAAAGCCCTTTTTATCCTGCACAATATGTCTCACAGAATTATGAGACAAGCCATTATTGTCATTATAATGCGTAAATTTTATACTCTGCGAATTAGAATAAAAAAACGCAATCAAACAAAAAAATAAGATATAGGGATTCTGTTTCATAAAATGAATTATAACTGCAATATACTCTTTTAGATTAAATTATTATTATCTTTTTAAGGAGTTATTCGTTCAATTTTATTGGTTTTTAAGTTAATTTTAAAATGATCCGCAGGCTGTCCTTTCATGGTTTTCAAAAATATTGCAGACCATAACACGAGATTTTTATCATTTGATTTTTCTAGCGCTCTGCAGACTATTTCATATTGTTTTAATCTGCTGCTTCCTATTTCGGGAAGTGCTAATTCGTCTGCATTTTTTAATCGGTAAAAATCAAATATCATATCAAAACCGTTCCATGTTTCAAAATCCCTAAGGGTTAAGGAATTAGATTTTAATGTTGCTGCAACTTCTGCATTATTTTTATGGAGAAGCAGTAAATCTTTTCCGGAAAGATCCTGAATTGATTTTAAAAATGCAGCCGGAAAATCTTCAGGCAAAAACCTGAGACGTACTAATTCTTTCAGATGCCATTCGGTAAAATTCTTATAGTCCTTAGCTTTCAAAACTTCTTTATTCCAAATAGCGGGACTTTTTATATTCTGCAAATGCGCATATTCTTGTTCATAAAAAGGGAATAAACTATTGAATTTTGAAACGGAACCTACTATTACGGTTTCTACCTCAACTTCTGAATCAGAATGAATCGTGAGTATTTTATACGCCGGCATGTAAGCCGCCAATGATGGTGTCTGAATATTAAATAGCGTATTGCCTTTTGCAGTCGTCCGCACTCCTGTATCGTTGATGTGCATGTGCCCGCCAAAATGAATCTGAATTCCTGCATCGGCAAATGTTTGGGCCACTTCTTCACTGGGAACTCTTGACAATTGCATTTTATCGGCACCAAAAAGCAATTTTAATTCTGGTGAGGCATCATTATTAAAATCAACCAGAGGATAGTGACTAAAGGCGATTAGTATTTTTCCTTTTTGTCTGGCTTCTGCCGAGACTTTTTTTACCCAGTTGATCAAATGATTTTTATAAATAAGCACATTATTATACCCAATACTGGCTCCGGAAAAATCATTGGGATTGTCTGCCTGACCAGATAAATTTTTATTGGGAACATAAGCATTGGCATCGATTGCCAAAAGCCAGATCCCTTTTACGGGCTCGACCAAATAGCTCGCATCCGGAAGTGATAAATTGGTGTTTTTTACTGCATAGGTTCTTTTTTCAAGAACAGATTCTGCTGTAGCTGTATCAAAATTATAGGTGTCGTACGTATAAGTTGAAAAAGGAGTTTCCCAATACCAATCTTTTTTTTGCGGAAAGAATCCAAAAGCAGCCATTTCGTTTAATGTCTCTTTGTATCCCCAGTTTTTTATGTCGGCTGTGATTATCGGGGCTAATTGATTATCCTGTTTTTTAAAATTGGTTTTAGAACTGCTGATAATTTGTTCCTGACCGTCTTTTCCCAAAAAATCAGTCTTTACAGCTTCTTGTGCAAAAGGTTTTACAGCATCGTGATTTCCTGTGGTTACAAAAAACGACATGCCTTTCTCTTTTGCATACTGATCGAGTATTTTTCTCAGTCCGCGAACATGAACAGGTTGTCCGTCGTCGCTAAAATCGCCGGGAAGGACAACCTGTTTAATGCCTCTTTTTGAGATATCATTTAATGCTTCTAAAAATGCAAAATAATTTTCATTGAAGATTCTGGTCGAATGCAATTGCGAACTCATCGTTCTAATATTGGCATACTCCCCTGTTACAGGATTTTTGATTCCCTGATAATCATTGTCTTCAAATTTTGCAAAAATATCCTGTAAATGAGCATCGGCAATAAAGGCTATTTGTACAGCCTTTTTTTGATCTGTCTGTTTTGATTTACAGGCAAATAAAGAAAGTACTAGCACTATTAAACACGATACTCTTAACATGTATTTTTATTTTTTATCTCAGAGATAGTCAGCCTATTTGATGTAAGCTTCTAATTTATCCAAAGTATTTAACTCCGTTTCTCTGGTACTTGAAGAAATGATTTTTGTTTCTAAATTTTTAGTTGGTTTTGAGATCAGCAAATACTGCGTTCCGTCATCTGTATTTTTCTCATAATCTTTTGGATTGTAAATTATTGCAGCACCAATAGGCACAATTTCTGCTGCAACATCTTCAGGATGTTTTCCCCAGACTGCAATATAATTAGCTCCTTTTTTTGTTTCGAAATCTTTGAAATAATTTACTCCGGTAGCAAATTGTACTTTTTCTCCAGTCAGACTAACTGCTTCTACTTTTGCTTCTCTTTTTCCTGAAGTAACAGTCACACGAACCAGGATATCAACTTTCTTTCCTTTGTAAGGAACTCCTCTTGAAATCATCTCCATCCAAGAAGTGGTATCTGTTTTTCCCACACGTGCCAGACGATTGGTTACAGGGTTCAACGGTACCAGTTTGTCTCCGTCCCAAAGTTTTACACCTCCTAAACCTACAGTTGATGCTACTTTATAATAATCTGCTCCCCATCCTTCTTTTTGCTGTTGTGGAGTTGGATACCATTGTGCTTTTTTTAATTCCAGGCCCGGTTTTGCTTTAGAATAAACATCGATCGCTACTTTATCACTAAAATAGATTCTCAATGCCATCCACTCGTTTTCGATTGCAGGCCCGTGATGTCCTATTGTTTTATATAAATCCCCTGTTTCTGAACCTATGTCTGTCAGGTACGTTATTTTCTCAGATTTCATATACAAACTTGTGTCTGTATTATTTTGTGCAGAGCAAATAGAGCCAAACAACAAAGCAGTGATAAATGATAATTTCATGATTTTTATTTTAAATATTTAATTTTCGTGAAATTAAACTAAGATTTCAATATTACCCAAAGATTTTATCATTAAAATAGATTCATTTTGTGATGAAATGGTGTAAATCCTGTTATATAAACATGTTTCCCACTGGTTCTAAGGGTTCCCTGATGATAGGTATATTCTTCACTATCCAGATTTTCTACATTTAGATGTTCACATTTTCCCGGACCAAATTGTATTACATCTCCTGCCAGAACAATTTCTCCAAGTCCGGACTTGAGAAAATAATTGTTTTTCTCTTCTTTTACGTCTCCCTGAATGGTGCTTTCTTCGTTAAAGCACATTTCAATGGTTACTTCTACATTTGGAGGTCCTTCTACTGTAAAATCGAGACTTAGTGCTCCGTTGTTTTCAGTGATTTCGATTGTCGTAATTTGTTTTTTTACATTGCTTTTTATTCTCGAATCAAAGTCCATTTTATTCCAAAACCGGCCATCTTGTGATTCCGATAATTTATAATCGCCATCGGCTTTACGGAATTCGTGGGCCAAAGGCTGATAATAATCGGCTTCTTTGGTTTCTTTCAAAATGTATTTATTTCCTTCTTTTATAATACCATTACTGCTGAAATATCCCATTCTGAAAAATGAGGTAGACAAACGCATGTATTTTAATATTGAATTTCCTTTTCGGTACATTAAAAAATTGGGATTTGAAGATCTTCCGGATACAATCTGAACCGGCTGATCGTTTCCTCCAAATAATGTTAATGACGTTTTCCCACGCCTGATTCTGGCCAGATTAGAGATTGCAAAAAACTTTTCGAAATCATTATCGATCTTTCCATTCACAGAAAGTGGCTGCTGAAGCTCCTCATTTTCCATAAAGAAAGCCAACGAATCTGATAACATATCGTTTGTAAATTCAGGCAGATTTTCGATCGTATTGACCATATATGCAAATATGGGGTTACGGGTCCGGATTGCCATATAGCGGTACTGCAAATAAAATTTGGTAACTTTTAAAGACATGAACTGATCTTGTCTTTTGGAATCAACGGTTACTAAATCGCCATTGGGTTCTGTATAATAAAAATAGGTAATCAAATTTTTATTGACTATTTCGAGCAGCTGCGGCCTGTTTAACAATCTTGCCATTATAATTAATGCTTTGTCGATAACTGCGGAATAAACCCCGCTTCGCTCTGCATAATGTCCGTCTTCATTGATATAAATACCTTCAGCAAGCCATTCGTCGATTCTTTTGATATATCGTTCATCGGGATAAAGGGAATTAATACTGGCTAAAGCCGCACAAATAACCCATCTGTGATTTGGGGTATGAACTCCTCCCGTTATCATGGCTTCGCCGGCATTTAGAATAAATCTTTTGATTTTATCTCTTACTTCTGCAAGGTTCTTCTGTTTGTCTCTGTTTAATAAAACTGCCGCCGGACAAATATATTCTAAAACAAAAGCAGTATCTGGTGGTGATTGTCTGTTTCCTCCTGCGTCTAATGTGCCATCTGCATATTGCTCTTTTAATAAAATACCTATTGCCTGATGCAGCTTTTCAGCCACAAGTCCGGATTTATAATATTCGGATTTCGGATTTGATATCGAAGCTGTCATCACGGTTACACCACTTGCAATTGCCCGAAAATTACTGATCCTGATCGTTGGGTCAATCGGTTTTCCATTCAATATGCTTTTGACTTTGGCGTCATTATTCAAAATGAGCTTTTTCATTAATTGAATATCTTCTTTCCCCTCATTGTGATTTAGAAGCATATCATTGGCAAAAATAACATCACTGACCAGTGCTCCCGCTAATGTGAGGCCTGATAATCTAATAAATTCTCCACGGCTGATAGGTTTCATATTGTATTTTTTATTGTTTTGAATGAAGCGGTTTCTTATCTATTCTTTGATATAAATTTCCAGCGGAACGACATCTAAATCCAAATATTTCAACCCCGATAGGTTCTATTATAAATTCATTAAAATCTATAAATATGTCGTCCCGATAGGAATTGACTAATTTTTATCTGCTACTTTCACTAATGTAAAATTTATTCCTAACGGGTTTTTCATTATTTTACAGATCAACGGAAACTCCGGATTTTTCACAATCCACATTTCTGTTTCATCGATCTCTGCCACTACGTGCAATGCGTCGACTCCTTTTCCTTCTATCTCAACATTGTTATTTCCCTGATTCTGATCTAACACATAGGTGGTATTGTTGTAAATAAATTTGTTGTTTTTTACTACATCCTGATAAGCAGACTGCGAAATCATAAAAAATGTTTCTGTTGGTTTCAGGTTCAAAACCGGAGCATATTCTCCCTGATTAAAACTTAAGGCATTACCGTTTTTCAATGCTTCCGGTAACGTTACGATACTGCTTTTCACACCTCTTGTATCTAAATCCAAAATCAGTTTATCGCTTGTTATTCTCGCGGTTAGCGTTAGGGTTCTGGTCTGCCCGTGCAGTTTACAGATATAACTTAATGTTGTATTGTTTTTAAGGATTGGAATATATTTTTGCGCTGTTCCTACTTGATGCATTGCACACAAGAAAAGGATTAAAAGTATCTTTTTCATCTGCCTGTTTATTTTGTTGGTGGTACTATTGTTGTTCCCCAAGCCGAGGGTTTCGAGTCCATTTCGAGGATCAGTTCTCCTCCTTTGGCAACGTCATCGTGTAAAATCCAGGCTTTGTTGTAAGACTTTCCGTTTAATAAAGCTGATTTTATGTACCTGTTTTTATCGCTCATTTTCTTTGCCGAGATTTTAAAATACGTTCCGTTTTCTAACTTCAAAGTGGTTTCTTTAATCAGGGGCGTATTCAGTAAATAATACGGCTGACCGGCATTAGGATACAATCCCATCATATGAAATGCCAGCCACGAAGACATCGCGCCTGAATCGTCATTACCAGGCAAACCTTCATGGGAACTATTGAAATTTTCTTTTATGATGGTTCTGATTCTGTCGCTGCTCAAATACGGTTTTCCTATCCAGTGATACAAACACGGGGTCAAAAATGATGGCTCGTTGGCTACATTATACAATTTCGTATCAAAAAAAGTATCCAGTCTTTTTTGAAAAGCCGCTTCACCTCCGGATTTACGAACGAGCTCGGGAACATCATGTGGAATACTCAAAGAATACTCCCAGGAATTGCCTTCGTAAAAAAAGACGCACCAATGGCAAACATACCAGGGAGAATCAATAATGACAGGCGTATACCTGAAGGTTGGCTTCTGAATTTTTGATTCTCCAAAAACAATATCATCGAGCCATTTTCCTGAGGCATCTTTTGGCATAATAAATCCTGTTGATCCGTTATTTACATAATCGGAACGCCATAGATTTTGCCAGTTATCTGCTTGTTTTATGTATTTATTGTACAATTCTGTATGATTTAATCCTTTTGCAACTGTTGCAATATTATAATCGTTATACGAGTAATCAATAGTTCTGTTTCCTGCACGATCTGTACCGTAGGGCACGTATCCCAATTTCAGATAATCTAATAATCCGCCTCTGCCTTCTTTTTCCTCATTTCCTCCGGGTGGTACTGTAGCATCTTTAAGCATGGCCTGCAAAGCCAGTTCATAATCGATTCCTTTTAGGTTTTTTACAAAAGCATCGGCCAGAACGACCTCAGCATTAGAACCTCCCTGAACACGACCGTTATCATTTCCGCTTCGGGCTTCGGGCAAGTAACCTTCACGTTTGTATATGTTCAACATTGCATTGATAATTTCGACCTGACGTTTGGAATCGATTAATGTAATCAATGGACTGGAACTTCTGAAAGTATCCCAAACACAATAAAAATCATCGTAATACGGTTCGTCATTGGTCCATAATGGGTTTTCTCCCGTTCTGTCTACCGGCATTATCATGGTGTGATATAAACCTGTATAAAACATTTTTTTATATTCTTCAGAGGTATCCGCTGAGAGTTGAACACGGTTTAATAATTGCTCCCATTTGTTCTCTAAGGAAGCTAAAACGGTATTAAAATTCCAGTGTGGAATTTCTACTTCGATGTTATTTTTTGCTTTTAATTCACTTAAAAAAGAAATTCCGATTTTAATATTTACTTCCTGTTTTCCTTCAGTGCCAAAAGAAAGTAGTGCGGCTGTTTTTTTTCCTGAATCAAACTGAGCAGATTGATTGCTGTAAAATTTTCCGTCTTTCCAGGTTACATATTTTGCTATTGGCTGGTCAAAAACTGCCCAAAAATAAACGGTATAGGCGCGGCCGTTATTCCATCCGCCGCGAATTCTGCTGTAACCGCGAACTTCAGTATCTGAAACGATTTCGATCTGAGAGCCTACAAATTGCTGCGCTTCCCTTCCGTCTGGTATTGCTTCTTCTCCCAGGAAAAAACCCGGATCAATCTTTACATTTTTAGATGCATTTTTTGGATAAGTAATACGGTAAAAAGCGGCTTTTTCGGCTGTTGTTATTTCTGTTTTAATATTATTTTCTTTGAAAACAGTTTCATAATATCCGAGTTTTACATTTTCTTCGGCTCTGTGCGACGTTTGATCTAATTTGTCTAAAGCTCCTGAAAAAGGCATGATCTGAATGTTCCCGTATTTGGGCCCGCCACCGGTACCGCTCACATGCACCTGACTGAATCCGGTTACTTCTTTTGGCATTGGAAGCCAGCCGCTATTAGGACTAACAGTACAATCAGGACTTGGTTTCACCATTCCGTACGGACATGAAGGCCCGATAAAAACCCTGCCAACACCTTCTGATCCTATCATGGGATCAACATAATTATGAAGCGGCTTTTGGGCATTTATTTCATGGGTACAGCATAATGCTATTCCTAGAAAAGTGATGATTTTAATAGATAATTTCATTTGCTTTATCTGATATATTTTTTAATAAACAGTTCTTATTTTAACAATATTGTACGCTTAAAAAAGGCGTTTCACTTGTTCTAAATACACATCGTTAAACTATGTGAGAGAAATACATTTCTTTATATAAACTTTTTAAAACATAGATTTTATGTGTTTAAATTTAATCACCCGACAAATTTATTTAGTGTTTTGGTGTGCTGGACATTTCTAAATTTAATTCTCCTCCTCCCGTAATAGCCGAATGAGAAATAGTAAAGTTTTGTACCGGACTATTGTTATATTGTATTTCGTTTATATAGATATTTTCCGGACCGTTATGGTTCGCCTTAATAACAAACTTTTTGCCTTTGTAATAGTTTGGATTTAATTGAATGGACACTTTATTAAATATCGGACTTCCGATCTGGTATTCCGGATTTTCATCTGTACCTCCGTTCATTTGAAACAGACCAATTTTAAGCAATACACTCAGGCTTCCCATTAAACCCTGATCTTCATCTCCGTTGTAACCTGTGTTTGGAGACAATCCGCTGAAGGTTTCTTTTACTACATTCCTGGTCCAGTATTGTGTTAAATCCGGCCTTCCCAACAAATTAAAAATAAAAGAGGTTTGTATGGATGGCTGATTTCCAAAATTTATGGGAATACGGCTGAACTCGGGATGCAACTCGGCATCGTGTGAGGTACCGGATGTAAATTTCAATTGCTGAGAAACTTCAAATTGCTTGTTTAGTTTTTCCGCCGCTTTTTCTTTTCCTCCCATCAAAGCGATCAGACCGGCTATATCGTGTGGCACAAACCAGGTCGACTGTGCACCATTAGATTCTATAAAACCATTTTCATATTTATAAGGATCAAAATTTTCAAGCCATTTTCCGTTACTATCTTTGGGACGCATCCATCCGACTGTTTTATCAAAAACATTTTGATAGTTTTTGGCTCTCGCCATAAAATAATTATAATCGTACTGATGGTTCAGTTTCTTAGCCAATTGTGCCAATGTCCAGTCCTGATAAGCGTATTCTAAAGTTTGGCTTGCACCGTCCTGATGGCTTCCAAATTCGCCTTCTGGAATCGGATAAGGAACAAATCCTTTTTCTATATAATATTTTAATCCTCCGCCACTGTCTGTAGTATGTTCATAACCTGCTTTTCCCATAATACCATTGAGCATATGATTTTTTTTGAGCCCGGTATAGATGTTTTCTAAATCTTCTGTTATAATTCCTTTTTGAATTGCACTAACAATAAAAGGAGTGGTCGAAGCGCCGGTCATTACAAAAGTATCATTACCTCCGGAAGGTCCGCGCGGGATCATACCGCCATCTTTATAATATTGCATTAACGACTGTACAAATTCGCCCATGATTTCAGGATATGCAAGTCCCCACAGCGTATTTATTGTCCATTGTGCACCCCAAAAGGAGTCTGAATTGTATTGATTGAATTTAGGTTTTCCGTCTTTATCCACAGGCAATTGTCCTATTCTGAATTTTTCTCCTGTATTGTCCGGATAGGCACCATTGGCATCACTAATCATTTTTCTTCCCTGCAAAGCATGCCAGAGGTCGGTATAAAATCTTCTTTGGTCTGTTGCTGTTCCGCCTTCTACTTCAATTCTTCCGAGTAAATTATTCCATTCGGTTTTTGATTCTGAAACGACTTTATCAAAATCCCAATGAGGCAATTCTTCCTGAATATTAGCAGCGGCATTTTCAACAGAAGTATAAGAAATCCCCACTTTCATTAAGACCTTTTTATTCGATTTCTCTAAATTCACTAAATAATTATGGGTGGTATTATCGTGCTCGATCGAAGTAATTGGAGTATTGAATTTAATTTTAAAAAATACGGTCAATGGTTTCGGACGTCTGAAATTAGTGCTTAATACTAATGATCCTGAAAGCTCGTCATTACTATTTTTATCTAATATCCCATTGGTATTATCACAAGGCCCAAGAACTGTATTGAGATTAAAAAGAACTGATTTTTGTTCCTGATCGGGAAATGTATAACGATGAAAACCAACTCTTTTTGTACTGGTCAGTTCTGCTTTTATTTGATATTTATCTAATACTACCGAATGATATCCCGGAGTTATTTTTTCAGTTTCATGACTGAATTTAGAATAAAAATTAGTAAAAATAGTGGTCTTTTCTTCTTTAGAACGTGTTACGGGCATTACCGAAACTCCGGACATCTGCCATTCATGAATATGACTGAAGCCTTTTATCGTATCTGTTGTGTACTTGTAACCGCCTCCCCAATCGCCATTGATTTCTGTATCGGGACTTAAGTTGACCATACCAAACGGACGACTTGCAGAGGAAAAGAAGAACCACCTTGAATTTTCGGTATCCAGCTGAGGATACACCATATCTACTAATGATTTCTTTTTTTCAGCAGCATTTTTTTCGGTTTTACATGACACTAAAAAAATAAGAAAGAGACTTACTCCTATACGGCCTATTTTATAAATTTTATCCGGTTTCATTTATTGTATTGTATTGACAGGAACTACAGTTTTATTGGTATGGAATTATCTTTTTTGGGTGCCCATTAGTAAATGATATTCGCTTTTTACTGTCGTCATTCTCAAAATCTGAAAACGCGGTCTTAAAAAGACATTCTGTACTATTTGGAATTTTAATAAAAAAGGAGAAGGAATTTTCATCCTCTTCTCCTTTTATAAAGCTGTAATCTATTTTAGATTTGCTTTCAGATTAATACTCATTAATATCCTGTATTCTGTGTTAGTGCAGGATTTAAAACCAAAGCATTGGTTGGAATCGGGAAAATACGGCGATAGGTATCTGAGTTTGTTTTGAATCCCCATTGCCCTTCAAATTTTCCAAATCGGATCATATCATTTCTATGCCATGCTTCGTGAGCAAATTCGCGGCATCTTTCCTGATACAATTCTTCTAAAGTAACACCGCTCCATGCTGCAGAAGTAGTTCTGTTAGAACGAACCATATTTACCAGCGAAACGGCTGTCTGACCTAAAGTTTCATTTCCTCCGCGAAGGATTGCTTCGGCTTTCATCAGGATAACATCTGAATAACGTAAATAAGGTACATCGTTATTTTGATTACGGCTTGTTGAACCTGCATCAGGATAAAACTTAATATTTCTGTATCCCATATTCCAGGCAATCTCATCGTTTCCGCAATCGAATAAAGCAGGGTTTTGACGCAGTAGAATATCCGGCGTTAAATTTAACTGATACGTATAAGCAGCAGCACCATCTGATCCGGTATAGAACTGGTCGTACCCTTTTTTTGTAGTACTAACCATTACCGGAGTAACACCGTCATTCATGAATTGCAAACCGGTTAACCATTGTTTGTTACGAATATCATTCACATCATTAAAATAAGCATAAAATGAAGGTATTGTACTTCTTGGCGCACTAGGAGTAAAAGACAGTCCGAATTTTGCTCTTTCAGAACGCGGAACATCATACCGCGAATGATACATTTGTCCGTTGTAGCCTACCGTAACAGCCGATGGATCATAAGGAACAGCAAATATGAATTCTTTCATTTGCGGTCCGTTTGTTGGATAAAACATCTGAAGGTACGTGCTTCTTGGTTCTATGGCATACAATCCTGAATTGATAACGCCATCACAAGCTGCTATACAATCGTTGTAACGTTGTGTTCCGGTATAAACCTCAGCATTCAGATACAACTTAGCCAACAAAGCATTTGCTGTTTGTTTGTTTGGTCTTCCGTATGTTGTTATTCCGGCAACCGGATTTAAATTAGGAAGAGCTTTCTTTAATTCTCTTTCGATAAAATTGAATACGTCTTTTCTGTCTGATTTAGCGTGAGCTGTAAAATCTCCGTAAACGGTATCCAAAGGCACGTTGCCGTAGCTGTCCATCATAATAAAATAAGAGATCGCACGCATGGTTTTTAATTCTGAAATCATTGTAGATTTATCAGCACCTGCCGGCATTGTTTTATCTAAGATCGAAATGGCCTGATTACTGGTCCCGATTACTTTTGAAGACCAATCCCAAAGGCTTCCGATATTACCATTATCTGCTGTCCAGTCATGGTAATGCAGCATTCTGTAACCCTGATTATCATACCAGTTACCTCCTCTGGCGGGCAAAATAGATTCATCTGTACTTAAGGATTGTGTAAACCAGTAAGAAAACGAAAATTCACCGCGAAAAGCTGCATATACCGGACCTGCAGTCTGAATATATTGTGTTGAATTCTGAGGGAATACTTCTGGTGTAAGCTGCGTTGTAATGGGCACATCAAGATCCTCACAAGACCATAATAAACCAACCATAAGGATTGGAAGCCCTAAATATTTTACTATATTTTTCATCGTATTTATCATTTATTTTTTAGAATATCACATTTAAACCAAACAGGAAAGTTCTCGTTTTTGGATAGAAGTTATTTGAATCTACACCCGGAGCAGTTCCTCCTTGTTCTATTTCAGGATCAATTCCGGTGTATTTTGTAATAACAAACAGATTATTTACTGTTTCGTAAATACGGATCTTCTTAATGTATTTCCCCACTTTACCAAAATCATATCCTAAAGTCAAATTGTCTAATCGAAGGTAACTTCCGTCTTCTATAAATCGCGTCGAATACTTATAGGCATTTAAATCATTTGGAGATTCATTCTGGGCATCAACAAGAATGTTGGTGGTCATGGCAGTACTTGGCCTGAATAAATCTGCACGCGTTGCATTGAAAATTTTATTGCCAAATACACCTCTGAAAAAGATGTTCAGGTCGAATTTTTTGTAAGTGAAATTATTATCCCATCCCAATAAAAATTTAGGCTGTGCACTTCCTGCATAATGGTAATCTGTACCAATTGCCGGAGTAGTTGTTAAGCTTCCGTCTCTGGCAACATATTGGGAAACGCCATTGGCATTTTTACCTGCATATTGCAGTGTAAAGAATTGTCCAAGAGGTTTTCCTTCTTTAAAAATTTGCAGGGTACTTCCTGTCTGACCGCCTCCATCAGGCTGTACTCTTCGTATTGAATCTCCTCCCACAAATAATGGGTTTTTCAATTTGGTGATTTCATTTTTGTTTGTTGAACCATTTATAGTGGTCGACCAGCTGAAATTTTTAGTTTTGATAGCATTAATACTCAACGAGCCTTCAATACCACGGTTTGACATATTACCGCCATTGGCTACAATTGTTCCTACCGGCACTAATACAGGATTTACAGCATAATTGAAAATCATATCTGTGGTTTTCTTTTCATACACATCAACAGAACCCGATACTCTTCCTTTTAATATGGTGAAATCAAGACCAAGATTTGCGGTTGCTGTTTTTTCCCATTTCAAATCCGGGTTAGCGGCCTGATTGGGTCCATAAGCACCCATTTGTTGTCCGTTGTAATAGAATGTTCCAAGGCTTCCCGAAATAAACTGCGCCGTGTAAGCATTAAATCCTGAAGAGTTACCTGTTTGTCCCCAGCTTCCGCGAAGTTTCAAATCGCTGAAAACATTTTGATTTTTCATGAATCCTTCTTTGTCAATTCTCCATGCACCCCCCACTGAAGGAAAATAACCCCACTGATTATTGGTACCAAATACTGAACCTCCGTCTCTTCTGATGGTTCCCTGTAAAAGGTATTTGTCTTTGTAATTGTAATTTAAACGGGCAAACTGAGAAATCAAACGTCTTTTTTGATACGCTTTACTGTCTCCAAAATTAACAACATAACCGTTTACAGAAGTATAATTACTTAAAGCAAGGTTGTTATAACTCACATTATCTACAGGAAAATTAGTTGCTGATGCCTGAAATCCGTCACCAAGAATATCTTCCTGCCAGGAATACCCAATTACAGCCTTAATTTTATGGTCGCCAAAAGTTCTGTCCCAGTTTAAAAAGCTCTCAACGATAGTATTACTGTTTTGGTAAGAATTTCTCATTGCTGATCCGTTTACACCAAAATTTACTAATTGTTTTACCTGAGGCGGATCTGGATTATTGTAGAAAGTAGCACTATTATACTGCTGATAATAACTGTCATAAAACTCTCCGTGCAGTGAATTTAATTGTTGGTACGATAAATTCAAATTATAAGAGAATCCGTAAGGAAGTTTTAATTCTGCCGTAAGACTACCCACAAAATTATTGGTTTTGGTATCATCATCTCCATGCTCTATTAAAGCTACCGGATTGAAGTAACTGGTTTGAATGAAATTTTCAAAAAATGATCCGTCTGCATTTCTGATTGGCGATACAGGAAGGTGGCTTATCGATTGTTGAAGTACCGTATTACGCTGTGGAACATTGGTGTACTTCGTATTAGAGTTGGTTACATTCAGACCAATTTTTAAATTATCATCGAATGCAAATTGCTCAACAGCCAGACGTGCAATAATTCTCGAAAAATCACTGCTCAAAAGAACTCCTTCTTTGTTTACAGCGGTTACACTTGCAAAATAATTACCATGTTCACCACCTCCGCTTAACGAAAGGTTATGGCTGCTTGATTGCGCTCCGGAATTTCTAAGAATTGCTTTTTGCCAGTCTGTATTTGCCCCTTTATCATTTTCAGGAGTAAAATTTAAATTGTTCTTAACTGTAAATGCTCTCAATTGATTTGCATCCATCATATCAAGCTGGTTCGAAACATTCTCGACACCAAAATAATTGCTATAAGTAATCTGACTTCTGTCTTTACTTCCTTTTTTGGTAGTAACCATGATCACTCCATTTGCAGCACGGTTACCATAAATGGCCGTTGCAGCAGCATCTTTCAGCACATCAATACTCACAATATCTTCTGATGCAATCACAGAAATATCAACACCCGGAATACCATCTACTACATAAAAAGGTCCCTGAGAGCCATTTAATGTAGATACTCCACGCAAAACTACTGAAGACTGTTTCGTTGGATCCCCACTGGTTGAAACATTAAGACCCGAAACTTTTCCCTGAAGCATTTGTCCTACATCACTGATTACCCCTCTGTTCAGTTGATCTCCTTTTATAGATGCAACAGCAGTTGTTAAGTTTTTACGGGATCCTTTTCCGTAACCAACCACTACAACCTGTTCCAGATTAGTAGAGCCGGAATTCAGCTTAATAGTATAATTTGTTTTTGAGCCGTCCAGTTTAAGACGCTGTTCATCAAATCCTATAAAAGAAATAATCAATATCGCATTTTTGTTTGAAACAGTCATTTTGAATTTCCCGTCAAAGTCTGTTACAATATTATTCGGCGTACCACTTTCGAGCACATTGGCTGCTGGTAACGGCATACCCTTCTCATCCTGAACCACACCTGATATCTCAGTTTTTTGCGCCCATGAACTAATTGAGAAGCCCAGAAAAAAGGCTAGTAATAAAAGCTTAAGTTTTTCCATATTATTATTTGGTTAATTGGTTAAATAGTAAAGCGAAAATAGTATTAATGAATTGTTAAGAAATGGACAGGTTATTCACAAACATGGATTTTTTTAGTAAATCCAGCAAGAATAAGGGTTTCAGAGATTTATTTTCGTAACACATTAACATAAAAAAGAAATATATCCTGACAAATGTATTTTGGAGTCCGCTGAAACAATAAAGTTATTATGCTATAATGATCTTTGTTGAACTCCCTGTTAACGGCCTTTGTACATTTCGGGGCTTTCGCACCATTTTATTTCCCATTTTTTTATTGATGCTCTTACGTCTTCTTCTACAAATGGAGATTTGCTAATCTCTGATGCTCTTAATGCCTGTAAAAACATTTTCCATCTTGGCCAGTAAAATTCAGCATACATACCGCGCCATGATCTGGAAGCATAATCATTCAAATGTCCTTCACCGCCCCAAAGTGTTATTAGTGTCTTTGCATTTTTTACATATAGTTTTGATACTTCGGCATTGCTTCCGTAATCCCAAGCCGATTGCAGCCAATAGCTTAAATCATTCAACGGCTGTCCTGAAAGTATTTTATCTATAGCCAAAGCCTGTTTTTCTATTTCTTTATATAAGGTATCGGCTTTTTTCAGGTCTTTCTGTTGGTACGCTTTTACACATTCGATCAGTAAATCATCAATACAAAGTGAATAATAGTGTCTTGACACGTCGAGTAAATCATAATTGTAAAGACTGTTTTTATCAAAATTTTTACTTTCTAGCTGTAAAATATCCAAGGCTTGTTTGAGTTTTTCTTTGTCTCCGGGATTTCCTTTGAATTCTGTTATTTTTAAAGTTGGTCTCTTAAAAAACAAATACGCTCCGGCCCTATCATTCCACCAACGCGTTTCCCAATACTTTGTGCTGTAAACAGATTCAATTAATAATTGCCAGGACTCAAAAACCGAATTGGAAATATTTTTACCGTATCGTGCTTTCAAATAATTTTTCAGCCAGTCCTTTACCGGTTCTTTTCCTTGTGTCCAAGGTAGATCGTAAATATATTCGTATACTATCGAATTATTATTTAGACCTTCCGGCATTGCACCATACCCTGCAACATTTCCTTTATTTGGATTTTTTAATAAACTGGTCAATTCATTTCTGTAGAAATTCAAATCGCCGTAAACAGGATTAGATCCTCCGTAATTATGTACATAACCATATGTCCATTGCTTACCATAAAAAGCTTCCTGATTTTCCCAGACTTTATAGCGGTCATTGGCATAATCCTGAATCATCAGTCGGTCGTTAGGAACTTTACTTAAGAAAGCGCTTGTAGCTTCTTTAGTCCAAAACTCTTTATTGTCTCCAAAAAGCCATCCCTGCATGACCCATGTTGCTCCGGGTGACGCCTCATTAATAGTTTCGAATATCGTTTTTCCGTAATCCGAGAGTTCCTCATATTTGTGTTCTTCAGAAACAGGAGGTGTTATCTCATTGAAAGAATCAGCCAGATAAAAATCTGAATGCCCGTATACTTTAGTGTACATTTCGATAAAGCGTTTTCCTATTTCCTTAAACAAAGGATCTTTAGAATCTAACAAATAGGTACTTGCAAAACCACCTCCTGACCAGGTTTTTAGTTCTTTTATCTTTGATTCCGGATGTTTCTCTGCAAATGCTTTTGGCACATAACCACTAAAGGCGGGTACAACGGGATGCATGCCCAAAGCTCTCATCCTTTCCAGTATTTGTTTTTGAAGATTGCCTTTTTTATTGATCCATTCCTGAGGCAAAGGTCCTTCAAGACTGTTTATATTGCCCATTCTCTGCCACGGTAAAAATGCAGGTCCGGCAAAATGTGCTGCCACTTGGCTATCCGTCAATCCGTACCCTTTCCATAATTCCTGCCATACTGCTTCCTGTCCTTCCATGGCAGTAGGCAGATTAATACCGTGAAAAGCCATCCAGTCTATTTCTTGTTCCCAGCGTTTCCAGTCCCACCACGGAGTCGTATAACCAAATGTACAGGCGTTTAGATATTCTCTGTATTGAAACGGAGTCGATTCTTTTTTTGAATACCTGGGCCAGCTTTTGGGTAAATCTATTCTGTTGCCTTCCCAACTCACCAAAACAGCACAAATGTCCCTAAGAAAATTATAGGCGGCATAACAAAGGGCGGTATTCGAAGTTCCCTGAATTTTTACGCGGTTGCCTTGGGTTTCAACTTCAAACGAATCTGACTGATCCTGATTTTTATTTTCGATAATTGTCAGCTCAAATTCACTGGCCCGATTGCCAATAAGTCTTTCTAATACTGCTTTTGAACTTTTTGTATCTGCTCCGTTTTGTCCGCACACATCGGGTATTGAAAAAAGGAGGATTGCAAAAAATGGAATTATAATTTTTAAGAAATGGCAGCTTCTAACTGTGAGACATTCTCTTTTCATATTGTCTTATATTTAGGTAATTACTATCCGGTGTTTTTTCTGAAATTGAAACAAAAAATAGGGAGATGATATCTCCCTATTAAACAAAACCAAAATTCCAATCCAATATTCTTATGAGGCATTAGCATCTAAAACTTTTACAATTCGTTTCTGACAGTACTAATTAAATATTGAATCAGGGCTAAAATTATACAGAATCAATGTTTCCATCATGGACGTATCATTCAAAACTATAGACATATCCTGTATGGGCTGTAAAATGTTATATATACAGGTATTTCATGCTTCGGAAGTTTTAGGATTGTTTCTTTTTTTACCGGGATAAAAACAAAAAGCCACTCAGTGGAGTGACTTTCAGGCTAATCTTTAAGCAAAAACTGTAAGCTATGCTGCTATGATTTTGAGATTACTTTCGGGAATTGCATCAAACATGTTCTGATTATTTCAAATCGAATGTGGTATGCCTGATGAACTTTCGGTTATAGGTATACAAAATGTGTACTTTTTTATCTGAGGTCTGAATGATTGCGGGATAACTGAATTCTCCTTCTGTCTGGTTTTCCAGATCAAATATTTTTTTCCAGTTTACGCCATCTTTCGAATATTCTACGTCGAGTACATTGCGTCCGTTAAACCAGTCTTTTCCCATTTTCAGCGGATTATTTACCAACAAAAATGATTTATCGAACAGGGTTACGGCATCCACTCCTGAATTTGAGTTGACAACATTAATGCTATCTGTTCGCTGCCATGTTTTTCCATTATCCTCAGACCAGCTTGAAATTAATTTGTTGTGCCTGCTTCTGGATAAAATCTGAATTTCCTGATCGGAATGCACAAGGAATGTGGGCTGGATAATATCAAATTGTTTTGGATCATTAATGTCAATTCTTTCCCAGGTATCTGTGTTTTCTGTATACTTTTCTAAATGAACGCGCCATTTGTTATCATCGATACTTTCGGTACTGCTGCCGCACAGGATAATTCCGGGAGCTGTTTCAATTGGTTTGTTTCTAATTGGTCCTAATATTCCTGTTGGAAGGTATTTGGGATTACTCCAGGTATTTCCGTTGTCTTTTGAAACAATCATAGCGCCAAACCATTCTCTTGGATTTTTACCGACTTTATAAAATAAATACAGATTCTGGCTTTTGCTTTTAAACAAAACCGGATTCCAGCAAGGCAAGGTATCGCCTTCTTTGATCAAAGGCTCTATCAGTTTTTTAGGTGCAGACCATTTTTTATTTTTATAAGAGGAAACATAAATACTAACATCTTTGGCTCCTTCGTATTTTCCGCCAAACCAGGCTGCCAAAAGTGTATTGGGCTCCAGTTCTGCTAATGTCGAGGCGTGACTCGCAGCCGTAACCGGATGGTCCGCAATATAATTTTGAGTAATATTTACTGCTTTGGGTTCTTTCTTAAGCGAAGCGCAGGAAAGAAAAAACAGGAATAAAACAAATGAGTAACAGATTTTAAAATTCATAAGCTGATTGTTATATATAACAAAAGGAGAGTTCCCTCTCCTTTTGCGTTTTTTGAGTAAAGAATGTGTGGTTTCCTTACTCACCAAATTAATTATTTAGTATCCCACCAAAGTTTTGTTCCTCCGGTATCTGGACCTTTTAATTTTACGATTCCGTCTGCAACAGCATCTTTATTCGATGAATATTCATTTGTTGTATAAATAATTCTTTTCATCAAACTTTTACCAACTCCGGCATCATTGTTATCGGTGTTAAGCGGCGGATAAATTATTTTAGCATCGCTTCTGCGCAAATCTGCCCACGATTCCCAGGATTCAGGGAATATAGCCAGATACTTTTGAACTGCAATCTGCGTACGTTGGCTGGCAACAGCTGAAGACCATGCCACAGGAAGTTTTACAGGTATATCCTGTAGGTCTAAAGTTGGATAAACCGTTAGAACATTAGGTAAAACCGGTAATGTATTTCCAGCAACATAAGCATTGATTGTAGCGGCATCTGTAATTCCCCATTGTCTCAATGACAATCTGATACCTTCTTCGTATAAATCCTGAGCACTTCCGCCCATGTTCCATCCGTTCAAAGCACCTTCTGCTCTGCTGAAATAGTTTTCAGAAGCCATGAATACTTCAATATTTTTAGATTCGCTTAGATTTCCTGCTGCACCATTACCCATAACATCATTGTTGAATGCAGAGAATTTAGTGGTTCCAAACTGATCTTCTAAACCTCCAATAGGCTGACCACGATAAACACCGGTATCAATTGGAGCAAACCATTTTGCTAACCTTGGATCATTATATCCCACAAGGATACTTTCCATAGAAGCAGTCATAGTATATCCCCAGCTGTTTACGATCATGTTTAAGTTGTTTGGCGTAATGTTACTCGCTTTAAAGAATGCTCCCTGCTCATTGGTTTGCATAACACCCGCAGCAACCGCAGTTTCGGCTTGTGTTTTTGCTTTTGCAGGTTCGATATCAGAAATTCTTAAGGCTAAACGTAGTCTTAAACTGTTTCCAAATATTCTCCAGTTCGAAACGTTACCTGCATAAAGACGGTCATTAGGCTGAAATGAAGCCACTGTTGTTACAGCAGAACCACTTAATGTCGCATTTGCTTCATCTAATAGCTTAAAGAAGTCTTCATAAATAAATTCTACGCTGTCATAAGGTACTTTTTCTTTCTTATTACCTGCTTCTGTGTACGGAATTGGGCCATAAGCATCTACCATTTGATTGTACATGAACACTTTCCATATTTTAAGGATTGCCAAAGCTTCGGCATTTCCTTCAGATGCTTTGATCGCATTGTTTAAAGCCGGAACAGCAACGGTGTAAAATCTTGTCCATCCACGTCCTTCGTAACCATTTACGAATGCATTTCTTTCTGTACCATATCCGCAATTCAGATATTGTATAAAAGTAGAAGATAAAATACCTGTTGCAATACCCCACGTTCCCTGATCATCTACACCTGGCGATGAGTAAGATCCGTTGTGGATTCCTGCATAAACAGCAGATGCAAAAGACGGTCCTGCAAGAGTTGGGTCTAACTGATCCTCTGTAAGCGAATTAGGATCGGTGTTTATTTTATCAAAGTCGCTTGTACAGCCTGATAAAATAGAAACTGCCATTAATGCAACTCCTAGTGTTTTTATTTTAAAACTATATTTCATGATGTCTCTTTTTTAATTAAAATCCGAATTTAACATTTACTCCATAATCTCTCGTTGAAGGAATGTTGAAAGACTCTATACCTTGCAAGTTTCCTGTACCGGCACCGGCTTCCGGATCAAAGTATTTCGCTTTATTCACGAAGAAGAATAAATTTCTTCCTACCAGTGAAAAGTCAATATTTGTAAAACCTGAGTTCGCCAAAATACGTTTTGGTAAAGAATATCCTAAAACAAGTTCTCTTAATCTGATGTTTGTCGCATCATAAATAAAAGGTTCTGCGATAGGAGTTCTTTGTCCAATTGCTGTCCAGTATTGTTCAGCATTAATACTTGTTGTATTCTGAACATAATTTCCTCCTCCGGTTGCCACAACACCATCAACAATGATTCCGCCTTCTCTTCCTGCAAGGGTAACATCACTTACTCCCAGACCTGCTTGTCTTGCCTGAGTGTATGAAATAACTTCACCGCCAATTCTAAAATCAACAAGGAAACTTAAAGAGAAATCTTTGTATTTGAAATTATTTTTAAGACCTGCTGTCCAATCCGGGTTAAAGTTTCCGGCACGCACATCAAAACTATTTGTGGCAAGCGGAAGACCCGCGCTGTTTACAATAATTTTTCCGTCAGGAGATCTTTGGAAACCTTTAATATATAAATCTCCATATTCTCCACCCTGAATTACTTTACTTCTTACCAAACGTCCTTCACCAAGAACCAATTCTTCTCTTCCTCCATAAATAGATTTTACTTCAGATTTGTAAGTGGCAAAGTTTGCCGTAACATCCCAGGAGAAGTTTTCTGTTTGAACAGGAGTAGCAGTAAGAACTACCTCGATACCATTATTTTGAATTTCACCACCATTTACTACCGCTCTTGAAGTCGAAGAAGATTCCGGAGTATTGATGTAGAAAATCTGATCTTTTGTATTGGTTTTGAAATAAGTAACATCTAATCCTAAACGATTTTTGAAGAATTTAATTTCACCACCAAACTCAACAGAACTTGACATTTCCGGTCTTAAATCAGGATTTGCAGCTGTCGTTTGAGCATACAGCATACCTCCGTTACCACCAATATAAGACAATCTTGAACTTGTTTGATAAGGATCTGTATCATTACCTACTTTTGCGTAAGAGCCTCTTAGCTTTGCATAACTAATCGCTTCCGGAAATGTAAACATATCAGATAATACTGCCGATAGACCTACAGAAGGATAAAAGAAAGATCTGTTTGCTGCCGGTAATGTAGAAGACCAGTCATTTCTGGCAGTTAAATCCAAAAATAAATAATTTCTAAATCCAATTTGTGAGAAACCGTAAACAGAGTTAATTCTTTTTTCTGAAGCAGTAGATGTTGACTGAACTGTAGCCACATTTGATAAGGCAAAAAAGTTTCTTTTACTTAAAACTCCGCCTGAATATAATGAAGAACTTCT
Organism: Flavobacterium aquidurense; assembly: GCF_002217195.1. Lineage (NCBI taxonomy): Bacteria > Pseudomonadati > Bacteroidota > Flavobacteriia > Flavobacteriales > Flavobacteriaceae > Flavobacterium > Flavobacterium aquidurense. The sequence continues at coordinate 64,404 of NZ_MUGR01000020.1, read as the reverse complement.
TTGTTGCAAGGAGTTGGCTCCCGCATTTACTCCAATAGTAAAATCACCCACTTTCTCGTTATAAGAAAGCAATGCATCTGTATTGAATTCGCTTACTGTTTCATACGATTCGCTGTATGAACCAAGATTGTTGTTGAATGCAATTGTGGCATATCTGTTTCTGACATTCTTGTTGGTCATTTGATCTAAACCTGTTCTTACTTGTAAGCTGATCTTATTTGTAAAATCATATTTAAGAGAAGCAAGACCTATAAATCTGTTTCTTTTGTCTGTACGTGCATCATCGCGCAAGGCTGACCAATATGGGTTACCGCCCGGAGCTCCGGCTTCATCTAAGAAATAGTTCATTTGTCTTTGTCCTGCAGCATCAAAATATTCAAAATCTTTATACTCATTGAATTTGATACTACGTGGTAGTAAGTAAGCAGAAGTACCAATAGATTCTTCCCCTGTTCTCAATAAATTATCAATATCCTGAACGATGTAGTTTGTTTTTACATCTAATGATAATTTGTCTGATATTTTACTTGTCAGTCTTAAGTTAACATTGTGTCTGTCTAATTGATTTCCTCCAACAATACCTTCAGCTTTTGTGTTGGTATAAGAAAAATAACCCTGCGCTTTTTCATTTCCTGTTGTCACAGTTAATGTGTTGGCTAAATTATAACCTGTTTTATAGAAATCAATAACGTTGTTGGGCTGAGGGCTGTAACTTGTTGTTGCCGGTCCTGTATAGTTAGGATTACGAACAAGTTGCCATGCCGAAACCTGGCTTCCGTCTAATTTTCCTCCCCAGCTTGAGCTTGAAGTGGCATTATAAGCACCTAAAGTTCCCTGTCCGTATTGATTTTGCAAATTCATCAAATCATAAGCTGATGAAGCCATAAAATTAGACGATAACGAAACCGATGTTTTACCGGATTTACCGGATTTAGTTGTAATTACGATGACACCATTACTCGCTCTTGTTCCGTAAAGTGCTGCTGCAGATGGTCCTTTAAGAACCGTCATCGAAGCAATATCTTCAGGGTTAATGTTTGAGATACCATCAGGCTGTGTTGTTCCTCCTGTATCAATGTCAGGATTTGTGTTTGTTGTTCCGTTGCTGATTGGTACACCATCTACCACATACATTGGCTGGTTGTTTCCGGTAAGGGACCTGTTCCCTCTTAATGTAATTCTCGAGGAACTACCCACACCGTTTGAAGTTGTAGAGAAGTTAAGACCGGCAACTTTACCTGAAAGTGAGTTGGCAACGTTTAGTGATCTTGCTTCTGAAAGTTCATCTACCGAAATGTTTTGCGCAGAATAGGTAATCGCTTTTTTCTCCCTCTTAATACCCAGAGCGGTTACTACGACTTCACCCAATTGCTGAGTGGCTGCACCTAATGCTACATTTACAGTACTTTGATTTCCTACGGCTACCTCTTTTGGTTCTGAGCCAACGTAAGTGAAAACCAAAACTGAAGATTGGTTTGGAACTGAAATACTGTACTTACCATCAAAATCTGATGATGCACTTGTTTTTGTTCCTTTAACAATAACATTTGCCCCTGGGATCGGAATTCCGCTTTGAGCATCTGTTATCGTTCCTTTTACTGTTGTTTGTGCCTGCAGACCTTGAAATCCGAATAAGCAAATTACAAACAGTAATTTTAGTACGTCCTTAATCATGTTTAGTTGTTTTGAGTTAATAACATGTTAAACTTATGAATACATTTTGTTAACAAAATATAATTTCGACAAATGACAGGTTTGAAAAGGTGTAGGGAATACATTTATCCTTTTTGATCACGAAAACGTTTTAAATTGTAATCTTAATCTTCTTTATAAATAATTCTCATTTCGAGGTAATCGAAATGATTTTCCCTTTTTTCAATAGCATTCTTCGCTTAACATGTTATTCACTAAACATTTTATTCCATTTACAGGAATTAGTTCAATACTTTGAAATCTGTTTTAAGGACGTCAACGGAGTTTCCTCCTACCATAACTTCAAAATCTCCGGGCTCTACAACCCTTTTCATTTCACGGTTCCAGATCGATAATTCATCTGGAGTAAGCGTAAATTCAACTGTTGCAGTTGCTCCTTTTTTAATAGGTAATCGCTTAAATCCTTTTAAGGTTTTTGCGGGAGTTGTTACGCTGCTGTATTTATCATGAAGATACAATTGCACTACCTCATCGCCATCCAGATTTCCTGTATTTTTGACATCGACACTCACTTTCAGTTCTCCGTCAGCTTGGATTGCAGGCGAACTGATTTTAAGATTTGAATATTCAAACTTCGTATAACTCAATCCGTAACCGAATGTATATAAAGGATGTTCACTCTCTGACACATATTTATGAATCGCAGATGGTTTTTGATTGTAATATATAGGCAGCTGCCCAACAGATTTTGGAACTGTTACGGGAAGTCTTCCGCCCGGATTATAATCTCCAAATAAAACATCGGCTACAGCTCTTCCTCCTAATTCTCCCGGAAACCAGCCTTCGATAACTGCCGGAATGTTTTCGCTGATCCAATTGGTAGAAAGCGGACGTCCGTTGAGCAATACGCAAATTACCGGTGTTCCTGTTTTTTGAATCGCTTCAATCAGTTCCTGCTGCATCCCGTGTAAATCCAATGAAGCAACATCTCTGTTTTCTTCCACCAATTCGTTAGATTCTCCTAAAACGACAATCGCAACATCGGCTTTTTTAGCAATGTCGATCGCCGGCTGAAAGTTTACTTTTTCCAGATTCCAACGCAAATGCGCTCTGGCTCCCCAGCCTCCTTCCCACATTTCGATACGGACTTTATACTTTTTTCCCGCTTCGATATTTTTTGGAGTTGTCACCATGCTTGTCGCCCCTTTCGTCCAGTTGTCAATCACCAATTGATCGTCAATCCACATTCTGATTCCGTCATCAGAACTTAAACCCAGCCAGCCATCAAAGGCTTTATCTGATTTTAGATATCCTGTCCAGCGAATAGAGAAATCATCATCTGTAACGCCATCGCCCGGAGACCAAGGCCAGTCAAACTCTAATTGGCTGTCGATACGGGTCAAAGCCGGAGCTCCTTCTACATTTCTGTTATTGAAATACTCCCCTTTTAATCCGTTTTGGGATTCATCCGGCGTAAATAAATATTTCGACGGTATAATCTGCCCTTTTACAATTAAAGAAACTCCTTCTTCATAAAGTACATTGGCAGTTTTACCCACAACTTCCTGAACTCCTTCTAAAACCGTTGTTCCCACTTTGTTTTTAACGGAATATCCTCCTAATCTCGAAGCATTTGCGTTTGGACCAATAACGGCAACTGTTTTAATATCTTTCTTTAAAGGCAGTATGTTGTTTTCGTTTTTTAATAAAACAATCGATTTGTGCGCCGCTTCAAGAGCAACATCCTGATTTTCTTTGGTATGAAAACGTTCTTTAATTAAATTTTTATCTGTATACGGATTTTCGAATAATCCCAATAAGAACTTCAATCTCAAAACTCCTCCCGCAGCACGATCAATCTGCTCCATTGTCAGTTTCTTTTCGTTGACCAGTTCTACGATGCTGGTCTGCCAGAATTCATTTGTAAAATCATAGAACTGCATATCCACTCCCGCTGCAACGGCTTCTCTAATACTTTCTTTTGGAGAATTTGTCACATAATGTGTGGTCTGTAAATATTTTATTGCACCTAAATCAGATACTACAATTCCTTTGAAACCCCACTCTTTTCTCAAAACATCAGTTAGTAACCAATGATTTGCCGCACATGGAATCCCGTCTAATTCAGAGTATGCACACATTGTTCCCAATGCACCGCCTTTTCTGAATGCTTTTTCAAATGACGGCAAGAAGTCCTGACGTGCTGCACGCTCACCCACCAATACAGGCGAAGAATTTGCTCCGCCTTCCGGAATACCGTGAACTGCAAAGTGTTTTGGCTCTGCAATAATAGAACGATCTGATTTTAGATCATCTCCCTGCATTCCTTTTATCATTGCCGTTCCCATTTCGCCAACCAGATAGACATCTTCACCAAATGTTTCGGCAACTCTGCCCCAGCGTGGTTCGCGGCCAACATCAAGATTGGGTCCTAAACCAAAATGAACTCCGTGTGCCCTGGCTTCGGTACCAATTACACCGCCCACTTTTTTCATCAAATTAGTATCCCAGGTGGCACCTAAACCTATATTCATTGGGAACGCCGTACTACCGTCATCTAAATAACCGTGAAGCATCTCGCACATGATAAGTGCAGGAATTCCCCATTTGTTTCTTTTGATTACTTCGCTCTGAAGTGTATTAATCATTTTTGCAGATCGTGGATAAATATCATGAATTGCTCCAATTCCCAGATTTCCAATTTTTGCCGCAGACCTGGTTTTAGAAAAATCTTCTTTTTCCTTAAAAAATTCGCCTTTGTACATGTCCATCTGACGTACCTTTTCTTCCAGTGACATTCGGCTTAATAAATCACTTACCCTTTCTTCTACAGGTAGTTTTGCATCCTGATACGGGTACTTTTTCTGGGCTTGAATTGGGCAAAAGAATCCCGCAGCCATTACAAAAATAATGGCTGTTTTTTTGATTTTTAATTGTAACATAGTTGTGAGTGTTTAGTACTGAATCACCTTGAGCGTTTTTCCATTCACAAAAGCATCGTGCGAAATAAAATAACTGTTCAATGGTTTTCCATCCAATTGAATTTGTTTGATTTTGTCGTCACTATTGATTTCTCTTTCGATGACAACACTTTCTTTTTTATAATATCGGGGATCTAATTTTATGGTCACTTTATCAAACATTGGCGTTGTAATCGTGTAAATTGGATCTCCCGGAGAAATTGGGTAAATTCCCATCATAGAATATACCAACCAGGCAGACATCGTTCCGGTATCGTCATTTCCGGGCAATCCTTTTGGCTCATTTCTGAAATATTCACGTACCAGTTTTTTGACCATTTCCTGACTCTTCCATTCTTCGCCTTTTATATAATTAAATAAATAAGGATAAGCGATATCCGGTTCGTTTGCCATGTCAAATTGCTTGATATCAAAAACTTTTTGCAATTGATCTGAGAACGCTTTTTCACCGCCCATTAATTTCATCAACCCCTTGATATCATGCGGCACCATAAAAGCATATTGCCACGCATTGCCTTCAATAAAACCTACATTTGTCTGAAAATTAGATCCTGCTTCCGGATCAAAAGGTTCATACCATTTTCCGTTAGCCAATCTTGGGCGAAGTAATTTTAAATCTTTGTCGTATAACTTTTGGTAAGAAAGCGAACGTTTGGTAAAACGCTTATAATCGTCTTTTTCTCCTAACGCTTTCGCTAAAAGTGAAATTGCATAATCTGACGTATTGTATTCTTGAGTTGTAGAAACCGGACCGGCATAATTAGTCGATAAATATCCTTTTTCGATATATTCTTTAAGTCCGGGACGCAACGGATTATTTTCTGTCTGATCGGCCCCTTTCAGCATTGCGTAATATGCCTTGTAAATATCAAAATCCTGAATTCCCTTTAAGCAGGCGTCAACGATAACAATACTTGCAGGATCTCCTACCATCGTAAATGTTTCTGTTGAATTTAATTCCCATTTTGGCAGCCAGCCGTTTTCATCATACATATCCAGCATGCTTTTTATCATATCTGATTGCTGCTTAGGATAAACTAAAGACGTTAGCGGATGCATATTTCTGTAGGTATCCCACAAAGAAAACACGGTATAACGCGTACCTGTGGTTTTGCCTATCTTAGTTCTTTTGATTTTCGGATATTCCCCGTTAATATCATTTAAAGTATTGGGATGTATTAAAGTATGGTACAATGCGGTGTAAAAAATAACTTTATCCTGATAAGAACCTCCTTCGACTAAAATCTTCGAAAGTTCTTCGTTCCATTCGTCATACGTTTCTTTGTAAACGGCATCAAAATTTTTATTTCCGGTTTCTTTTTCTAAATTCTCACGGGCATTTTCGATACTTACATACGACACTCCAATTTTTACTTCAACGGTTTCTTCCTTAGCGAATTTATACGTAAAGTAAGTTCCTATACTGTCGCCAACAACCGTTTTTATGGTGTTGTCCATCATTCTGGTTTTCCCGTTATATCCCATCCATTGTGCTTCTACGCCTTCATATTTTGGTGTTTTTTTCCAAACTCCGAATTTATCTGCGGGTTTTGAAAATTTAGCTACAAAATATACCGGATAAGCATCTTCAGGACTGTTATAACAAAATGATCCCACGGTGCGCATTCCTTCTATTTCTGTCGAAGAAACTACTTTTACCATCGCTCCTTCTTCATTTGTTAAACCTAAACCAAGATTCAACAAAATATTAGATTGCCCTTTTGGGAAAGTGAATTTGCTTACTCCTACTCTTTTTGAAGCTGTAAATTCGCCTTTGACTTTATATTTATCAATATTAACACTGTAATAAGCCGTTTTAGACACTTCTTTCGAATAAGCAGAACCATATTGCAGATGGTTGGTTTCGACTGCGCCTGTTGTTGGCATTAATAAAATAACACCTAAATCAGGACAACCTACTCCGCTTAAATTAACCTGACTGAATCCCGTTAAAAACGTATTTTCATTTACATAAGGGTTAGACAGCCATTGACTGTCTTTTTCTAAACGATTTTGAGCGCCCGCCACATTAAACGGACTAATGCTTGCCATACCTCTTGGTGCAATTGGTCCGGGAGACGTAGCGCCATAATTTGAAGTTCCGATAAGGGGATTTACGAACTCTGCCGGCTGTTGTGCAAAAGCATTTATGCCAAAAAACAGCATGTTAAAAACACATGCTGCCTGTATGGTTATTTTTTTAGTCAAAATCATATTTAGTCTTCTATCTGTTAATGGCTTCAATCTTTAAAGTCCAGACTTCTTTACAGGGTAAATTATTTAGTAAGCTTTCTGGAATTGTGACTTTAAATCCGTCAGCAAATTTAGTCCATTTTAAGGCTTTTTTAGAACCTAACATCGTAATTTTTGTTCCTTTTTTAGGATTAATCGATTTTACCACCACTTCAGATGCGATTTTATTCTCTCCTTCTTTGGCCAAATAAAACAAGAATACATTTCCGGCTTTATTTTGCGTCATACAAATGTTATTTTCCTTAAACGGAGCAATTGGTTTTGTGTTATAAATGGCGGTACTGTTTACTTTCATCCAATCTGCGTAAGCTGCCAGTAAATCATAAGCTCCTTTTTGCCATTCTCCTTCAGGACTTGGAGCAACATTCAATAATAAATTCCCGCCTTTTGCTACCACATCAACAAGCATCTGAATACCTTCTCTGCCTGTCATATACTTTGCATCCGGAGTATACGACCATCCTCCGCCGGAAGTAATACAAGATTCCCAGGGATAAGGAAGTGTTTTTTCCGGAACTCTGTTTTCAGGAGTCAGGTAATTTTGGTTTTTACTGTGAACTGCTCTGTCGACTACGATTAATCCGGGTTGTTTCTGACGTGCTTTTACCACCAGTTCGTCCATTTTAGGATCCTGATCTACAGCTCTGTGTTTGATAAAACCATTTTTAGAGGTATTCTCTGCAAATTTGCCATCATAGTATTCTTTAATATCTTGTGGACTATCTTTTTGAACCCATCCGCCATCTAACCATAAAATGTCTACTTTACCGTAATTGGTGAGGATTTCTAAAATTTGGTTGTGTGTAAAATCAACATATTTCTGCCATTTTTCTGGATACAATAACGGGTCATAGTTTACGTTTCTGTCAAAAGGAGGGAAATAAGGATCCCAGTAATTTTCGTTGTGCCAGTCCGGTTTAGAAAAATAAGCTCCCGTTGAGATATTCTCATTTCTAAAAGCAGTAAAAACTTCTTTCAGAATATCTGCTTTGGGATTGGCGCTAAACGGACAATCTTTGTCTGTTACTTTATAATCAGAATATTTTGTGTCGTACATACTAAATCCGTCATGGTGTTTTGTTGTAAAAACCATGTACTTCATTCCTGCTGCTTTGGCTGCTTTGGCCCATTTGGCCGGATCAAATTTTGTTGGATTAAAGGTCTTTTTCAAACCTTCATACTCTTTTACATACTCTGTATAATTTCCCGGATTGCTTCCTTTTTTGCGTTCACACCATCCGTAATCTTCCGGGCAAATTGACCAGGATTCTACAATTCCCCATTGACTGTAAGTTCCCCAGTGCATCAACAATCCGAACTTTTTTCCCTGCCATTCCTCCAGATTTTTCAATACCAGCGGATCTGTTTCCGGTATATAACGCTCGTCTTCATAAATGGCCTGTGAGAACATTTGAACTGAAAACAATACTGCAATTATCAATATTCCTCTTTTCATTTTTATTCTTTTTAAAGGTTTTTGGTTTCGTTTTTTGTTTTGTTTTGTTTTTATGTTGTGATTTCTAACATTTCAGAGCTAAAAAGAGCAATGAGCTATTGTGCGAGAAACCGGTTTCTTTACTACTCTTTTTTATTCACTCTAAAAATAAATCCTATGTTACTAGGTGTTTAAACCTTTATTTGCAATTCAAACTTTGACAAAGTTTAATTCACTAAAATTTCATCTACAAATAACCATGAATCCTCGCCTTTAGGACTTTTCTTTAAGTTATAAGCAATTACTTTTACAAATCTGGCATTCGTTTTTACAAAATTGATTTTGAAACTTTTCAATTCTGATGTCACATTTGCGGCATAATCACGGGATATTTTTCCAACTTCTTTATACTTGATTCCGTCATTCGAAACCAAAACCTTAATCTGTACAGGAAAAAATATACCCGCGCCCTGACTTTCTAAAGTTCCAATGATTACCTGCTCAACACTTTCCTGTTTTTCAAAATCAATCACCAGTTCCATATCATTTACCAGCCATGCCTGCCATTGTCCGTCATGAAAATTTTTACTGCCGCGAATGGTATTGACCATCGTATTGGCATCTCCTTTATAGTTTTGATTGAATGCTGTTAAGTATCTTACTTTGTGCGCCACTGCTTTATGAAAAACAATTGTATCCGTAAACGTTTTTCCAATGGGTTTATCATCCTGAAACAGCGATGCTTTTAGAACAGTTGTGGCTTTAAACTCAATTGGGTTCACATATTTTTCTGCATGGCGATCGATACTTTTATCTCCCAAAACATATCGGATATCCGGATTTGGAAATTCGTTTTTCAATGCCACATTGATTTGTTTTTTAACCAAATCTGCACTTGAAGAAGCGGTAACCAGATAAGCACTTTTTGCATAATTGATTCCCAGATAATCGTAGCGTGTCAATAATGGCATTAATCTCGTTGTAAAATCATTCCAGTTGCGGCTTTCTTTTGAACTCCATAAAACTTCAGCCATAGCAGCCAGTCTCGGAAAAATCATGTATTCTGAATCCTTTGGTCCTGCAAGATGTTCTGCCCATAAATTGGCCTGTCCGCCCAGAACATGATTGGCTTCGACAGCCGACATTGTTGGTACCACAGGATCAAACTCATAAACTTTATTCAAGGGTGTATAAGCATCAAAAGCCAAAGGTTCGTCGTTTTGAGGTCCCTGATAAAAATTAAAATAACAATGTGATTCCGGAGTCATAATAACATCATGTCCCTGATCTGCTGCTTCAATACCGCCTTTTGTTCCTCTCCAGCTCATTACGGTTGCTTCGGGAGCTAAACCTCCTTCGACAATTTCATCCCAGCCAATTACTTTTTTGCCTTTAGAATTAATGTATTTTTCAATTCGTTTTACAAAATAACTCTGCAGTTCATTGGTGTCTTTTAACCCCAGATCTTTCATCCTTTTTTGACAATGCGGGCATTTTGTCCAATTGGTCTTTGTCGCTTCATCTCCTCCGATATGAATGTATTTTGATGGAAAAATGGTCATGACTTCAGCCAGCACATTTTCCAGAAACTCAAATGTGCTTTCTTTTCCTGCACAATAGATATCTGTAATAGGCCATAATCCTCCTGAAGGAACACCAATGCGCTGATCAAAACAAGAGAGTTCTGGATAGGATGCAATGGCAGAACTTACGTGTGCCGGCATTTCGATTTCAGGAATTACTTCGATATTTTTTGTCGCGGCATACTTTACAATTTCTTTTAATTCTTCCTGTGTAAAAAAACCGCCATAGGTTCCTTTTTCATCCGGATTTGTCGTTAGCCTTGCATTCCATGACAGGTTTTCCTGATCGACTCTCCATGCCCCGACTTCGGTAAGTTTTGGATATTTCTTAATTTCAATTCTCCAGCCCTGATCGTCAACCAAATGCAGATGCAAAACATTCATTTTATGCATGGCCAGACGATCGATTGTAGCCAGGATATAATTTTTATCAAAGAAATGACGCGATACATCCAGCATCAGACCTCTCCATTGAAAACGCGGTTCGTCTGTAATCGTTACATTCGGGATCTGCCATTTTGCAGTTGTTATTGCAGCATTACTTTCGATCGCAGTTGGCAATAATTGTCTTATTGTTTCTAGTCCATATATAAAACCAGCGTTTCCTTTTGCTGTAATGGTAATAATGTCATTGTTTACTTCCAGTTTATAAGCTTCTTTATGAAAGGCCGGATCCACCTTAAACTGAACAAAATTACGCTGCGGTGCTTTTACGCCCAAAACCGGACGCCAGCCTGCAGCAATCCCGAATTTATTGATTAAGGCATTCGAAATCTCTTTTTGAAAATCGCTGCCGGCAACAAAAACAGTGTTTTTAGAAAACTCGAAGATTCCCGGCTGCACTGCCAATTGATTTGGTTTTGGAATAATCTTAATGTCTTTTTCCGTGAAAATTTTCTGGCTATAACCTGAACTTAAAACAGCAAAGAAGAGTAAGACAAAAAGTGGTTTTAATGCTCTCATAATTATTATTTTAAAGAAGGTGTTATTTTAAATTGATACTGATAATTTTTGTCTTTCAAAAGGTATTTTTCCATTGGCCATGCCTGCCAGCTGTCGATTCCGCCAACGCCCATCTGTTTGTAATCGATTTTTAAACTTGTTAAATCTCTTTCTTTCAATTCAGCAGCGTGTCTTTGGTCTTTCTGCAGTTCGTCATCCAGATCTTCATTTAAAAAATGTAAAGCTGTAATCGCTAACAGATTATCTGATGTTACGGTCAATTTTAGTTTATCGCCTGATAATGCTAAGAAACGTACATCTGTTTTATTTCCGGTTTCCTGCGGACGGATGTACGGATAATACTGCTCTGAGACCGTTTGTGTATAAAGTCCCACGGGAGAACTGTAGTTTCTGTCGATGTAATTTTCGTACGGTCCTCTTCCGTAATAGGTCAAATTGCTAAAATCCTTCGGAACAATTACTTCCATACCAAATCTTGGCAACATGGGCTGTTCTTTGGTTTTATCCCTATTTAAAATTTCTTTTACAACTAATTCACCATTACTGTTGAACTCATAATTCAATTCTAAAGTCGCCGTAACCTGTGGTAAACTATACGTTGCTTTTACCAGAATTTTATTGTCTTTTGTTGCCGAAGACGTCCAGCTTACCAACGTTGGATTTTCTGTTGCGTCTTTCCAGGCTTTCAGGTTTAGCTGAAAATTGGCCCCAAAATCATTATCGTTTGGTGCCCTCCAAAAATTGGGACGCAATTGATAACCGTCTTTTATAACCGGAAGATTCTGAAAGGAATAACCACTGATAAATCCGGTTTTTTTATCGAAAGTAATCTCCGCTTTATCACTTTTAAACACGGTGCTGTTTACTTTTTTCTCAACGGTAATTTTTGATGCGCCTTCAATTTTAATATCGTTTTTCCAGATTCCTTTGTATGCCAGCTGTTCTGTTGCAATTTCGAAACCTTTTGGTAAAAACTGCTCGTCTTGTTTTAACTGATAACTGATATTAATAAAAGCTTCCTGGTATTTTTTATCGCCTAAATTTATTGGCAATGTATATGTTTTTGACTGTGTTGGGTCGATTGCCAAGTAATCGATAACGCCTGTTGTTGCTGTAACTCCGTCTAAAATTAATTCCCAATGCAAAGTAACATTGCTTAACTCTTTAAACGAAAATTCATTGTATACTTTTATTGTTCCTGTCTCCTGATTTTCCCAGGAAGTCAGAATGTTCTGCATCACCTTTTTTACTTCAAAAGCATGCGGATTTGGTTTCCTGTCAACAGTAAATACACCGTTGTTTACAAAGTTGTTATCGCTTTTTACATCTTTAGGCCCAAAATCCCCGCCGTAAGCTAAAATTGTAGTTCCGTCCGCTTGTTTTTTATATACAGACTGATCGATCATATCCCAGATAAACCCGCCCTGAAAATTTGGATACTTACGAATGACATCCCAATAATCTTTAAAATTCCCCATCGAATTCCCCATTGCATGTGCGTATTCACACTGAATATAAGGTCTTGACGGATTTGGATTTGCCAGAATATATTCTTCCATTTTGTCCGGCGAACTGTACATTGGGTCAATAATATCAGAATCCCAGTCAAATTTTAAATCCTTTCCGTCCCAGGCGCCTGCAGTAGCTCTTTCGTACTGAATTGGTCTTGATTTATCTCTGTTTTTAATCCATAAATAACCTCTGTAAAAGTTATAACCGTTTCCGGCTTCGTTCCCCATACTCCAGATAATGATCGATGTATGGTTTTTATCTCTCTCGATCATACGCTGCATGCGCTGTAAATGCGCCAGTTCCCAATCGGGTTTATTACCCAAAGTTTTGGTAATATCATAACCCATTCCGTGAGATTCTATATTGGCTTCATCAACCACATAAATTCCGTATTTATCGCACAATTCATAAAAATATTCATCGTTTGGATAATGTGACATTCGTACTGCATTGATATTAAACTCTTTCATGATTTTAATATCCTGCTCCATGCGTTCTCTCGAAATCGTCTGGCCCGTTACCGGATCTGTCTCATGTCGGTTAACACCTTTTATATAAATTGCTTTTCCGTTTACTAAAAGCTGTCCGCCCTTAATTTCTACTTTTCTAAAACCAACATTGTGATTGATAACCTCAACAACAGCTCCTTTTTTATCCTTTAAAATAAAACTGACCTGATACAAATTCGGAATTTCAGCACTCCATTTCTTCGGGTTATTAACTGAAAAATCAAATCCTGATTTTTTAGTTTCCGATGATAAAACTGCTTTTTTTGAATCGATAATTTTTCCGTTATCTTTCAGCTGTACTTCAAAAGTGTAACTTTCTTTTTTATCTAAATTTGAAAATTCAGTTGAGATTTTCAAACTTCCGTTTACGTAATTGGCATCTAAATCCGGAATGATTTCAAAGTCATTCAAATGTGCTTTATTTCTCGCCACCAAATACGAATCTCTGGTAATCCCGCTCATTCTCCACATATCCTGACATTCTAAATACGAGCCGTCATTCCATTTCATCACCTGCAGTACAATCGTATTTTTACCCGTTTTTAGATATTTATTTAAGTTGAATTCAGAAGGAAGTTTTCCGTCTTCGCCATAACCAACATATACACCGTTTACCCAAACCGTAAGGTTGGATTTTGCTGTACCAATATGAAGAAAAATATCTTTTCCTTCCCACGATTTATCGATTGTAATTTCTCGTCTGTAAACTCCTGTCGGATTATATTTTGTGGGAACAAACGGCGGATTTGGCGCCATTAAATAATCAAAATCATAAGATGTATTGACATACACCGGATAGCCATAACCGTTTACATCCCAGCTTGCGGGAATTTTAAAATTGTCCCAGGCTTTATCGTCAAAATTGGTTTTCTCAAAATCTTTTGGAAGCGCAGCCGGATTATCCACATATTTAAATTTCCAGGCTCCGTTGATGTCCAGATAATTTTTAGATTGTCTCCATTCGTTTTTGTCCGCTAATGCTTCATTTTCAAAAACATAATAGGCGGCGTGCATGGGCTCTCTATTATCTTCATTGATTTTTTCATTCTGCCAAAACGGAACTTTCTCCTGTGCATTTACAGCTAAAATGGAGGTAATTAATACTGATAATATGGATATTGATTTTTTCATTCCTTATTTTTTTATTCTGCCTGTGCTTTTTTCTAAACACATAGAAATGGACATTTTAAATCTAAAAAGGCGTTTCACTTATTGAAACAAACCTATCTATGCGATAGCAACCTGTTTTGATGTGTTTAAATTGATACACAATTCGGCCTTCTATAAGTTCGTCATTTCAAGGAGAAATCGCATTAGTTCATCGACAATGATCAACGAATGACTTTGAAGAGTTTCCTGTGTGATTTACTTCGTCTGTTCGATATCACTCGCGTCTCCTTCGTCGAAATGACAATTTTGTGTTTACAATCAGGACGTAACACTTTGTCAAAGTTTAAAGCTTTGACAAAGTTCAAACTGTACGTACTAATATTTGATCTGCTATTTTAAGCTCGCTTTTGTTTCTTTGATTGTCTTCAGATTACTTTCAGACAATGCATTTCCGTCAAAAAATGAAACACCCACTGCCCCATTTTCTTTTGCTAACAAAATGGCTTCTTTTAGTTCTGCATCATTCTTAAGTCCCGGAATATAAATTCCTGTGTTGATTTTTGTTTTTTTACCTTCTAAATCAGCCACACCTTGTTTTGTAGCATAACCCACCCAGTCAATTTCTTCATCATAAAAGCTATGATAAATCATTGGATATACTTCGTCAATATTCCATTTATCCCAACGCTGGCGCACCATATGATCTGCCATTTCCGGATAAGGAAATACCGCTGCAGTCAATTGTTTGTTGTGTTTGTGTGCAATTGCATACGCATCGTTAACAACGGCTTGTATCGCATTTAATCTGAAATTTTTCCACTCCATATCGATAGAGGTATTGTGGCTTTCTTTTGGATTTTTATGGTGAATTTTTTCAAATGCTTTTACACATTCATCACAATAACAGAAATCAAACTGAGGCAATTCTACGTCCTGAACCAGATTGTATTTTGGCAATAAACTGATGGGTAAAAAGATGTCAGGGAAACGAATATAATCCAGGTGAACACTTTCGATTCCGTCTACTTTTGCCAGTTCTTCCACCAGGGCTAAAACGTGTTCTCTTGATTCTTTTCTGGTTGGACATAACCATTGGTAATAATCAACGTAAGGTCTATTATCAAAACAAGATTTTCCATCTTTACTTACCTGATACCATTCCGGGTGCTGCAGAGCAATGGAGTCTCCGGGTCTGTTCATTGCCATAATCCAGGCATGCACTTTTAGTCCTTCTTTGGTCGCTAAAGGCACTAATCTTTTTAGCAGTTTTGGATCTGTTGTCGTATTGATTAATACTTCATCGATACCGCCATCTTTATATTTTTTGAATTCTTTGGTGTAATCTGCGTCTGATTTTTTAGCATCTGCGGTTGTCCAGACGCCAAACTTAAATGTGGTGGTTTCCTCTTTGCTGGCGCACGAAAAAATAGTAAGTGCCAATAAAAAAAATAATAGTTTTGGTAGTTTCATAGTGGTTTATTTTGTGATTATTTTCCCGTCCTGCCTTATCACGAATGTTTGATTAGAGAAAGGACTTTTTACTAATATATTAAATCCTGATGCATGATTTTCTAGTATTGGTTTTAAAATTTTATGATCTATACTGATCGTTTCTTTCGTAAGATCCGTAATTGATTTTGCCCAGACTTTATGTTTTTGATAATATTCTTTTTGGGTCCTGTATAAATTATAAAGTTCCCATTTTACTTTTTCGTCCTGTGGAATCGTAAAGCTGTCTTTGCCTTCTTTTGAAGAAAAGTAGACATATCCCCATTTTTCAGGTTCATGCATATTGATTACGCCCATTGGCGACCAAACCCAATTGTACTCCGGAAGAAATTTTCCGTCAGCACCTTTTTTGCGTTCATAATTACCGTTTGTGATTGTATGCTCCCAGTTTACCCTTGAAAAATTAACTCTCCAGAATTTATCCGCAGGAACATTTTGGTCGAAATAGGATGTTTTATAAGAAGCCCACGGAATTGCCATTTCTAAGACCCAGCCCTCATCAATATCATTGGGATTATTGAGGGTACCATGAATTTTAACTGCTGATTTCAGACCCGGAATATTCCAGTCGTTCAAAACAACCATGTCATTTTCTCTGTAAGGTTTTGACAAAAACAAATCCCAGGCTGTATTTAAGGCGTTTATTTCTAATTCATAATAATTAAAAGTGTCGTTGTCCGGATCTACAAATACCTCAAAATCATTGTTATAAAAAATAATAGTATCGCGTTGTTTTAAATTTGCCCAAACATGCGGTTCATCCATTTTTGCCAATATATAAAAATTGGTTTCGTCCCAGAGCATTTTTACTTTTGTTGCATACTTTGGTTTTACGTTATTTTCTATATCCTCAAAAAGAGCCGTCCATTCTGCTTTTGCCCACGAAGCATCAGATTCGTCGCCATCAATCAAAATTGGAGTTGCAGTTTTTGACGCCACATACGTTTTAGGTATAATGGTACTTTTTTTTGATTGGGAAAAACCTGCAACCGAAAGAAAACCTATAACAACTGTTAACGATTGAAATTTTAAACGCATCTTTTTTTCTATAAACTGTTATCTTTTGTAAACTGAATTACTTCACTTAATTTACCAAATGCAAGTGCTACCACTGTATCTGCTGCTCCGTAATAAACGGCCAGTTTATCTTCTTCGATACTGTGTAAAGCGGCACATGGAAAAACCACATTTGCCACATCGCCAACTTGTTCGTAAAGTTCTGCAGGACCTAATAAATAAGGCTGTGTTCTGTATTTTACTTTGTCCGGGGAATCAACTTCGAGAAGTGCTGCTCCCATTGCATAACGAAAACCATTGCAGGTATTGATTACACCGTGATAAATCATCAGCCAGCCCTCTTCTGTAAGAATTGGGATTGGTCCCGCGCCAATTTTGGTACACTGCCATGCGCTGTCTTCAAAAGGAGACGGTTTCATTACCAAACGGTGCTCTCCCCAATATTTCATATCCGGGCTGTAGCTGATCCAGATATCTCCAAAAGGCGTATGTCCGTTGTCACTTGGACGGCTTAACATCGCATATTTTCCGTTTATTTTTTGTGGAAACAAAACACCATTTCTATTGAAAGGCAAATAGGCATTTTCGCATTGAAAAAATTCTTTAAAATCAAAAGTATATCCAATACCAATTGTGGGTCCGTTGTAACCATTGCACCACGTAATCCAGTAACGGTCTTCGATAAAAACAACACGCGGATCGTACTTATAAGCCGATTCGATCATGTCTGTATTTCCTGCCTGCATTACGATTGGTTCGTGGTTGATATCCCAATCGATTCCGTTTTTACTAAATCCGGCAAAAATATTCATTTGAACCGCTTTGTTATCACATCTGAAAACACCCGCATATCCATCTCCAAAAGGAACTACAGCACTATTGAATACACTGTTTGAAGAAGGAATTGCATTGCGTTGTATAATTGGATTTTCAGAATATCTCCACATTACATCATTACTGTTTTCGGGTCTGTCTTGCCATGGAATACTGCTCATCTTTTTTGTTTTTTGTTTTTTGTTTATTATTTTTTGTTTTTATTTTTAAACTTTGTCAAATTTTCGGGCTTTGATAGAGCTGTCGTATTTTTTAAACACACAGAAACATAGTTTTTGAAACTGCATAAAAAGACGCTTCACTTGCATTAATACACATAGCCGTCAGAAACTTGTTCCTTTTTTATTCTTTTTTATACACACTTAAAACTAGGTTTCTATATATTAAAACTCCTAAGAGCTTCGTCTACTTTTCTAATTTTCTAATTGCCCAATTATCCAATCATCTAATCCGCTATTTTTCGAACTTTATCCAACCACGTAAATTTCAGGATTGCCATAGTCACTAAAAATACAATTAAAGCCACTATTGCTTTTGGATAATCTCTGATAATGAAGAATATTGGGAGCAAAATCATACTGGACTGCCATACAATTCCGATAGCGCAATTCATCATATCCAGTCCAAAATCTTTATTTTTTTCGAAAGTCTGATCTTCTGCTTTTAATTCCTTATACACCGGATGCCAGAATCCCCAAGGTCTTACATTAGAATAGAACGATTTTAAAACTTCCATATCTGTTGGTTTGCTTAAAAAAGTTCCCAAAATACAACCCAAAATCGAGAATCCAAATATTATTGGAAACAGATAAATTGCCTGCACTTGTGCTAACTCGTATAAAAACGAGCCTTCTGCTAAACTTCCTTTGGCCTGACCAAGGGCAAATTGTAAAGAAGCCACAACTAATCCGGCGAACATTCCCCAGAAATAACCCCAACCGTTAAAACGCCACCAAATCCATTTTAAGAAATTCGCTGCCACATAACCTCCGTACAAAGCACTTGTAATCCAAAGTGTTAACGAGTTGATAGAGTCTGCAAAGAATCCCATAAAAACCCCTAAACCTACAACCAAAAAAGAAGAAATCTGACTTACTTTTATATAATGTTCGTTTGTCGCAACAGGTTTAAAGTATTTTTTATAGATATCATTTACAATATAGGCCGGCCCCGCGTTTACAAAAGCTGAAAATCCGGACATGAATGCGGCTAATAAACCGGCTAATAAAATCCCTTTTATTCCAACAGGAATGTACAGATTCACCACTTTTGGCATTAATAATTCTAAATCAGCTCCCGTTAAATTTGTATTCGCATTCAGCTCCGGCGCCATATTGACCAAAGCAATGACTACGATTCCGGTGATTAATAAATATCTTGGAATGAATAAAATTAAGTTGGTAAAACCACTCATATATGCCGCTTCTTTTACCGATTTTGTAGAAAGAACTCTTTGTAAATCGTAACTTGGTGTTGGTCCTGCAATACTCGCAAAAAATCCTTTAAACAAAGTCATTCCGATAAAAGCACCAAACATTTTATAACCTTCAGAATCAATTAAATTGTTGAAGGTCTGAAATTTATCACTCCATTGAGTTTCAAACTGCCATCCGAAGAAAACATTTTTCCACTCTTCTGTAATAACCGAATTAATCTGAATGTCCGTATAATTGATAAAAGCATATCCGGCAATCAGTACTCCGGCTATAATCATAATAATATACTGCACCACTTCTGTGGCTACTACAGAAAACATCCCTCCTTTTACGGTATAAATAGTGGTTAAAAATATAATAATCAAGGCATAAGAACGCTCTGAAGTCAGCAAAATCATATCTCCATAATGAAGTGCTAAATCCCACGGAAGAATGATGGTAACGAATTTTCCGATTCCTTCAAAAAAGTAGGCGATAAAACCAATCGTAGAAATAATAGCAAAAACGGCCACAATAATATGAGACGCTTTTCCGGCCCTGTCGCTTCCAAAACGAGTCAGAATCCACTCAGAACCCGTCATTACTTTTGATCTTCTAATCCAGACTGCCAGGAACATCATGACAAAAATCTGGTTCCAGATCGGCCAAAGCCACATAAACATGAAACTTTTTACACCGTACAGAAAAAGTACTCCAATCATCCAGGAAGTTCCGGATACATCAAACATTCCTGATCCATTGCTAAGACCTAAGAAATACCATTTGATTGTTTTTCCGCCAAGAAAATAATCATCTAATCCTTTTTTTGCTTTTCTTGAAATCCAGATTCCTATACTCACAGAGAGTAGAATATAAGCCACAATTATCGATACGTCAATGATATCCATTAAGTCTATTTGTTGTTAGGTTAGTTTTGTTTTTTGTTTTTGTTTATTTTTTTATTCCCCAGTTTTTATTTGGCTGTGCTCCCATTACAAAATGTAAAACACCGCCTTTTAAAATCTGTTGGTGTGAAATTGCTGTTTGATTAAAGTCTGCTCCGTTTAAAGTAGCTGACTGGATATAAAAGTTTTTATCGGAGACATTTTCTGCCTCGATTACAAACTTTTTACCGCCCTCCAGATTAATTGTTGCTTTTTCAAAAATTGGACTTCCGATTTCGTATTCTGCCGAAGCCGGATTCATAGGATATAATCCCATTGAACTAAAGATATACCAGGCCGACATTTGTCCGCAGTCTTCGTTGCCGCTCAATCCATTTGGTGTTGTATTGTACTGTGTGTCTAAAATGTGACGCACCCAATATTGTGTTCTCCAGGGCTGCCCTGCATGATTGAACATATAGGCGATATGATGACTTGGCTCATTTCCGTGTGCATATTGCCCGATTAATCCTGAAATATCTGCCGAAACATTGTTTCCTGTAATTTCTGAACTCTCTGTAAACAATTGCTCTAATCGTTTCGTAAAAATTTCATTGCCACCATGAAGCGAAACAAAATTTTCGACATTATGAGGTACAAACCAACTGTGCTGCCACGCATTTCCTTCGGTATAATCCGTATGTTCTCTGTGGTTGGAATGTTTCGGGTCAAAAGGTTCGTTCCACGATTTTCCATCTTCAGATTTACCTCTCATAAATCCTGTTTTCGGATCAAATAAATATTGATAGGCCTGTGATCTTTTTAAGAAAAACTGATAATCTTCATTTTTACCTAAAGCTTTCGCCATTTGCGCTACACACCAATCGTCATAAGCATATTCTAACGTAATCGTAACCGATTCGTCAAGTAAATTATACGGAATATAACCGTATTTTTTGTAAAAGTTTAAACCGCGTTCATCCTGCATCATGGTGGTTTTCATAGCAGAAAATGCTTTTTCGGCATCAAAACCTCTAACGCCTTTTAGATAGGCATCAACAATTACCGGAATCGAATGATATCCTGTCATTGTATTGGTTTCGTTGGCATACAATGTCCAGACCGGTAATATTTTTTTGGTATCGTAATACGCCAACATTGAATTTACAATATCCGACGTTTTATCCGGAGCCAATAAAGTCAGTAAAGGATTTTCGGCTCTAAAGGTATCCCAAAGCGATAAAGTAGAATAGGCTGTATAATTGTTGGCAGTAGCTATTTCATCATTTTCTTTTCTAAACTGACCGTTTTTATCACTGTATGTAACCGGTGCAACCTGTGCGTGATACAAAGCCGTATAAAAAATTGTTTTAAGAGAATCTATTGGTGTTTCAATTTCAATTTTGCTTAAAGCCGAATTCCAAATAGAAGCCGCCTGCGATTTTACAGTCTTGAAATTTGATTTTTCATCATCTAAATTTTCTTTCGCATTTGCCACACTTACAGATGACAAAGCCACTTTTAGGAATAATTCATCTGAATTTCCAGCATCAAAAAATAATTGTGCTGCTGTATTTTCACCATCCGTTTTTTTAGTATTTACAATTTGTTTATCAGCAGTTAAAACAGATTCTTTAATGGGTTTTGAAAACACAGCGACAAAAAATACTTTCTGATTTTTTGCCCAGCCCGTGCTGTAACGATAACCGCTTATAGTATATTGGTCTTCAATTGTAATTCCTGTTTTTAAGGCCTTATCCCAATTTATCGCAAATCCCAAATCGATCACTACAGATTGTTTGTCGTTTTTTGCAAATGTATATTTATGATAAGCTGTTCTTTGAGAAGAAGTTAATTCTACATTGATTTTAGGATCTTTAAGAAAAACTTGGTAATAACCCGATATTGACTTTTCGTTAGCATGACTATAGGATGATTTATAAGGTAATTGATCTCGTGAAATTGTTTTGGTTGTTAAATCGACTTTTTTGTTTGTTGGCATAAATAAAATATCTGCCAAATCCCCAATTCCTGTTCCGCTTAAATGCAGGTGGCTAAAACCAGACACAATCGAGTCTGAATAATGATATCCTGAACACCAATCCCAGCTCGAGATTCCGTTGTCCGGACTTACCTGCAGCATTCCAAACGGAACTGTCGCTCCCGGATAAGTATGTCCATGTCCTCCGGTTCCAATAAATGGATCAACGTAATCAGCAAAAACATTTTTCTGATTCTTATTTTTATACGATTTTACTTTACAACTTGTAATAAAAACCAGAACTAAAACAGACAGTAGAATTTTCTTCATTTAAAACAACATTAATTTAACTTTAAATTTAAACAAACTGACTTTTTATTAAAAGTAATTTAGACGGACAACATCTAAACTCAGACCAACATCAAAAAAAGTAACAAAATCCTCTTATATGAATTTCAATTCTAATAAGTAATTTCAAATACTGTTGCATTATCATATTATTTTTGGCTCAATAATTATTTATTTTATATTTTTAAGAGAGAGGAAGCTAATTTTATGATTATTGGCATTCTATAAAAACCAATTTATTTACATTTTCCAATTCACATAATCTTGTAGTGTTTAGATATTCCACTTTTAAATGAAGATAATTTTAAACATGAGGTAAGTAAAAATGCGTAAAACAGATCCATCAGCATTCAACCTAACACAGTAGGAGGTTTTCTACGTGTCTCTGTTTCCAATTCAATGTCTGAAATTATGTAACATCAGCATAATTTTAACAAGTTAAGTGGTATATGTATCGGAAATGCAAAAAAAATGAGCGGGGATGATATATAAAAAATGACCATAAGCCTTCTTTTAAAAATAAAAAAGATATTTTTGTCGTTATACAAGTGATTAAAATTACCTGCTAAATTATTTCGCTCAAATAACTAAGATTATAGAAATGAAAATAAATTGTTTGATTATTGACGATGAGCCATTGGCAATCAATGTTATTAAAAGCTACTTAGAGCCAATTGAAAATTTTGAGGTGACAGAGACTTTCAGTAATCCGATAGAAGGGCTAAATTTTCTTAAAAACAATAAAGTTGATGTCATTTTTCTTGATATTAATATGCCTGTTCTGGACGGTATTAATTTCATAAAAAGTCTTGAAAATCCACCATTGCTTGTAATCACGAGTGCCTATAGCCAGTTTGCAATTGAAACTTATGAATTGGATGTTTTAGATTATTTAGTAAAACCAATCGAGTTTCCAAGGTTAATGAAAACGCTGAATAAAATCAGTAAAAGACTCGAAAACAAAACAAATCCTGTTCCCGAAAATACTACAGAAAGCCCTTTTATTTTTGTCAAAATTGATAAAAAGAGAATGAAGAAGATTTTTTTCAACGAGATTTTGGTTATCGAAAGCCTGAAAGATTATTTAAAAATAAATACACTAACGGGTAAATACATTATTCACAGTACTTTGTCTGACTTTACGGATTTACTACCGGAAAAGAACTTTCTAAGAATACACAGATCTTACACCATTGCGATTGATAAAATTGATGCAGTTGAAGGAAACAGCATCGAAATTGAAGGACTTAGGTATGTAATTGGCCGATCTTATATTGATCTTGTAAAACATAAAATTTTAAATTCCTCGATTTAAACTAATCTCATCCTTAGATTACCAAAGATCTTTTCTATAAAAAAGCCTTTGTCAAGTTTAAAACACTGACAAAGGCTTTTAAATTTAATCGTCCGGGTTATATTCTTCAATTAAATTTACCAGCAGCTAAACTCATAAAATACAGAACAAAAAAAAATGCAGCCAACCACGGCTGCATTTAAAAATGGTAACTAACCAAATAAACCACATGAAATAGTCTATTTTATTTTAAAGATTATTTTAGAAATAGTACCTCTTAAAAGCTTCAATTGCAGAATAATCTGCTAAACCTAAAGCGTGGTACTTTTCGGCCGTTAATCTGTTTCTGTCTTCTACTCTCACCCAGAATTCCCTACTGTCATCGCCCTGAAACATTACACCGTCTTTTTGAGACTGGTGATAGAAAATAGCATGGCGTTTTTTAAGCACCTGATCAGGACTCATAGGAACCGCCATTTCAATTTGGTACGATTCCCATTCATGCCACGCTCCTCTGTACAGCCAAACCCAACAATCGTCCATAAAACTTTTATGTTTCAATCGTTTCAGAGCCTCAAATAAACTGTCCAGACAAACTTTGTGCGTTCCGTGTGGATCTGCCAAATCTCCGGCGGCATAAATCTGATGTGGTTTTATCCTCTCAATAATATCACACATAATTTCGATATCAGCTTCACCCAGATTGTTCTTTTTCACCGTTCCAGTTTCATAAAACGGAAGATCAAGGAAATTTACATTAGAATCCGGCACACCAAGATATCTGGTCGCTGCCATAGATTCACTTCGTCTAATCAGCCCTTTTAATTTTCTAACTTCCAAAGAATCGATATCATTACTTTTTTTATTTTTTAAAAAGTCAATGATCTTTTCAGATGCTACAGAACTGGCATTTAATGCTTTTGAAATT
Organism: Flavobacterium aquidurense; assembly: GCF_002217195.1. NCBI lineage: Bacteria > Pseudomonadati > Bacteroidota > Flavobacteriia > Flavobacteriales > Flavobacteriaceae > Flavobacterium > Flavobacterium aquidurense. Next base: position 40,195 of record NZ_MUGR01000020.1, on the reverse strand, counting down.
TCAGCAAATTTTAAAGCTTCCTCATTCGAAACCGCTATATTCCCTGAGGTTTGATAAGCGATATGAACATCGTGCCCCTGCTCTACCAATCTGTCAAAAGTTCCTCCCATCGAAATGACATCATCATCCGGATGCGGACTAAAAATGATAATTCTTTTTTTCTCCGGAGTGGCACGTTCCGGTCTGTATGTATCGTCAGCATTTGGTTTTCCTCCCGGCCAGCCTGTAATCGTTTGCTGCATTTTATTGAACATTTTGATATTCAAATGGTACGCAGTTCCTTCTTCTTCTAAAACACTCGACATTCCGTTATCGTTATAATCCTTGTCTGTCAGTTTCAGGAACGGTTTTTTAGTCAATTCGCTTAACCAGGCAACCGCCTTTAACTTTAACTCTTCTGTCCAGATTACCGATTTTACCAGCCAGGGCGTTTTCACTCTCGTTAATTCCGATGAAGCTTCAGTATCTAAAACAAATGTTGTGTTGTTGTGCTGTTGTAAATAAGTAGCCGGAACACGAGAGGAAATTTCGCCTTCGATTGTTTTCTTTATAATTTCCGCTTTGCTGATTCCCCATCCAAGAAGCACAATTCGTTTGGCATTTCTTACTGTACCAATTCCCATTGTAATTGCTTTTCTGGGTACATTATCAACTCCTAAAAATGAAGAAGCGGCATCCTGACGTGTCAGGTGATCCAGTGTAATACTTCGTGTTGCTGAATTAATATGAGATCCCGGTTCATTAAACCCAATGTGTCCCGTTCTTCCAATTCCCAAAAGTTGAAAATCTAATCCGCCATAGGATTTAATCTTCATTTCGTAATCAATGCAATATTGCTGCAAGTCTTCGTTGCTGACATTTCCGTCAGGAATATTGATGTTTTGAGGTAAAATATTGACGTGATTAAAAAGGTGTTCATGCATGAAATACCAGTAACTCTGAATATCTTTTTTATCCATTGGATAATACTCATCTAAATTGAAAGTTACTACGTTTGCAAAACTCAAACCTTCTTCTTTATGAAGCCTTACCAGTTCTTCGTATACTTTTACAGGTGAAGATCCTGTAGCAAGTCCTAAAAGACAAGGCTCGTTTAACTCTTCTTTTCTTTGAATTATATTGGCTATTTCCTGAGCTACTAAAACCGAAGCCTCCTGAGATGACTCGAAAATCACATTATGAATTTTCTCAAAACGGGTTTCTTCGAACTTTCCTGCTTCCTTAAAATTTATATTTTCTTTAATCATTTGCCTATTGTTCTTATTATTTAGCATAAAATTAAATAACAGACAATGTAAATAATCAAAAATTCGACTAATAACCTGTAACCTTCGCCAGAAAACATAATTTGAAACTTTAAGAAGAAGACCCACCAAATTCCAAATCAAAAATACTGTCGTTTGAATAGTTTACTACATTTTCGTTTTTTAAAGCCTTCTTAAATTTGCTTGTTTTCTACTCTTCATGCGGCTGAATGAAATTAAAATTATAATTTGTATTTTCGTTTAACTGAAAATATTCTGCTTGAATCAACTTTACTTTTAACACTAAAAAGTCAGCTGATAATTGATAACGCCGAAACAAAATCAACATGAAACCACCAAAACTTTTTACTTTGTTACTTATACTGGCGCTTTTTGTTTCTTCTTGCTCTACTGTTTTGAAGAGCTCAAAAATTGATTATCTGACTAGTAACTATTGTCAGCCTACCATTCAATATGATTATTCTCAACTTGAAACGCCACAGCATAAAATACAAAAACAAGACAGTATTTTAAATGCCAATATATCCAAACACGATCTGTTGGTCAGCAAAGCTATTGGCATTGAAACGTATTTGGCAGAATATCTTCAAATAAAAAAAGACACTTTGAAAAAATTGGTTTTAAAACAAAAAATCACTGATCGTCTTATGCTTACCACCATAGAAATAAACGCATTGGCATCAGAACTAGACTGTAATGGCGAACGCATCAATAAGCTAGCAGACTTTGTTGATGACATCAATAATAAAAGAACCAAAAATCTAACTGTTGCTTCTGTCACTTTAGGTGCATTGACGACCGTGGCGACTGTTTTAATAAAGAACAACAATGCCAGTAATATAGTTGGTGTAAGTGGTGGATTACTAAGCGCCGGATTAGGAGCCCTGACCATTTCACCAAAAGGCAAAAAGATCAACCTAAGACTTCAAAGAAACCTTTTGGGGAATATTTGGTACAATGACAATTCAAACGAAACATATCCCAACTCGATATGGACAATTATAAACGAGAAACAATTTAGTAATTCCGGAGAAAATGATTTACAGGAAAGTATTAAAAATCGATGGCTGCAATACAATTTCAATGGAAAAATAGATTCTGAAACCCAAAAACTTTTCTTTGACGATGGCGGCATCTATTCTGCCGATGATCTACATTCCAGAGCGAATATGCTAAACGAATTACAAGCAACGATTCGTTCGCTTGAACAGGATTTAAAAAGCTTAGCAGTGAGACTTAATAGTTTTTGATGGTGCATACAGGGAAACTAGAAACCAATTCAAATATAAAACAAAAAAACCACTCGATTTGAGTGGCTTTTCGTGAACGCAGAAGGATTCGAACCTTCGACCGCCTGCTTAGAAGGCAGGTGCTCTATCCAGCTGAGCTATGCGTCCTTCATAATAAAACAAAAAAGCCACTCGTTTAAGTGGCTTTTTATGTGAACGCAGAAGGATTCGAACCTTCGACCGCCTGCTTAGAAGGCAGGTGCTCTATCCAGCTGAGCTATGCGTCCATTTGTTTTAAAACTTTATGGCAAAGTTTTCGTCGGGGTGGCAGGATTCGAACCTGCGGCCTCCTGCTCCCAAAGCAGGCGCGATAACCGGGCTACGCTACACCCCGAAGGCAAAATTATTAAGCGGAGAGACAGGGACTCGAACCCTGGCGACGGTTACCCGTCGACAGATTAGCAATCTGCTCCATTACCGCTCTGGCACCTCTCCAAGCTCAAGAAACGTGTTCTGTTTTGCGGTTGCAAAGGTATGACAACATTACATATCTCACAAGTATTTTGGTGCTTTTTTTTATCTTTTTTTAATCTTTTTTCTAAAACACTTCACAATCAAACGAATAGAATTAACAAAAAATTCATATTAAATTTAAAATTCAATCGAATTGAACCAAAATTTGAATTTATTCAAATAAACAGTAAATTTGCTTGATTAACTAATATTAACAGAAAATGAACAAAAGAGTTGTTATCGTTTCTGCCGTTAGAACACCTATCGGAAGTTTCATGGGAGGTTTATCTACCGTACCCGCACCAAAATTAGGTGCTGCCGCTATAAAAGGCGCACTTCAAAAAATTAACCTTGACCCAAAATTAGTTGATGAAGTATTTATGGGCAATGTAGTACAAGCCGGAGTTGGACAAGCGCCAGCGCGCCAGGCTGCACTTTTTGCCGGTTTATCAAATGAAGTTGCTGCGACAACCGTAAATAAAGTTTGTGCTTCAGGAATGAAAGCAGTTATGTTTGCTGCCCAGGCTATTGCTTGTGGAGACGCTGAAATAGTAGTTGCCGGAGGAATGGAAAACATGAGTTTGATTCCACATTACGTACAAATGCGTAACGGAACTAAATTTGGCCCTGCAACAATGCTTGACGGAATGCAAAAAGATGGTTTGACAGATGCTTACGACAACAACGCAATGGGAGTTTGCGCTGACTTATGTGCGTCTGAATACAACATTAGCCGTGAAGAACAAGACAATTTTGCCATTCAGTCTTATGAAAGAAGTGCAAAAGCCTGGGATGCCGGAAAATTCGACAACGAAATTGTTCCTGTAGAAGTTCCTCAAAGACGTGGCGAACCTATTATCGTTTCAAAAGATGAAGAATACACCAACGTAAAACTGGACAAAATTCCTTCATTAGCTGCCGTTTTCACAAAAGACGGAACAGTTACTGCCGCAAATGCATCTACAATCAATGACGGAGCCGCAGCTTTAGTTTTAATGTCTGAAGAAAAAGCAATCTCACTAGGGCTTAAACCCCTGGCCTATATAAAAAGTTATGCTGATGCAGCTCAGGAACCAAAATGGTTCACGACAAGCCCGGCAAAAGCATTACCAAAAGCGTTAGACAAAGCAGGAATTACAATTGGCGATGTTGATTATTTCGAATTCAACGAAGCTTTTGCAGTTGTTGGACTAGCCAATTCAAAAATTCTTGGTCTGGATAATGACAAAGTAAACGTAAATGGTGGCGCCGTTTCATTAGGTCATCCATTAGGGTGTTCCGGAGCGAGAATCATCGTAACTTTGCTGAATGTTTTAGAACAAAACAATGCCAAAACCGGAGCAGCTGCAATTTGCAATGGTGGCGGTGGCGCATCTGCAATTGTTATCGAAAGAGCTTAAATAATATTACATTAGGAGTTATTAATTTTAATAACTCCTAATGTTTCAAACTAATACATTACTAAATGTTCGGAATTTGCAATTTAGCCATAGTACCCGTTCGAGCTGAACCAAGTGACAGAAGCGAAATCGTTACACAACTTTTGTTTGGAGAACACCTCCAGATTTTAGAACGCCAAAATCAATGGGCCCGAATAAAAATGCAATACGATGATTACGAAGGCTGGGTAGATTCCAAACAATATCAGGTAATTTCAGAAGCAAATTACAATCAGCTTAGCAATGATGCCATTATTCTTAATGCTGATTTGATTGATTATATCAGTGCACCGGATAATTTATTATTACCAATTCCGCTTGGTGCATCATTATCCTTTTTGAATAATAATGAAATCAATATTTCAAACTTTGATTTCGAAGGCACCAAAACAAGTGGCATAAAACCTAAAAGCGCTTTAATAAATACTGCTTTTATGTACTTAAACGCACCTTATCTTTGGGGCGGAAAAACACCTTTTGGAATCGACTGTTCGGGTTTTACCCAAATGGTCTACAAACTAAACGGATACAAGATTCACCGCGATGCCTCACAACAAGCACGTGAAGGAGAAGCCTTGAGTTTTATTGAAGAAAGCGAAGCAGGAGATCTGGCCTTTTTTGATAATGACGAAGGAAACATCATTCATGTAGGCATCATTATGGACAATAATTACATCATTCACGCAAGTGGAAAAGTGCGTATCGACCGTTTAGACCATTTAGGAATTTACAATCCAGAATTAAACAAACACACGCATAAACTTAGAGTAATCAAGAAGATTATATAATTTTTTTGCCACTGATTACATAGATTCACACAGATTAAAAAATCATTTTAATCCTTTAATCTGTGGCCAAAAAAAAGAAAAATCCGCAATAATCCGTGTTTTTGCTTGCAAATCGGTGTCATCCGCGTGCCAATTTATCACGCACTAATACGAATCACTTTTCGAAACTCCGAAGGACTATTCCCTCTCTGTTTTTTAAAGAACTTATTAAAATGACTTTCATCCGTAAAACCAAATTCATAAGCAATTTCGTTGATTCGTTTATCACTGAATTGCAAACGATGTTCAATTAGTTTTGTTTTATAATTGCTGATATATTGCTGCATGGTTTCATTCGCATGTTTCTTAAAATAACGTCCTAAATACGTATTCGAAATCCCGAAATACTCACTCAGCGATTCTGCTTTAATTCTTTCCGGATAATAAATATTGTTCTGAATGTATTGCAAAATATCCATTGCTTTCGCCTCACAGCCAATATTGACCTGTTCCGGCAAATACTTCGCGATATTTCGAGCCACAATAATAATTAAAGTATTTACCAATTGCTGAATCAGTTCTTTATTATAAACATCCTTATCCTGACGTTCGCGAATAATCGCTTCAATCATTACTTTTACCAGACATTTATCTGCTTCATTTTTCAAAATACAACCCGGCTGATGGTTTGCATTTTGTAAAATATATTCTAAACGCTGAATATTTTCATTTTGCAAACTCGAGTTTTTCAAGTAAATATCATTAAATCTCAAAAAGAAAAATTTCGTTTCTGTCTCAATAGTAAAATTATGACAATCCTCAGGCGTCAGTAAAAACATATGTCCCGCATCATATTCAAAAATATTTTTGTTGATACACTGCCTACCCGTTCCTTCCAAAATATAAACCAATTCAAAGAAATTATGACGATCTCCAACATCCGGATATTCATCTAAAGTCTCAAAGGAAACGGTAAACGGCTCGTATAAATTTTCTTTTTTCATAATGGTCTTTATTAATTCGGCTACAAATTTACATAAAAAACACAAATATATACCATTTAACACTCTTAAAAATGGTATAATTTTGCCAAACAATTTTAAACGATAAAAAACAACGGTCATGGAATATAGAAAATTAGGCAATACTGAACTTGAATTATCAACTATTACATACGGCGCATTTGCCATAGGAGGAAACATGTGGGGCGGAAACGAAAAAGCAGATTCAATTGCCTCAATTCATGCTTCAATCGATCACGGCGTTACTACAATCGACACCGCTCCTTTTTACGGATTTGGCTTAAGCGAAGAAATGATCGGTGAAGCCTTAAAAACACAAGACCGATCAAAAGTACAATTGTTAACCAAATTTGGTTTGGTTTGGGACGGAAGCAACAACCAAAAAGGAGAATTCTTTTTTGATGCAGAAGACAACGGAAAAAAAATACCGGTTTATAAATACGCTTCAAAAAACAGCATTATAAAAGAAGTTGAAGAAAGCTTAAAACGTCTTCAAACCGATTATATCGACTTATTACAAATTCACTGGCCGGACGCTACAACACCAATAAGTAAAACAATGGAAGCACTTGAAGCTTTAATCCAACAAGGAAAAATCAGGGCTGCCGGAGTGAGCAATTATAGCCTTTCGCAAGTTCAGGAAGCACAAAAAACAATTCAATTAGCATCCAACCAGGTTCCGTACAGTATGTTGAACCGCGCTATCGAATCAGATTTGATTCCGTATACCACAGCAGAAAACATCGGAATCATTGCTTACAGTCCAATGGAAAGAGGTTTGCTAACCGGAAAATATTTCACCAACAGCAAACTAAAAGACAACGATCACAGAAATGGTTATTTTGGTCAGTTTGATCTTCAAAAAGTAAAAACTCTGGTCGAAGAATTGAGTTCATTAGCAAACGCAAAACACATTTCAATCTCACAATTGGTCTTACGCTGGACGACTTTACAAAAAGGAATTACCATCGTTTTAGCCGGAGCAAGAAACGCAGAACAAGCCATTTCTAATGCAAAAACTTTTGACTTTGATTTATCAATTTCAGAATTAGATTTTATCAATCAGGCTATTGCAAAAGTTAAATAATCGAATTCTTAAAAAATATTTAAACACATAGAAACATAGCCAATAGAAATGCATAAAGGCGTTTCACTTATTTAAATTCACATAGCTGTAACGAAAAGCCTGTTATGAGCTTTGTCAAAGTTTTGAACTTTGACAAAGCTTGTCACCGACTATGTGTTAGAAACTAGTTTCTTTTTACATTCTCTAAACACAAAGCAAAAACCTATGTTTCTATGTGTTTAAAATTCTACGCAACAAATTAAAAAACAATAAAAATAATTTGGGTGTGTTTCGCCGCGGCGAACCGGGCTATCCGTTGCAATCTTTTATGCCGAACCCCGGCACAAAAGGATTTCCACTGCTATCCCTCACACTTACGAATTCATAAGAAAACAAGAAAATGAAGAAAATATTTATCATCAACGGAAGTCAAAATTTTGCGCATTCAGGCGGAAAATTCAACGAAACGGTTACCAACTGGACAATCGAATACTTCAAAAACAGCAAGCAATTCGAAATTAAAACCACCGACATCAAACAAGATTTTGACTTAGACGAAGAAGTTGAAAAATTCGTCTGGGCAGACGTCATCATTTATCACACACCGGTTTGGTGGTTTCAATTACCCAACCAGTTTAAAAAATACATCGACGACGTCTTCACCGCCGGACACAACAAAGGAATTTACAAAAGCGACGGAAGAACCAGAACAAATCCGGACATTAATTACGGAACCGGCGGACAATTGCACGGACGTAAATACATGTTAACCACCAGTTGGAATGCACCCGCAGCAGCTTTTACACTTCCGGGAGAATTTTTCGAAGAAACATCTGTAGATGATGGAGCGATGTTTGGTTTCCATAAAATGAATAAATTTACAGGTATGGAAAAATTAGACGGTTTCCACTTTCACGACGTTGAAAAAGGTGCAACTGCAGAAAACATTGACATCTTTAAAGAAAATTACACCAAACACTTAAAAAAAACTTTTAACTTTTCACAATTATGATCTCAATTACAGCACTATTCAAAAGTAAACCAGAAAATAAAGAACAATTACAAAGCATGTTAAATCATTTGGTTACCGAAACCAGAAAAGAAGCTGCCTGTGTACGTTACGACCTTCATCATTCTGAAAATGTATTTATTATCTGGGAAGAATGGAAAGATCAGCCAGGTCTTGACATACACAACAATCAGCCTTATCTACTGGATTTTATTGCCAAAAGCGAAAATCTTGTAGCTGTACCCATTCAGGTTTACAAAACGGTTCAAATTCTATAATTCTTTTGCCACGAATTTCACAAATTTAAGCTTAATTAAAAATAAAAAAAACGCGAAAATTCGTGAAATTCGTGGCGAAAAATTAATCACTTAATCCCGCCAAAAGCGCCAAAACACATATTTTTGTGCAGGATTTCGACACTCGTGAAACCTACTTTTTTCATTAGATCTAACTGGTAATTCATTGATCTTGGCGTGTCTTCTTTTTCTACATAATCCAAAACTTTCTGGCGGTATTCTTCACCACCAATTCCTTCTAAATAATCACCATAACGCTGCCAAGTATATTCGTTTAACAATTCAGTATCTTGTGTTATCAAGTCCGAAATCATAAAACATCCGCCTGGTTTTAATAATTTAAAAATCTTGGCAAAAGTCGTTTCCCAATCCTGATCATCTCGTAAATGATGCAAAACGGCACCGGCTAAAATAATATCAAAATGATTTTCGGGCAAATCTACTTCACGTATATCCCCTTGCTTTACTTCTACCCTTCCGTTTGTTTCTTTTGAAACCCTGTCAAAAGCCCGATCCAGCATCGGCAAACTCAAATCGACCAGCGTACAATTCAAATCAGGTGTTTTAGACAACATCTTTAAAGTATAATTTCCTGCTCCACAACCAATATCTAAGACATTTTTAGCATCAGGAACGATTCTTTTCGAAGCTTCTGTGATTAATTCTAAAGAGATTGTTGCGTCAATTGTCGCGACCTGCCCTGTTTCTAAATTTGAGAATCGCTCGACATCATTGTCAAAACGCTCTCTGATTTCTGCAATAGTTGATTTTTTCATCGCTTTTTGTTTTAGGTTTCACACAGATTTTACAGATTAAGGCAGATTTAAAATGATTGTCTTTTTTACTTATTACAATCTAAATAAAAATCTGCGACTATCTGCTTCAATCAGTAGAATCTGCGTGAAACATTTTTTCCAAAAGTATTCTTTTGATATATACTTCAAAAATACTTATTTTGTCAATTATTAATACTTAATAGGTATTTATGGAATTACGACACTTGAAATATTTTCTGGCTGTAGCCGAAGAATTAAACTTTACCAAAGCCGCAGAAAAGCTTTTTATTTCACAGCCGCCTTTGAGTCGCCAGATTATCGAACTAGAAGAAGAAATCCAGGCGCGCTTATTCATTAGAAACAATAAAAAAGTCGAATTAACCGAAGCCGGGAAATATTTCGAAAAAGAAGTACGGGAACTTTTCCAGCATCTGGAACGCATCACCATCAAAACGCAGAAAATAGCCGAAAATGTTTCCGGAGAATTCAGGATCGCTTATATCAGTTCGATTTATTCAAGTGTAATTTCAGAATTGATACAACATCTAAAAGCCGAATATCCATACGTGAATTTCAAACTTTTTGAAGTTTCGACAACCAAACAAATCTCAGCTTTAGAACAAGGAAAAATTGATTTGGGAATTATTCGATCTCCCATAAAATCACCTAAAATAAATTCAAAATTATGGTTTCAGGACGGTTTTTCAGTAGTTTATAATAAAGGTTTAATTCAAATTAATTCTGAGAAAGAAATTCCGAAACTGAAAGATGAAACTTTTATTTTTTTCAATAAAGATTACGCGCCGCATTACCATGAAGTTTTGCTGGAACTTTGCGCCTTTTATGGCTTTACACCGAAAGTTGTTCACGAATCAAACAACATCAATTCGATTGTACAACTGATCAAAAACGGTTTAGGAATTTCGATTGTTCCATCAAATATCGCCAGAAACAATCAGTATTCTGAAATTGGTTTTATCGAATTGAAGAAAGTCAATTTATACACTGATGTTTCATTAATCACTTCAAAAGAAGACGATTCAGAAATCACGAAATCCGCAGTTGAATTTTTATTGCAGTTTAAAAAATAATCTCGCAGAGGCGCAGAGGTGCAAAGTTTTTTCTCATTTTATGTCATTTCGAGAACGAGCGATCCTCGCAAGAATCTCGACAAAGATTGGTAATTTGCGTGCGTAGAATGGATTAAAATCCCTTGAAACGCAAAGTAACCCCAATCTACTCATTTCGAGGAACGATATAAAAACTCTGCGCCTCTGCGACTTTGCCGAGATTAATTAAAGTTATGGAAATCCGTAAAAAACAAGACCTTAAAGGAATTAAATTGCACACAATAAATACACAAAACACTAAGCAATTAGCGCAAAAAAGTTACAATTTATCACAGATAAATCTTCTAAAAAGAACGAACTTTTAAATACCTTAGCAGATTATTACAATACCTAAACAAAATCAATAAAAATGGCGGAGCAATCTTCAATTCAGTGCCCAAATTGCGGAACAACTATCGATGTAAATGACATTCTGAAGCATCAGTTAGAAGACAGCATCCGTAAAGAGTTTCAACAAAAAGCAAATGCTCAGGCAAAAGAACTGGAACTTAAAAACGAACAATTCGAAAAGGCCAAAACTGAATTTGAAGCTAAAAAGAAACATGAAAATGAACTTTTTGCAGAACGTCTGGAACGCGAAAAAAAGGTAGCTGAAAAAGAAATTACCGAAAAACTAAAAACCAAACTCGACGAAGAAAACAAAGATCGTTTGCTATTGATGGAAAAAGAACTTTCCGAAAAATCAGAGAAACTTCGTGAACTTAGTAAAATGCAAGGTGAAATTGCGAAACTTCAACGTGAAAAACTGGAGATGAAAGACGCAATTCAGGCCGAAGCCGAGAAACAACTCAATGCGACCTTGGTTTTAGAACGGGACAAAATCCGCAAACAGGAAGAAGAAAAAAACGAACTCAAAATAAAGGAATACCAAAAACAATCTGACGATCAAAAAAAGCTGATTGAAGAAATGAAACGCAAGCAGGAACAAGGTTCTATGCAATTGCAAGGCGAAGTAATGGAATTAGCGATCGAAGAATGGCTGGCGAATAATTTTCCGCTCGATACTATCGACGAAATCAAAAAAGGCGCAAATGGCGCCGATTGCCTCCAGATTGTCAATACCCGCGAATTACAAAATTGCGGTTCTATTTATTACGAAAGTAAACGCACAAAAGCTTTTCAACCTGCCTGGATCGAGAAATTTAAAAATGATATCAGAACTAAACGAGCCAATATTGGTGTTTTAGTAACTGAAGTTATGCCGGCTGGAATGGACAGAATGGGAATGCGCGACGGTATCTGGATTTGTACGTATGAAGAATTCAAAGGTTTAAGTGCCGTTTTACGTCAATCGCTAATTCAGGTAAGTCAGGCGGTTCAGGCGCAGGAAAACAAAGGCGACAAAATGTCGATGCTGTATGATTTCTTAACGAGCAATGAATTTCGCTTGCAGATAGAAGGAATTGTTGAAGGTTTCACCCAAATGCAGAGTGATCTTGATTCTGAAAAAAGAGCCATGCAGCGTATCTGGAAACAGCGTGAAAAACAAATCGAAAAAGTTATTCATAACACTCTGGGAATGTACGGATCGATTCGTGGTATTGCCGGAAATGCCGTTCAGACTGTACGAGCCTTAGAATTAGATTTTATAGAAGGAGAAGAAAAAGAAGAAGATCCTAAGGAATTGTTAGATTAATGAAAATCGTTCAATATCCTGTTTATTTTTTAGCGACAAATCTTTGTCAAAGTTTTGAACTTTGACAAAGATAATTACGCAAATCTCCTTGCTTAAGCAGATTAAACTTTACAGATAACAAGCTAATCATCAAAAAAAAAGAATACTCTAATCGACCTTTCTAAAAACCAATAATTTTCCTGACGGATTAGACAATGTCAATCGATTATCTCCAATCGAATACGTTGTGGTACTTTGAAGTGCTTTTGTAAATTGATCCTCTTTATTTCCAGGTCCGCAAGCCATCATTGTCGAAGCTACCTTAGAAAATCTTAAAACGTCTTTTTCATAAAAAATACTGCCGCTAATAGCGTTACAACCGCCAAACCCCATAAATCTATTTTCGGATGAGTTAATCTCAATTCTTGGCAATTCCTTTTGGAAATCCGTAATAAAAACTTTGAATCCGTTTAGCTCTTCTAAAACCCAAATATCGTGAAGGCGATAATCAGTATTATACTTCCCGCAACCGTCTAATTTTTTCGATTCAAGTTCTGAATTATTCTTTATTTCAACCGAAACTTTATAGGGAGAAATAACTCCGGACATTGAATCCTGACAATCCAGTTGCTGAATCGTAACTGTAGCCGTCGCAGTCGAATTGCTCAGTTTATACATTTTTACATTAGCATCCATAGCTTTAATGGGGTCAACAGATGAAAAAGTCAGCTTCTCCTTTCCTTCTATCAGGGAAGTAAATACTGTTTTCTCTTGTCCAATTGTTATTGCCCAAAAAGGCTCATTTCCGGTCGCTTTAAAATAAATTGCCATATCATCTTCCTGAGAATTCGTTGTCGAACTTGTTTCTTTCGTTTCAGAACTTTGAGTTGCTGCTGTTTTACAGCCAATTATCAAAGATGACAATAACAATAGAGAAAGTACTTTTTTCATATAATTTGTTTTTAGAATGAATTTGCTTTGAAAATGGAGTCTAAAACTAAGCCAAACTTGAGGCGTTTTTTGAAATACTTATTTAGATCTATTTCAAATTTAAGAAAAATAATACAGTTTTAAAAGAAATTATACCATCAAAAAAGGGCATCAATACCGCACTACTTATAAGATTATAATTAAATACGTATTTATAACTCCTGTTTCTCTAACAAAAAAATATCAATATTACGTATTTTAATAAGTACAAATACTTATATTTGCGTAATAATACTTAATTAAAGAAATCATGATTAGAGTAATAGTAGTTGGAAACGGCATGGTTGGTTATAAATTTTGCGAAAAATTCATTGCAAAATCAGGACAGGAAAAGTATCAGATCACGGTATTTGGTGAAGAACCGAGACGTGCTTACGACCGGGTTCACTTAAGTGAATACTTTGGAGGCAAAACCGCAGATGATCTCTCGCTTTCTACAAGTGAATGGTACTTAGAAAACAATATTACTCTGAATACTTCTGAATTAATTACTGATATTAACAGGGAAGAAAAAACAATACACACACATTTAGAAAAAACCCATACGTACGACTACTTAGTTCTCGCAACAGGATCATCAGCATTTGTTCCTCCTATTGACGGAGTTGAAAAAGAAGGCGTTTTTGTTTACAGAACTATCGAAGATCTGGACGCAATTATGGCCTACGCCAAAAAAATAAAGCAAAAAGGCGCTACAGAAGCCGCTGTTTTAGGAGGCGGATTATTGGGTCTCGAAGCCGCAAAAGCCGTTAGGGATTTAGGTTTGAATCCGCATGTGGTAGAATTTGCACCGCGCTTAATGCCAAGACAATTGGACAAAGGCGGAAGTGATATGCTGCAATCTAAAATCGAAGAATTAAATATTGGAATCCACCTTAACAAAGCCACACAATATATCGATGGAGGAGCACGCATAACGGGAATGATGTTTGCTGAAGATGAATTATTAAAAGTCGACATGCTGGTGATATCTGCCGGAATTAAACCTCGCGACGAGCTGGCACGGGTTTCAGGATTAGAAGTTGGCTTAAGAGGCGGTGTCGTAGTAAACAATCAGATGCAGACCTCAGATCCTTCCATTTTTGCCATTGGCGAAGTGGCGCTTTATAATCAAAATATTTACGGACTTGTTGCTCCTGGTTACGAAATGGCTGATGTTGCTGCTGAACAAATCTTAAACGGTTCCAAAACCATGAGAGAATCCATCGATATGTCAACACAATTGAAACTAATTGGTGTTGAAGTGGCGAGTTTTGGTGATCCTTTTATCGAAAATGATAATGTGACGGCCATTATTTATGAGAATAAATTAAGCGGCATTTACAAAAGAATCAATGTTACCAAAGATTCCAAAACTTTAATAGGCGGAATTTTAGTAGGAGATTCGAGCGATTACAATACACTTTTTCAGATTTTCAGCAACGCAATGGCCTTGCCAAAAAATCCGGAAGATTTGATTTTAGGTTCCAGAGACGGTTCAGAGGGTTCAGGTTTAGGAAGTGTTTTAGATTTGCCCGACACCGCTGTAATCTGTTCTTGCGAAAATGTGACCAAAGGTTCCATTTGCTGTTCACTTTTAGACGAAAGCTGTTTCAGTTTTTCAGATGTTGTCAAACATACCAAAGCGACATCCGGTTGTGGAGGCTGTAAACCAATGGTTTCAGATTTGGTAAAGGCCACTCAAAAATCACTTGGTAAAGAAGTCAAAGATGTTATTTGTGAACACTTTAGCTACACACGTCAGGAATTATTCGACTTGGTAAAAATCAATAAATACGAAAATTTTTATGAAGTTATCGATCATCATGGCAAAGGTGATGGCTGCGAAATCTGTAAACCAGTTGTAGCTTCTATTTTCTCCAGTATTTACAACGATACCGCCAATAAACATGTTACCACTCAAGATACAAACGATCGGTTTTTGGCCAACATTCAACGAAACGGAACTTATTCTGTTGTTCCAAGAGTTGCCGGTGGAGAAATTACAGCCGAGAAATTAATTGTTATTGGAGAAGTTGCGAAACAATTCGACTTATACACCAAAATTACCGGTGCTCAGCGTGTCGATTTATTTGGGGCACATTTGAATGATTTACCCAAAATCTGGAAAATCTTAATTGATAATGGTTTCGAAAGTGGTCATGCTTACGGAAAATCACTTCGTGCCGTAAAAAGCTGTGTCGGAAATGCATGGTGCCGTTACGGAATGGACGACAGCGCAGGATTTGCCATCGAATTAGAAAACAGATACAAAGGAATTCGTTCTCCGCATAAATTAAAAGGCGGCGTCTCGGCTTGCATTCGCGAATGTGCCGAAGCCCGAGGAAAAGATTTTGGACTGATTGCCGTTGAAGGCGGATGGAATTTATACATCGCCGGAAATGGTGGCGCCAACCCAAAACATGCCGTTTTATTGGCCGAAAAAATAGACAAAGAAACGGTTATTAAATACCTCGATCGCTTTTTAATGTATTACATCCGTACAGCCGGACCGCTAATCAGAACGGCAACCTGGCTAGAAAAATTAGACGGAGGTTTAGATTATTTGAAAGAAGTAATTCTGGAAGACAGTTTAGGAATCTGCGAAACGCTGGAAGCCGAAATGCAGACTTTGGTTAATACTTTTGAATGCGAATGGAAACAAGTTTTAGAGAAACCAAGATTATTAAAACGTTTCAACCATTTTGTAAACTCTGATGAGAAAGATGATAATGTTGTTTTTGTTCCTTTAAGGGATCAAAAAGCACCAAAGGCGTGGACTTAAAATATATTTAAACACATAGAAACATAGATTTAATAAGTGTTAATTTATTTTGCCACAGATTAAAGGATTAAAAAGATGAAACATTGTAATCTGTAAAATCTGTGGTAAAAAAATCAAAAAAAATTAAAATGGAAGAAATTTTAAATCAATACGAAACAGTTCATCCAAACGATGCCACAATTTGGTTCAAAGCCGGAAACGTAGAAGATTTTCCAACCAATCGTGGCGGATGCATTAAATACAAAAACAAACAAATTGCCATTTTCAATTTTACACGTCGCAACGAATGGTATGCTTGTCAAAATGCCTGCCCGCACAAAATGGAAATGGTTTTGGCGAGAGGAATGACAGGATCTGCAGATGATATCCCAAAAATTGCCTGCCCAATGCACAAAAAAACATTCTCATTAGTCGATGGTTCTAACCTAAACGGCGACGATTTTAAAATTGCGATCTACCCTGTTAAAATAATTGAAAACGAAGTATTTATAGGTTTTACAGATTAACAAATCATTTTGCCACAGATTAAAGGATTAAAAAGATTAATCATTATAATATGTGAAATCTGTGGCAAAAATAAAAGCAAAAGACTTAATTCAGTATCTTTGAAATTCTATTATCTTACCAAAAAAATGAACACACCTTTTCAAAAAGCAAGCGAATGGATTGATGCTGAAAACGCACAGGATCCTAATATCGAAATCGACCAGAATACCGAATATCCAAAGGAATTATTGTACTCCAACAGAATGTACGAAAAACTGATGCAATTTCAACCAAATGCTTCAGAAGAAGTTCAGATTGCCTCAAAAGCACAACACATCTGCCGATGGAAAGTAGCCCGCGAATCATACCCAATGGATCGTGTAGGATATTTGAAATGGAGAGAAGACCTTAAAAAATTTCATGCCAAAACTGCTGCCCAAATTTTAGAAAAAGCAGGTTATGATCAGGAATTTATTGCAAGAGTTTCTTTTTTAATTGAAAAGAAACTGCTTAAAAAAGATGCTGAAACTCAATTACTCGAAGATGTCATCTGTCTGGTCTTTTTAGAATATTATTTAGATCCTTTTGTACACAAACACGATGAAGAAAAGCTGAAAAACATCATCAAAAAAACCTGGGATAAAATGTCTGACAAAGGACATCAGGAAGCGTTAAAAATCAACTACTCCGAAGAAAATTTAAACCTGATAAAAGCTTCTTTAGGATTGTAATCTGATTTTTTTTATGAAATGAGCGCAAGCGAATTTCATTTTCCGATAAAAAGACAAATATTATCTTCGAATGAAAAAAAACAATCCGGAAGCTGCTGATAAAATCACGTTTAAAAATTTACGCCGACTGTATTTTTTTGCACTTCTTACTATTGCCGTAACCATAATTGCAAGCCAGATTTTAGTACAATACAATCTGAACCAACAATTAAGCGATTCTAAGATTATCAATATTTCCGGAAAACAGCGAATGTTGAGTCAGAAAATCGTCAAAGAGATTCTGATTTTACATTATGTTTCGGACAAACCTTCGCAAAAGCAAATCTCACATTTAAAGAACGTTTTGTCTCTTTGGAAAACTACTCAAAATTCCCTTGAGAATGGCAGTGACAGCTTGGCTTTCCCAAAAGAAAAAAGCGAAACGCTGAGCACATTATATTCAGCAATCAACCCCATTTTCAATAGTATTACGGAGGCAACGGATTTGTTTCTTTTGAATTTAGAACAAAAAAACAATCTCGCCGAAAATCAAAAATTGGTACAAATCATTCTAAAAAACGAAGATGCCTTTCTTTCGAAAATGAATGAAATTGTGAGTCAGTACGATCTCGAAGCTCACGAAAAAGTTACCAAACAACGCCAAATAGAATACTGGATTTTTGCCTTTACCCTCTTTGTTTTGCTCTTAGAATTCTTCTTTATTTTTAGACCTACCAACAAAAAAATCGAGAATCTTATTTCAAAATTATTATCGTCTGAAAAGAAAGCTTTAAAACTCGCATATGACACAGAAATCATAAGCGAAATTAAAGAAAATTCAGTAAAAGAATTGAAATCGCTGAATCACGCCATGGAAAATACGCTCCTTTATTGCCGTATTGCCCCGGATGGCTCCATTATTCATGTTGGTGAAAAATTTGCTAAACTTTTAAATTACACCAAATTTTCATCCAATAAAAAATTCTCTGAGATTTTAACAATCGACGAAAAGGACCAGCTCAATATTGACCGTATTATATTTGAAAAACAACGCAGCGGGTGGCAGGGTGAGCTTAAAATTATCAATAAAGAACACCATACGATTTGGTTGGATTTATCAATGGTTCCGGTTATGAT
Source organism: Flavobacterium aquidurense (assembly GCF_002217195.1). Taxonomy (NCBI): domain Bacteria; kingdom Pseudomonadati; phylum Bacteroidota; class Flavobacteriia; order Flavobacteriales; family Flavobacteriaceae; genus Flavobacterium; species Flavobacterium aquidurense. The sequence continues at coordinate 21,981 of NZ_MUGR01000020.1, read as the reverse complement.
CAAAAAGGGCGAATTAGAACTTCTGATCGTTTGCTTCAATATTACTGAACGTAAAAAAGCACAAAGAGAAGTTGAGCGCCTGAACCTGGAAAACAGTACGGAAAAAATCAACCAGCAAAAGATTATTTCGAGTAAAATTGTAGAAAATCAGGAAAAAGAACAAAACCGAATTGCCAAAGAAATTCACGATGGAATTGGCCAGATGCTTACAGGTTTAAAATTTAGTCTAGAAAGTATCAATCTGGACGATAAAGAAAAGTCGGCTCAAAAAATCGAATATCTAAAAAAATTATCACTCGATATTATCAAAGGAGTCCGTACAGCAACTTTCAACCTCATGCCTCCGGAACTGAGCGATCACGGAATCGTTTCTTCGCTGGCTAAACTTGCACTGGAACTTTCAAAATTAACGGGAAAAGAAATCCTCTTTTACAATAAAACTGATTTTGATCAGCGTCTGGATTCTTTAATCGAGATCAATATTTACCGTCTCGCGCAGGAAGCCATCAATAATGCCATAAAATATGCCGAATCGTCTCATATTATCGTGCAGCTTTCCCACAGCCAGACTTTGCTGAGTATCATTATTGATGATAACGGAAAAGGCTTCGATATATATGCGGCAGACAAAAAAAGAAACAGCGAATCCGGAATGGGATTATTGTTTATGAAGGAAAGAATCCAATACATCAACGGACGCGTTTTCATCAAATCAATTCCCGGAGAAGGAACGAGGATCACCTTCAATATTCCGATTTAAATAATTAGAGAATGAAATAATTTTCTGTAAAATACAACTAAAAGACAATCTTTGGGCGAGAGAGCATTAGAAGATATTTGGGAACAACAGCAATTAATCGCATTTTTATCACACTGAGCGATCCGAGACTTTGGGAGAAGTCACGCAAAAAAACACAATCAACCTCGTTAAACTTTACCAACCAAAACTTTGACAAAGATTTAGAAATTGTGATTTCGATTGATTTTTGATATTGCAGTTGGATTTTGCAATTTCAAAAATTTGGATTTTCTTTAAGTAATTACGTATCTTAGCCTCATATTTATAGATGAATATACGTAAAAAATCAGACTCAAAATTAAGTAAACCATGAGTAATATTATTAGAGTAGTCCTGGCTGATGACCATGTTTTTGTAAGAGATGGCATAAAATCATTGTTAGAAAACGTTGCCAACATTGAGGTTGTAGGTGAAGCTATTGATGGCGCTGACGCTCTTGAAGTCGTAGCAGTCAATAAACCGGACTTACTTATAGTAGATATTCGTATGCCTAACCTGACAGGGATCGAAGTAGTAGAAAAACTTAGAAACGATAATAATGATGTCAAAATCATCATGCTTTCGATGCACGAATCTGAAGAATATGTCTTAAAATCAATTAAAGCCGGAGCCGATGGTTATTTGTTAAAAGGTTCCAGTAAAGAAGAATTTTTAAAAGCATTATACACAGTTGCTGCAGGTGGAAAATATTTTAGCGGCGATATCTCTTCTATATTAATTGGTCAGTTAACCAGCTCTTCAGTTTCATTAGAGCCTAAACAAAATTTAGCCGGGGAAATGATGATTACCAAAAGAGAAAAAGAAATCCTAACTCTTTTGTTATCCGGAAAAGGAAATAAAGAAATTGCTGAAGCTCTTGAAATCAGTAAACGAACTGCTGAAGTGCACCGTTTCAATTTAATGAAAAAGCTAAAAGTAAAGAACCTAATGGAACTTTCGAACAAAGCAGCTGAATATTCACTGCTTTAAAAAAATACGTATAAATACGTAATTATTTTCATAAAACTGCGTTTTAGCAGTTTTAAACTAAGCTATAGTACTTATTTTTATCAAAAATTATAAGTACTATGAAAACCACAAACTCATTATCGCAATCACACAAGATTTTATTTTTGAACACACTTGCCTTTACAGTGTGTTTTGCCTGTTGGACATTAAATGGGGTTCTCGTTACCTTTTTAGTCGATAACGGAATTTTTCATTGGAGCGTTGTACAGGTTGGATGGCTTCTTGGAATCCCAATTTTAACAGGCTCCATCATGCGTTTGCCTATTGGTATCCTGACAGATAAATTTGGCGGCAAATATATTTTCTCCCTTTTACTTCTGCTCTGCTCGATTCCACTGTTTTTATTGCCTTTTGCTGACAGCTTTTTTATGTTTGCTTTACTAAGCTTTTTATTCGGAATGGTAGGAACAAGTTTTGCGGTTGGAATTGGATATACTTCGATTTGGTATCCAAAAGAATGGCAGGGACGCGCTTTGGGAATCTTCGGAATGGGAAATGCCGGAGCTGCAATCACTACCTTTTTAGCACCCTCTTTACTGAATCATTTTTCTATTGACAATCCTCAAAATGGCTGGAAAATACTTCCTGTTATTTATGCTGTTGCGTTAGTCGTAATCGGAATTGCCTTTTTGATTTTCGCCACAAACAAAAAGATTGAGAACAATACCAAAACAGTCTCACAAATGCTTCAATCTTTAAAAAGTGCCAGAGTTTGGCGTTTTGGAGCCTATTACTTTTTAGTATTCGGATGTTTTGTAGCTTATTCGCAATGGTTGCTTCCCAATTTTATGAATGTCTATCAAACCAGTTTGGTTATGGGCGGTTTGTTCGCAACACTTTTTAGTTTGCCATCTGGTGTAATCAGAGCTTTTGGAGGTTACTTATCGGATAAATTTGGTGCACGAAAAGTAATGTACTGGGTTTTGAGTTCTTCCGTTATTCTGAGCGCTTTATTGATGATTCCAAAAATGGAAATTACCACAACCGGACCAGGAGTTTTAGCTACTAAAAAAGGAACAATAACGGAAGTATCTAATGAAAAAATAAAAATCGGGAATACTGATTTTGCTGTTGCACAGAAAAAAGAAACCGAATCTGAAAATGCAATTTTCCCAACCAAAACTTCATGGCAGCAAGTTGTGGTTGAACAAAATCAGACCGTGAAGAAAAAAGAACTATTAGCCAAAGGAATTACAGTAATTAAGTTTGATGCCAATATGTGGGTTTTCCTGGTTTTGGTAATCCTGATCGGAATTTCCTGGGGAATTGGCAAAGCAGCGGTTTACAAACACATTCCGGAATACTTCCCGACAGAAGTTGGCGTTGTAGGCGGAATGGTCGGAATGATTGGCGGTTTGGGCGGTTTCTTCGGGCCAATTATCTTCGGATATCTATTAACAGCAACCGGAATCTGGTCAAGTTCATGGATTTTTATTTTACTACTTTCAGTAATTTGCCTGATTTGGATGCACTACACCATCACCAAAATTATGAACGAAAAACAGCCTGTTTTAGCCAAAGTAATAGACAGGCAATAAGTCATCGTAAAAGTTTAAAAAAGTTAGTGGTGAAATATGATTTTTATCATTCCTAACCATATCCTTTTCTTCTAATTTAACATCTTGTTTAAACCAGCCAAATTATGAAAAAATTAAAAATAGCACTTTTAGTGCTTTTAGCAGGAATAAGTTACGATATTCAGGCACAGGAACTAGATGTAAATTTGCAATTAAGACCTCGTTTTGAATATCGTAACGGATACAAAACTCTTATACCGGAAGGTACAGAAGCAACATCTCAAATCTCACAGCGTTCAAGACTAAATTTTAATTACAAACAGGATCAATTAACTGTAAAATTAACTTTTCAGAATGTCAGAACATGGGGAGATGTGGCAACAACCGCAACTTCAGATAAAAATGCTGTAGCTGTTTTTGAAGCCTGGGCACAATATGATATCAGTGAAAAATGGAGTGCAAGAGCGGGCCGTCAAGTACTTTCTTATGATAACCAACGTATTATGGGAGAAATTGACTGGCTGCAACAGGGACAAAGTCACGATGCCGTAATGGTTTCCTTTCATCCAAAAAACCATCAGCTTGACATGGGATTTACCTATAACTCTGATGCCGAAAACAACTTTCAGACTCCTTATACAGTAAACAATTATAAAGCCATGCAATATGCCTGGTATCATGCTAATGCAGACAAATTAGGCGTTAGTTTGTTAGTTTTGAATACAGGTTATGAATATGCCAACCCGGATAAAAAGTTACTCGTAGATTACAAACAAACTTTTGGAACTTACCTTACTTACAAAACCAAAAAAGTAGATAGTAACTTGAGTTTCTACGGTCAAACCGGAAAAAGTGCAGACAAACAAGTTAGTGCCTGGGATGGCGCTGTAAACTTTGCCTATAATCTAACCGATTCTTTTAAAGCCGGAATTGGTTATGAATACCTGTCAGGAAAAGACATGAACGATGCAAGTAAAGTAATCAAATCATTTAATCCTATTTTTGGTACCAATCACGCTTTTAATGGTTACATGGATTATTTTTATGTTGGCGGAGGTCATCAAAACAGCGTTGGTTTACAAGATGCTAATTTGAAATTCAACTACAATGTAAAAAAATGGCAATTTGCCTTAATGCCACACGTATTCCTTTCTGCTGCTGATGTAGTTGTAGCAAACAAAAAAATGGATTCGTATTTAGGAACTGAGATCGACTTTACGGCCGGATTCAATTTCAAAAAAGACATTATACTTACAGGAGGCTATTCTCAAATGTTTGGTACTAAAACTTTAGAAGTTTTAAAAGCTCCCGGATATGCAGGACATACCAACAACTGGGCCTGGTTAATGATTTCCGTAAATCCGAGAATTTTCAGCTGGAAGAAGTAAAACCATTCTTAAAATCTGATATACATTTTACCCTTTTTCTCATTTGGAAGAAGGGTATTTTTGTATCCTGCAATATCACATATATTACACTTTAATTTGTATTTTCGTTCAATATAAATAACTTTTTCATAAACTAAATAGTATACATAAGCAGACATGAAGAGATTAAAATATTCACTTTTTTTAGGACTAGGAACAAGTCTGTTTTTTACCACATATTTTTATTTTAAAGAAAATATTCCCTCTGATGTCCTGCTGGTTATTGCAGTATTTATAACTATATTCATGACAGTAATATCTTACTTCAAGATGTTCTCGCATATAAATAATGAAGAAATCACTTTTCTGGAATTAAAAAACATAATCTATTCCGGAAGAGCTAATCATTATTTAAATGGTATTGCAGTTGGAGGAAGTCTTTATATAACAAATAATCAACTTGTGTTTCAAACCAATATTATTAATTTTCTGCAAAAACACGAATGCATAATCAATATTGAAGATATAATCGCTGTAGAATTTGAAAAAACTTTAGGAATAGCTAATAATGGAATACTAATAAGAATTAAGAATGACTCAAAAGAACAATTTGTTGTAACAAATAGAGAGATTTGGAAAAATCAAATTGAGAATAGAACCAAAATTAAATCCTCAAATTCTATCTAAACATATCAATCAATGAAAATTATAGCTTGGAATTGCAATATGGCATTCACTTTCAATTCTAATATTAAGAGACAATACACAGCGATCACGAACCATTAATAATTAAATTCAATATATAATGACGAACAACTGGACTCAAAGATGGGACAACCGCTACAGCAGCGAAGAATTTGCCTACGGCACAGCACCCAACAATTATCTAAAAGAACAATTAGAAAAACTAGAACCCGGACGTATTCTCTTCCCCGCCGAAGGCGAAGGACGTAATGCTGTTTTTGCAGCGAAATCAGGCTGGAAAGTTGCCGCTTTTGACATAAGCGAAGAAGGAAAAAACAAAGCTCTTAAGCTTGCCGAAGCCAGTAATATAACTATTGAGTATCAGGTTGGAGAATTAGAAACGCTACACTATCAACCAGAACAATTTGATGCTATTGCTTTAATTTACGCTCACTTTCCCGCAGAAATTAAATCGGCGATTCACAAAACACTTGAAACTTATTTACGCAAAGACGGTATGATTATCTTTGAAGCTTTCAGTAAAAAACACTTAGAATATCTGGCCATTAACGATAAAGTTGGCGGACCAAAAGATATCGAATCTTTATTCTCTATTCAAGAAATTCAAGCTGATTTCCCAAACTATGAAATCATCGCATTAGAAGAAAAAGAAATTGAATTGAGCGAAGGCTTATTCCATAACGGAAAAGGTTCTGTAATTCGATTCGTTGGCAGAAAAAAATAATTGTACTCGGCGTAGATGCACTGCGGTGTGCCTCTGCAACTCGCTCTTTTAAAAAAATCTAAAAAAAACATTCCCTTAGAAGATAATTCCTAAATTTGAAAAAATATTGAATATGATGGATTTACAAACTAGAAAAATAGAATTTGTACAAGAGTTTTTAAAAATTCAAAGCGAAGAATTGATTTCTCAACTTGAAAATTTATTAAACAGAAACAAAAAAGGTTTTGATGATGAAAACTTTTTTACCGCAATGTCAGTTGAGGAATTTAATAATAGAATTGATAGATCTGAAGATGATTTTAAAAATGGAAGACACAAAACTACTTCTCAACTTTTGGAAAAATACAAATAATGAAATTGAAAATTATTTGGTCGCAATTCGCAGAGAATCAAATTGATGAATTTTATGACTATTACCTTCAAAAAGCAGGAACCAGAATTGCAAAAAAAAAATTATCAAAGAAATAATTTCTGAACCTAACAAACTTACTAGCAGTACATTTTCTACTCAAATCGAAGATCTTTTAATTGATCGAGAAAACAAGTATCATTATTTAACTTGCAATAACTACAAAATTATTTATTGCCTCGATCAAGAAAATAAGCAAATTAAAATCTCTGATGTTTTTGATACTAGACAAAATCCGTTAAAAATTAAACGCACAAAATAGATTTTAAGTAATAATACTTACTTCTAAAATCTAAAAATATTTATGCTCCATAATTTCAGTTCGTAATTCAGGAATAGCCAAAATACCAATTCTCTTTCCCACCGTTTTAATTAGTGTTTCTTTTTTAAGGCTCGAAAGTATTCGGATCGCTTGTTCTTCAGTAGTTCCCGCAAAATCAGCAATTTCTTTTCTCGAGAGTTCAATGTCAATTAAACCGTTTACTTGTCCAAATTTGCGATGGATGTACAACAACAAATCAATCACACGCTCACGCACATTCATGTGAGCAATTTTCCGAATGTTATTTTCACTTTTGTTGAGTTCATCAGCATAAAATAACATTAAAGCATACGTAAATTCAGGAACGGTTTGCAGAATTTCTAACATCGTTTCATTACTAAAATTACACAAAACACTATCTTCAAGAGCATAAGCGCCAATCAGATAACGTTTTGAAGTTCCAAATCCGCGAAAACCAATTGTATCGCCGTTTTTCGTCAGACGCACAATTTGCTCCCGACCGTTTATACCTGTTTTAACCGTTTTTACTTTCCCGCTGCAAATAAAATAAAGCCCTTGTAATGGAGCACCTTCAGTAATAAACTGTTCTGATTTTTTACAGACAAAACTCTTCTTCTTCAAAACAAATTGTCTCATTTGCTCTAAGTGCAGGTGTTTTTTGATAAAACAATTTTCATTGATACAGGTATAACAAATTGCTGATTCTTCTTTCATGAGTCCTCTATTTTATCAGATTAAAATAAATGGGGCGCTGCTCTTTTATTTTAATCAAAAATAGAAAAATAAATTCTAAAAATAAGTATTAATACGTAAAAATACTTATTTTTACATAAAACTAAATAAGTGAATTATTTAGAATTCTGCACCAATCAATAATAGTAGTATCCAAAAAAACAGTTGTAATGCAAAATACCAAAATCAAAACTACCTGTTCGTACTGTGGCGTTGGCTGCGGGATTATCGTCACCAACGATGCTAAAAACGGTGTGATGGTAACCGGCGATAAAGACCATCCGGTAAACAAAGGCATGTTGTGTTCTAAGGGAATGAATTTGCATTACGTTGTCAATGATACTTCAGACAGGATTTTATATCCTGAAATGCGAGGCAGCAAATCCTATCCGTTAGAGCGTGTGAGCTGGGATACTGCTCTTGATCGCGCTGCTGCTGTTTTTACTTCTATTATAAAAAAACACGGACCGGACAGCGTTGGTTTTTATATTTCAGGGCAATGTTTAACTGAGGAATATTATCTGGTAAACAAACTCGTAAAAGGCTTTTTGAAAACCAATAATATCGACACCAACTCGCGCTTGTGCATGAGTTCTGCCGTAGTAGGTTACAAAAAGACTTTTGGCGAAGACTCTGTACCCATTGCTTACGACGATATTGAACTGGCGGATACTTTCCTGATTACAGGAGCAAATCCTGCCTGGTGTCATCCCATTTTATTTCGAAGAATTGAAAAACACAAAGAGAAAAATCCAAAAACAAAAATCATTGTTATCGATCCAAGGCGAACAGATACGGCTGCTTTTGCCGATTTGCATTTGCAAATTCTTCCCGGAACTGATATTATTTTATATCATGCCATTGCCAAGCGCATTATCGAAAAAGGATATGTCGACAACGATTTTGTAAAAAATCATGCCGAAAACTTCAAACAATATAAAGACTTAGTCTTAAATACCTCTTTTGAAAAAGCTTCTAAACTTTGCGGAATTTCTGTAAACGACATTAAACTTGCCGCAGATAGTATCGGAAAAGCAAAAGGATTTATTTCGCTTTGGGCGATGGGACTTAACCAAAGTGCCGTTGGTGTTGATAAAAATACCGCTTTGCTCAACTTATCCTTATTGACGGGCCAAATTGGCAAACCCGGTTCAGGTCCTTTCTCTTTGACCGGACAACCGAACGCAATGGGCGGACGTGAAGTGGGCGGAATGGCAACATTACTGGCCGCACACAAAGACATTGCAAATCCAGAACATCGCAAAGAAGTAGCTGATTTTTGGGGAGTTGATGAAATCTCAGACCAACCTGGTTTAACCGCAACAGAAATGTTTGAAGCCTTAGAATCAGGAAAAATGAAAGCGGTCTGGATCATCTGCACCAATCCTATGGTGAGTTTACCTGATTCACGCCGTATCGAAAAAGCGTTGCAAAATGCTAAATTCGTAGTCGTTCAGGACATTTCGCACAATGCAGATACCTCAAAATATGCCGACTTATTATTGCCTGCTGCGGGCTGGCTGGAAAAAGAAGGCACAATGACAAATTCAGAACGTCGTATTTCGTATTTGCCTAAAGGAATAAATGCTCCCGGAGAAGCACTTCCGGATATTGAGATCTTAATTCGTTTTGCTAAAAAAATGAATTTCGATGGTTTCGATTTTAATAGTGCCGAGGAAATCTATAAAGAACATTGCGCGTTAACCAAAAATACTAATATTGACATTTCATTTTTAAATTACCATCGTTTAAGAACCGAAGGCACTTTTCAATGGCCGGTTCCTGATTATGGACATCCGGGAACTCCACGCCTTTTTACGGATAAAAAATTCTATACACCATCACAGAAAGCCATTTTCAATTTACCAACCCATATCGAAAATACTTCAGAAGCACCAAGTCCAAAATTTCCATTTATACTAACTACAGGAAGGGTTCGCGACCAATGGCATACGATGACGAAAACCGGAAAAGTATCTCGTTTGATGCCCCATACGCCTAGTCCGGTTTTAGAAATCAATCCGATTGATGCTTTTAAAAATGATATAAAAAATGGGGATATTGTCGTTGTAACAAGCAAAAACGGAGAAGTTCGTGTAAAAGCAAAAGTAACCGATTCAATCAAAGAAAAAGTAGTTTTTCTGCCCATGCATTGGGGCAAACAACTCGAAAATGATCTGAACAGAACCAATAATTTAACGAATACAGTTGTCGATCCTGTTTCAAAAGAACCTGATTTCAAATATACTACGGTTGCCATTTCCAAATACGTAAAGCCTTTTCAAAAAATCGTCATTGTAGGTGCCGGAGCAGCAGCTTTCCGATTCATTCAAAACTATCGTGAATTCAATACAACCGATGAAATAATTGTCTTCTCGAATGAAGTAAACCCGTTTTACAATCGCGTTTTGCTTCCGGAATATATGACGGGGGAATTTACGTGGGAACAACTTTTAAAAGTAAAAGATGGTGAAGCTTTAAGTAAATTAAAAATTACCATGAAAGCCGGTGTAGCAATTACGAAAATCGATGCCCCTCAAAAAAACGTACTAGACAGTTTGGGTGAGACACATACTTATGACTCCCTGATCATCGCAACCGGAAGCCGTCCGTTTGTTCCTGAAAATGCCCAACTTCATCTTCCCGGACGTTTTACCGTAAGACGGAAAGAAGATGCCGATCGTCTAAAAAAACATCTTGACAGCACGAATTTGCCGTCCGAGGAACAACACGTTGTCATTATTGGAGGCGGTTTATTAGGTTTGGAATTGGCCGCTGCCCTCAAACATAAAAAAGTAAAAACAACCATAATTCAAAGAGCTTCCCGATTGATGGAACGTCAGCTCGATCGGGTCTCAAGTAAATTATTGGCAGAAGAAGTTCAGCTTCGCGACATTCAGATTTATTTTGATAATGAAGTCAGTACTGTTTTTGAAACCGATAATAAAAATGAAATAGAAATCGCTTTGAAAAGTGGCCGGATCATTACCGCAAATGCCATCGTTTATACCATTGGAACAATTCCGAATATTGAAATTGCACGCGAAAGCGGACTTGCCTGCGGACGCGGCGTAAAGGTAAATCAGTATTTACAATCTTCAAATCCTGACATTTATGCTATTGGTGAGATTGCTGAATTTGAAAATAAATTGTTCGGAATCACTTCTGCTGCCGAAGAACAGGCTGATATTTTAGCCAACTTTTTAGCGGGAGATATCAGCAGTTTTTACAAAGGCTCTATTTTAATGAATATTTTAAAACTAGAAGACATTAACCTCTGCAGTATTGGCGATTTGACTATTCCTGAAAATGATGATTCTTATGAAGAAATTATTTTTGCCGATTTAAAGAAACGCTATTACAAGAAATGCATCGTAAAAGACGATTTGCTTGTTGGGGCCATTTTAATGGGGGATAAAAACGAGTTCGCCGAATTTAAAACCATGATCGAAAGTAAAATCGAATTGTCTGATAAGCGAAATACACTGCTAAGAGGAAGCTCAAACGCAAAACCTGTTTTAGGAAAATTAGTCTGTTCCTGCAGTCAGGTAGGAGCCGGAAATATAGAAGAAGCAATAAAAAGCGGCGTAAACAATTTTACCGATTTGTGCAAAAATACCGGTGCCGGGTTAGGCTGCGGAAGCTGTAAAACAGAAGTAAAAGAAATACTTGCAAAGTGTAAAATTTAGTTTTTTTTGTTTCAGGTTTCAAGTTTCAAGTTGTTGGAACGTACAGAAACTTGAAACTAAAAAACTTGAAACCTGAAACAAAAGTTATGGAACTAACAAGATTAATAGTAAAAGGAGGCGTTATTTCGCCGGGTGAATTACGGGAAGTAGTCAATATGGCAATGCATCAGGGTTTAGATTCGATTTCATTTGGTTCAAGACAAGATATTATTTTTCCAAGCGGATTTAAATCTTTAGATAAAGAAAAACTGGGCAAACATCATTTTGTTTTTCCGGAAGAAAAAAGCGGCAACAATATTGTTTCTTCGTATGTTTCTACAGATATTTTCAGAAATACCAATTGGCTTACCGGAAACAAATTTTTATATATTTTAGAACAGTTTAAAGAACAGCCAAAGCTAAAAGTCAACATCAATGACCCAAAGCAGCAATTAGTTCCCTTATTTACCGGTCACCTTAATTTTATTGCCTCAGAACACGAAGATTATTGGTATTTATACATTCGTTTGCCTAAATGGCAACGTATGGAAGTATATCCTATTCTAATTTACAGTTGGGATATTGCCCAGTTTTACTATGAAATCGAAAAAATTACCGCTGAGGAATCAATTGGTATCGACCTGATATTTGCTCTTGTCAGCGAAGCTTTGGATACCAATAACCGAACAATTGACAAACCTTTGAATATTCCGTTTTATCCTTTTCCCTATTACGAAGGCATGAACCGAATGGGAATTGATCAATATTGGCTCGGATTATACTGGAGAAATAATTTATACAATCTGGATTTCCTGAAAGAAATGTGTGATTTATGTTTCGATTGCAAAATTGGAAAAATATGTATCACGCCCTGGAAATCGTTTATTATAAAAGGGATTCCAAAAGACAGAAAACTGGAATGGGAAAAGTTCTTAGGTAAAAAAGGAATCAATGTCCGTCATTCTTTATTAGAACTGAATTGGCATTTACCTGTCGCATCAGAATGGGCTTTAAATCTTAAAACCTTTCTGGTCCGCACACTTGATCAGTTCGACATTAGTACATATGGTTTGACTTTTGGTATCTCTGAGTACAATCGTGACGGGCATTATTTTACTTCGATCGTAGTCGAAAAAAATGAATTGCCCGCAGCTTTAGAATCCATTAAAATTCGGGATACTTATAATGTATTATTTGCAAAAAATTTCGATGCCAATACACGAGAATACGTTGTGCATTCACAAGATATTGATAAACTGGAATTACCAACAATTTTAATTGAATTAAGCCGAAAGTATTTCGATGAACTCGGAAATTCGATTCCGGAAGCAACAGAAAAGCTACAAAAAAAAGAAAAAAAACAATTAGACATCTATCAATGTCAGGAATGTTTAACGCTTTACAAATCAGAATACGGAGATGAAAACCAGGGTATCCCGAAAGGTATTTTATTTACTGATTTAGCCGAAACTTATTGCTGTTCGTTATGCGAAGCGCCTAAAAGCAATTTTAAAATTTTAGAAATTCCTGAGAATTAAACTGCCTTCTTTCATTAGTATTTTCAGGAGCTAATCCAGCTGTCCGCTATATCTTTTACTTTTTAAAGAAAAAAGTAAAAGGATGCCGCTTCCATCTGGGCTATGGCACTCGTTTTCAAGAGAAAAATCTAGCAAACTACCACGTTATCATTCTTTCATCTTTACAAAGTAATTTACATTATTTCTCAAGTAGAATTGTTAAGAGATTTTAGTCTTTATTTTTTAACAAAAACTCAATCTATTAAAAATAAGATCCTTATCGTTAATTTTTAAGTAAAAACTTAACATTGAGAGACTTGTTTTATGTTTATCTTTACTTAACTGTTAATTAACAATTTAGTTACATTGTAGTAATTACTCATCTAAAAACGCATCAATATGGAAAACGAGAACGAAAAAATTACCCCAGAAAAAACTGATTCACCAACACCTGAAAATACTCAGCCTGTTACAGAAAATAAAAAAACGGCAAATACAACAGCTACAAAAACAACGGCTACAAAAACACCAGTTCGCAAAGCAGCACCAGTTAAACCAACAACTGCTGCAAAACCGGCTGCACCAACCAACACAACTCCAAAAGCCACAACAAAAACAGCAGCTGCAACTTCGCCAAAGCCCGCAGCACGAAGAGCTCCGGCAAGAAAAATTACTCCGGCTGCTATTGAAAAAACAGAAGAAATAATAACTCCAAAAGTAACGATCAAGCAACCAACAAAAAAAGAAATATCAGAAAGTAAAGCTGATGACGTGATAAAAACAAAAGGAGAAAGTAAGAAAGATAAATCAACAGATAAAAAGAAGAAAAAAGTGAAAGACAAAGACAAGGAAAAAGAGAAAAAGAAATTAGCTAAGAAAAAAGATCAGGCTAAAAAAGACAAAAAGAAAGAAAAAGCTAAAAAAGCAAAACAAAAAGCTGCTGCTAAGAAAAAAGAAAAAGCTAAAAAAGCGAAAGAAAAAGCAAAGGCTAAAAAAATAGCCAAAAAGAAAGCGAAATCTAAGAAAAAAGAGAAAGCTAAAAAGAAGAAATAAAATTAAAAGAAGGTTTGACTTGAAAAAGTCAGACCTTTTTTTATCCTCCAATCGCAATCATACTACGATTATCAAAGTGAAGTTTAGGGTCGTCTATTTCTTCGATCGTGACCATTCCTGCTCTGACTTTCTTTTTAGTTTTAATAGATTCAGAAATCAAATTGGCAATCGATTCACCATTTCTAAAAGGGGTCAGCAAATCGGTTTCAGCATTAGAGAAAAGGCAGTTTTTAATTTTTCCGTTTGCTGTAAGTCGAATTCTGTTGCAGCCATCACAAAACGGATTAGTAATCGAACTTATAATTCCAAAATCGCCTTGAAAACCTTTTATTGTATACGTTCTGGCCGTGAAGTTTTTTTCATCTTGTAATTTCTCCATTTCTGCAGAAGAAAAGACATTTTCTATTTGCGCCAGAATCTCCTTTTGCGAAACCATTTTACTCCTGTCCCACTCGTTTCCGGCAAATGGCATAAACTCAATAAACCGAATTGATACAGGCAGAAACTGAGTTAGTTTGACAAAATCTACAATTTCATTTTCATTAAAGCCTTTCATCAAAACCACATTTATTTTAACCTGAAAATCATTATTCAAAAGCAAATGCAGATTATCGATTACTTTCTCAAACTGATTTCGAAGCGTTATCGAATGAAATTTAGAAGAAACCAGAGTATCTAAACTCAAATTAACTTTTTTGATTTTAAACTGCTTTAAAACATCAATATGGCGGTCAATTAAAATTCCGTTTGTCGTAATGGAAAGCAAAACATCAAGAGAAGCCAGTTTAGAAATAATCTCCGGAAAATCTTTTCTTAAAAGTGGTTCGCCTCCGGTTAATCTTATTTTGTCAACACCGTTTTCAACGAAAGTCCGGGCAATAGCAAAAATCTCATCTGCCGTCATTAAACTGGCTTTGGGAGATAATGCGATTCCGTCAGCAGGCATGCAATATGCACAACGTAAATTGCATTTTTCTAACAGCGAAATACGCAAATAATTGTGTTTTCGCCCAAAATCATCCGTCAAAATTGTGTTAGAGGGCATCATGATTTTTTCCTTTTAAAATATGAAAAACGTGCATTACATGCGGAAAAACAGCATCCATAGATTCTCTGGCTCCGTTGGTTGATCCCGGCAAAGCCAAAACCAGGCTTTTTCCTAATGTTCCTGCAACGGTTCTCGATAACATCGCATAAGGCATTCTTTGTTGGCCGTAATCACGAATAGCTTCTTCGATTCCGGGAATTCTGCTTTCCAAAATTGGTGATAAAGCTTCCGGTGTAACATCTCTTGGAGACAAACCTGTTCCTCCCGTAAAAATGACCAACTGGTGCTCTTTGGCGAAAGCCTTAGTTTTTTCCTGAATAATAGCTATTTCGTCCGGAATAATTTCGTAATGCGCTGTTTCAACTCCGTAAGAAGTTAATTTCTCCACAATGATTTTTCCGGAGCGGTCTTCTTTATCACCGGCAAAAATAGAATCTGAACAAACAAAAACTGCCGCCTTTATTACATTCGGGAATTTATTTTTGAAAGAAGATTTCCCTCCTTCTTTATTGATTAATTTAATTGTCGAAATCTCTATTTCCTTATCAATAGGTTTCAGCATATCGTACATCGTCAACGCTACTATTGATGCGCCGTGCATGGCCTCAACCTCAACTCCGGTTTTGTAAACTGTTTTTACACTAAAAATAATCTCAATCGTCAAGCCTTCGATTTTATAGTCTACCGATGTAAATTCAATTGGAATCGGGTGACAATCCGGAATCGATAAGTGGGTGTTTTTTACCGCAAATAATCCGGCTGTTTTGGCCATTTCGAATACATTTCCCTTCGGAACCAAATTATTCACCACGGCATCAATTGTTTCCTGTTTACTAACTTTGACAATTGCTGTGGCTGTTGCAGCTCTTAATGTGCTTATTTTATGCGTAATATCAACCATTATTGTTTTGTTTCCAGGTGAATGTATCATTCTCAAACATTTCTTTACCAAAAATAGGCACATCTGTTTTTATCCAGTTTACGATCGCTTCTGTCGCCTCATAAACTTGTTTGCGTCGTGTTGCCGAAACAAAAACGAACAAACAAATTTCGCCTGCTTTTACAACTCCCAAACTGTGATAAATGTGCATGCAGGTTAAGTCGAATTTAGCAAAAGCTTTTTCCCGAATCGCATACAAAGCTTCATTCGCCATATCGGTATAAGCCGAATAATCGATCGCAACAACTATATTATCGTGAATTACATCGGCACGAACTTGTCCCAAAAAAATATTGTGCGCACCAATAGTGTGTTTCGACTGATGTTTGGCGATTGATTCTGCAATAAATTCAGGAGCTATTGGCCCTTCTACAAATACATTTTTACTCATTTTTTTATTTTTTTTGCCCAGGATTAAACGTTTTCACTAATTAAACATTTTACATTTTTATCTTTTTAAATCTGTAAAATCATCATTTTTAAAAACCGTTCAACAAACCTTTTAATTCTTTTGTTCTGCTTATTGTGATTTGCATTCTGCAATCTGCATACATTTTATTGGCTATAACTCCACCTTCACCTTCCGGATAGCTTTTAAATTTGCAATTTGAATCTCTAAATTTTATCCAGTCTTTTTGAGAATTGATCAGGTTTGCCTGATCTATTGCTCCTAACTTATTTTTTAATTGATTATAAGTTGCATTCAGTTCCTTATCCGCTTTTTCATAAGCTACATAAATTTCTGTTTCACCAGTTGCGTCAACATGTTTTTGGGAAAAACCAAATTGACTAAAACAGAGAGACAAAAACAATCCAAAAAATATTTTTTTCATAACATTATTAAATTAAATAGTAAATTTTTCTTGTAGTAATTGTTTCATTGCAAATGCGCCGCCAACAATATTTTTTATGTTTTTAAATTGATGTTTCTGAAGCAATTGAGCTGCTATCTTACTTCTGATTCCGGATTGACAGAAAACGTAAATGGTTTGGCTTTTATCCAGCTTTTCCATTTCATTTTCTAAATTCATGAGCGGAATCTGAATTCCATTTTTGAAATTGATTTTCGGAAATTCAACTTCATTTCTAACATCCAGAAATAAAACTTCAACATCATTAATTTCATCTAAAACAGATTCAAAATTCACTTCTTCAATCTGATTTTCTTCTATGCCATACTTTTTATCAAAAATCTCTTTGTTCATCAATAGAACATCACTTTTATCAAAATCATACTTTTGCTGTTCGTTATTCAGAATATTGTACACCACTATTTTTCCTGTCAAAACGGTTCCTGTTTCCACAATCATTTTGATTACTTCGTTGGCCTGTAACATTCCGATAATTCCAACAGACGTTCCTATAACTCCTGCATCTTCGCAATTTGTAGCTGTACTTTTTTCATCCGGATACAAACATCTGTATGTGGGTCCGTTTTGATAATTAAAGACCGAAACCTGCCCCTGAAACCTGAAAACGGAGCCATAAACCATTGGTTTATTTGTTACTAAGCAAGCATCATTTATGAGATATTTTATCGAAATATTATCTGTTGCATCAACAATAATAGTATATTTTTCAAATAAAGTAATCGCATTTTTTCCGGATAATTTCTCCGTTATGGCATTCACTTTCACGGAAGGGTTCAATTCTGAAATCATTGATTTTGCTTCCTCGGCTTTGTATTTTCCAAGAGCTGAACTTTTGTAAATCACCTGACGATGCAAATTTGAAATTTCGATACAATCGTGATCCACAATTCCAATTTCCCCAACACCTGCTCCAGCCAAATAAGGCAAAATAGCCGCTCCCAAACCTCCGGCTCCTACAATCAGAACTTTGGCTTTCGATAATTTGAGCTGACCCTTGTCTCCAATTTCAGTCAGCATTATTTGTCGGTTATAACGTGTTGAATCATTCATACAATTAATTTTATCCTCCGGCAAAAGGAGGTAATAAAGCAACGATATCAGTTGTCTGCAAGATGTATTGAGTCGCTTTTGGAACTATTTTCTGGTTTATTGCAACGCTAAAGGACAAGGATTCGAATTGGTATTTTTCGTCTAAATCCTGCAGTAATTCCTGCAGCGAAACTTCAGAAAAAGGGATTTTTTCGAATTCACATTTTGTCTTTTCTGCGACAGCTCCAAAATATTTAATCTCGATCATTATTCTAAATTTAAATTCTGAAAAATAAATTCATCTTCAAAGTGTTCCTGAAAATAAGAAGTCAATTTTGATGTATTTTTCACTACTTCACCAATCACAATAATGGCGGGTGAAGAAATTTTATTTTCTGCTACTAATTTAGTAATTGAACGAATCGTTCCCACTACTTTTTGTTCCGTATTTTTTGTTCCGTTTTGAATAATTGCGATGGGCAAATCATCGGTTCTGTTTTCTTTATAAATCGAAATTATTTCTTCTAATTTGTGCATTCCCATCAAAATAACCACTGTTGCGGCTGATTTTGAAGCTAAATAAACATCTTTAGATAATTCGTGATTCGATGTCGTTCCGGTAATTACCCAAAAACTTTCGGCTACCTGGCGCTGTGTCAAACTAATTCCTACTGAAGCAGGAACGCCTAAAGCCGATGAAATGCCGGGAACAACAGCGGTTTCTACACCAAATTTTTCTACGTATTCAATTTCTTCACTTCCTCTTCCAAAAACAAAAGGATCTCCGCCTTTTAAACGTACTACATGACCAAAACGGTTTGCCATTGAAACAATCAATTCGTTGATCTGATCTTGCGTATACGCGTGACAACCCAGGCGTTTACCCACAAAAACTATTTCAGCCTTTACAGCATATTGCAATAATTCTTCGTTTACCAACGCATCGTACAATACAACATCGGCATTTTCTAAAGCTTTAATTGCTTTTAAAGTGATCAGTTCAGCATCGCCCGGACCTGCGCCTACAATTGTTAATTTTGGTATTTTTGAGTTTCGCATAACTTTTAACTTAAATTGATATTCAGGTCATTTAATTCGTCTGCCGAATTGATGTTGGTCAAATGAAAGTTTTCACTTTCTTCAATTTTGATAATTTGATGCGGTATACTCACCAGCAAATTCATCATTTTTAAATCCTCGCTATCAATTGCGCTTTTGATAACGGGCAATACTTTTTTAGAATAAATCCCAATTAAGGGATGCATTCTGCTTTCTGAAGCAAAAATCGTAATTTCAGCTTCTTTATTGTGTTTTGAAATTAACTCTGATAATAATTCAGTAGAAATTAACGGAATATCACAACTCAAAATCAAATTAAACTCCGTTTCAGAATGGGTTAATGCAGTGTAAATTCCACCTAAAGGTCCTTTATCCAAAACAATATCCGGTATTTTCTGATACGGCAGATAGTCATATTCTTTCGTAGCCGTAATCAATTTTATCTCATCGGTAATAGGCAAAATCGCCTGAATAATATGCTCAATAAAGGGTTTTTCCTGAAACAGTACCAGTCCTTTTTCCGACTGCATTCGGGAACTTTTTCCACCACAAAGAATAAATACTGTTAGTGCTTCCATGATTAATTTTTGTTTCAGGTTTTGCAATCTTACCTTTTTTTAAACACATAGAAACATAGCTTTTTGCAACGTTAAAAAAGGCGTTTCACTTGCATCAATTTACATAGCAACGTGTTATCGATATTATCTTCTTTTTCAAACTATAAAAACCTATGTTTCTATGTGTTTAAAAATTAAATTCATTTTATGGAAAAATCAATTTAATGCTTGCCATTAAGATCACGGTTCCTAAAACAAATTTTAATGTTCTGTTAGAGAAATATCCACTTCCGTAAAATCCTCCTAAAATGCCTCCCACCACCGCAATTGGAACGAGATAAAAGCTTTCTGTAGGAATTGTTTTTCCTCCCAAAAAGAATCCCAGCATTCCGGCAAACGAATTCACAAAAATGAATAAACTCGAAATTGCCGCCGATTCCTTGACAGAAGCCCATCCTAAAAACAATAAAATAGGGCTTAATATAATTCCGCCGCCAATACCCAACATCCCTGATAATAAACCTATGACAAATCCTATTGCCAATGCAAAAGGTAATTTTATCTGAACGGCTTCTTTTTCTTTAAAATTGAATATTCCAAACAATCTCAATGCTGCAAAAACCAATACAATTCCTAAAATAATTTTATAAATTGTATTGTCCAAGGTCACAAATCCGCCTATAAAAGCTGCGGGAACAGAAGCTATTGCAAACGGATAAAACAGCTTTGGTTTAAAATAATTCTTCCTGTAATAAAAGAAAAACGAAATACTTGCCACAAACAAATTCAACAACAAAGCCGATGGTTTCATAATCGAAACCGGAAAAGCAAAAATCGTCATCAAAGCCAAATAGCCTGACGCTCCTCCGTGCCCAACGCTAGAATATAAAAAAGCAATTACGATTAAGGCGAAGCTAAACAGGATAATATTTTCCGAACTCAAGAGATTCATTTATTTTGTTTCAGGTTTTAATTTTTTGTTTCAGGTTTTCTTTGTTTCAGGTTTATTTTGTTTCAGGTTTCAGGTTCAACGAATCTTGTCATTCCCGAGAATTACTCGTGGTTGGTTTCAGTTTGTGCTGTATGTTTAATTTTACATACTGCATTAAACAATTATCTCATTATCAAATTATCTCATTATCCAATTCTAATCTATCGGCAATAAAGTCACTAAATCTCCTTTTTTTAGAGTTTCTGTATCATTAGGAACAATTAATAAACTATTTGCTATGGCAAAAGTATTAAGCATTGCTGAACTCTGTCCGTCTAAAACTGTTACATGAGTTTCATCGTATAACGCTTTTAAAAACAATGTTTTCCCTGAAGTGTTTGTAATATCTTCGCTTAATTTTCTGGTCAGCTTTTGTAAATGCGTTTCAGAGAAACCCATTTTGTTTTTAATCGCCGGATAGACATAAATATAAAAATTAGTTAGCGATGACGCCGGATTTCCGGGCAGAGCAAAAACTAAAGTTTCATTTTTAGAACCAAAAAACATTGGTTTTCCAGGTTTCTGATTGATTTTATAAAACAACTCTTTTACCTCGTTTTCTAATAATGCTTCTTTTACAAAATCGTAATCACCAACTGAAATTCCGCCGGAAATTAAAACAATATCGTATTTTAATAATATACTGTTTAAAGCTCTTTTAGTTGCCTTTAGGCTGTCTTTTACTTTATAAACTTTCGTTTTTTTAATTCCGATCGTTTGAAGTGCCGCCTGTAACATGACCGAATTGCTTTCGTAAATTTTTCCTTTAGGCAATATCTTTCCTGGTTTTACCAATTCGTTGCCTGTTACTAAAATGGCTACTTTTGGCTTTTTATACACCGGTATTTCAGTAATTCCTAAACAGGCCAAAAAACCAATTGCAGCTGGTGTAATTAAAGTATTGGCATCAAAAACGACATCTTCCTTACCAATTTGTTCCCCTTTATTTCGAACATTAGCAAATTGCTCGGGCATAATAGTAATTAGAATGGAGTTTTCATTTGCCATCACATGTTCCTGCATTACGACTGTATCTGCATTATGAGGCACAAATGCACCGGTAAAAATGCGAACTGCTTCATTTTCTTTTAGTTTTAAACTCGAATGATCTCCTGCCTGCGAGCTGCCTATTATATCATATTGATGTTTACCGCTATGAATAATAGCATAGCCATCCATCGCCGACTGTCGGAAGGGCGGCATGGCAATTGGCGAATAAATAGTCTCTGCCAAAATATAACCAAGTGCTTTGTGCACTGGTATTCTCTCAACAGGCATATTTGAGCTGTTCTCTGCCACAATCGCTAAAGCTTCTTTAACTTGTATCATTATTTGTTTTGATAAAACTAAGTATTAATACTTATTACAAATATAAGTATTAATTCATAGTATGAGTAAAAAATTTAAAATTATTTTAATGTCTATAAAATTAGTCTAATTTATTCAAAATCAACTTTAAAAAGGATGCTAGTTTTTTGCTTAAAAACATCTTTTAAATCCTTAATTGATCTTCTAGAGACGTTTTACACTGGTTATTTTAAAAAACAAAGAAGTTTAAAATCAAAAAAATAAGTATAAAATACTACATTCTGTATCGTTTCAGGAGTAGAAATTAACATTTGTCATCTATTTTTAAAACAACATTAAACACTTAAAGATCAATACATTAAATAAACAACACACATAAAACAGACCTCTTTAGT